>NZ_NGFP01000468.1 GCF_002149035.1 Streptosporangium minutum
GTCTGGGCCCAGGCGGCCAGCTTGTCCTTCTCGTGGACGAGGTTGCGGATGTCGCCCTCGGCGTACTCGAACTCCGGAGACCAGAACAGGGCGTCGAACGGGCAGACCTCGATGCAGATCCCGCAGTACATGCACAGGGAGAAGTCGATCGCGAAGCGGTCGAGCATGTTGCGGGCACGGGGACGGCCGCCCTCGGGGGCGGGGAGGGTCTCCTTGTGGGAGTCGATGTAGATGCACCAGTCGGGACACTCGCGGGCGCAGAGCATGCACACCGTGCAGTTCTCCTCGACCAGAGCGATCACCCCCCGGCTCCGGGGTGGCAGGTCCGGCCGAACTTCGGGGTACTGCTGAGTCACCGATCGGCTCAGCATGTGGCGAAGGGTGACGGAGAGCCCCTTTGCCAACCCCACTCCTGGTATCCGTCCCACAACTCAACATCATGGCGCATAGGGGTGCGCTCGGGAATGCGGTGGCCCGTCGAAGAGGCGATCCCCAGGCTCTCCCGGTTATCCACAACAGTTATCCACAGTCTGTGTGTTCGATTACCGCGCTCTAACTGCGGAACCGATGTGACTCCTCCGCTCCCTGAGGGGAGCGGCTTCTCGCTAAGCCGCTTCCGCAGCCTCGCGAAGGGCAAGCCCTGCCCGCAGGATGTTGATCGCCGCGTTCACGTCGGCGTGCGCGCTGTGCCCGCAGGCCGTACAGGCGAACTCGGCCTGGGTGCGGCGGTTCTCCTTCGCACAGTGCCCGCAACAGGCGCAGGTGCGGGAGGTGTTGGCGGGGTTCACCGCGATCAGTTCTCGACCGGCGCTTTCAGCCTTGTGCGACAGGATCGTCAGGAACACCCCCCAACCCGCGTCCAGAATGCTGCGGTTCAGGCCCGACTTCGCCGCCGCCCCGCTGGGCAGATACCCACCCTCGCCATCGGGCCTGGAGGCGGCGCGCCTGGTCATGTTCGTGATGCGCAGGTCCTCGCACACGATCACGTCGTAGCCGCCGACCAAGGCAAGGGCGGCTTTGTGGGCGCCGTCCAGGCGCCGACGGCGCACCTTGGCGTGCAGCGCCGCGATGCGGGCCACCTGCTTGCGCCGTCGCGTCGAGCCGCGCTTCCGGCGCGCCAGAGCGCGCTGGGCGCTCGCGATCCGGTCGGCCGAGGCCGCGAGATAACGGGGATTGTCCAGCAGGCCACCGTGGCTGGTGGCCACCAGCGACGCCACCCTCAAATCGATGCCCACCGCCGCGCCGGTCGCGGGCAACGCCTCGGCGGGAACGGCGTCACACGAGACGATCACATGCCAGCGGAACCCCTCCCGCTTGACGCTGATCGTCTTCACCACGCCCCTGACCGGCCGGTGCCGGTGCACCCGGACGTGGCCGACGCCCTGTAAGCGGACGTAGGCGGCGCTGGGGTGTTCGGGCTGGGAGTCCCAGCGGCAGCCGTCACCGTCCCTGGGCCACTCGACGGTGTCGAAGCGCCCCGTGCCCTTGAAACGAGGGAAGCCCGGCGTGCGCCCGGCCTTGAGCCGGGCGAAGAACGCCGCGAACGCCCTGTCCAGGCGGCGCAGGGTGGCCTGCTGCGAGGAGAAGGACCACCGGCCCTGCCCGCCGGCGTCGGCGGCGCGGATGTGCTTGAGATCCGCCGACTGCTCACCGTAGCGGACACTCACCCCCGCCTTTGCGTAGGCGGTGCGGCGGTGCTCCAACGCCGCGTTGTACAGGGCGCGGTGATCATTCAAACAGGCGGTCAACGCGATCGCCTGCCCCACGGTGGGACGCAAAAGGAACTTATAGGACCTACGCATCACACCCCCACCCCGCCTGGAACTGCTGTTCCCACCGTATCGAGTGTCGAAAAGAGGCGAGGCGGAATGCGCAGACCTGACAGGTCACCACACGCTCGGGCCTGGGTGACCCTCCCGACCCCGGTTCCCCCGTCGCCTGAAGACAACGGTCCCCTCGGGAGAGTCTGATGGAAGAGGACTGCAAGCAGCTTCAGAAATACGTATTGTTCGCGACATGTCCCACCAGTACGGCCCCGCCTGGCACTCGCAGCCGCCCGCACGCTCCAACACGGGGTGGAGCGTCGTGTGGACATTGGTGCCCCTGTTCACCTGCGGCATCGGGACGCCGTTCATCATGGGCCACGCCGCGTACCGGCTACGGAGCGCCGCGCTGACCCTCGCCACCGTCCTCTACGGGCTCGGCATCGGGGTGTTCATCGTCGGCGCGGGGATCTACGGAGACTCCGACCTGATCCCGACCTGGCTGGACGCCACGATGATGATCGGGCTGTTCGGCAACTGGCTCGGCGGTCTGGGCCACGCGCTGATCATCAGGGGTTCGGTGTTCCGGCAGCCGGCACCCCCCATCCCGTACCCTGCCCAGACCC
>NZ_NGFP01000469.1 GCF_002149035.1 Streptosporangium minutum
GCGTGGCCAGGGGCGGGGCGTCGGTGGTGCTGGGGCTGCTGCCGGTGCCGTGGTTCCTGGCGGCGGCGGTGAAGGTGAAGGGGGCGCCGCTGCACAGGCGGATGGTGCCCGTGCTGCTCGGGGGCGGCCTGACCGTCGTGCTGGTGGCGGTGTTCGGGGCGCTGTTCGCCTCGGCGGACGCAGTCTTCGCCGAAGCCGTCGAGCGGGTGTTCAGCGCGCAGGACTGGGCGGAGTCGGTGCCGCTGAGGATTCTGCTGTTCGTGGTCTTCGCCGTCGCGGCCGCCTCCGCCGTGCTGGTGGGCCTGCGGCCCGTGGTCGAGCCGAAGGCTCCGGACCTGCGGATCAGAGTGAGCCGCGGCCTCTGGATGACCCCGCTCACCGCGCTCAACCTGCTGTTCGCGGTGTTCGTGGCGATGCAGGTGACGGTGCTGTTCGGCAGCACCCGGTGGCTGGTGTCGGCCACCGGGCTGACCTACGCCGAGTACGCCCGCTCGGGGTTCTTCCAGCTCGTCGTGGTCAGCGTGTTCGTGCTGGCGATCGTGGCGGTCGCCTCGGGGGCGCTCGAACTCGTGGGGCGGGACCGGTGGCTGATGGCCGGGCTGCTCGGCCTGCTGTGCGCGCTGACCATGGTGATCCTGGTCTCCGCGCTGCACCGGCTGGACCTGTATGTCGACGCCTACGGATTCTCCCGGCTGCGAGCCTCGGTGGAGGCGGCCATCTGGTGGCTGGGCGGGATCTTCGCGCTGGTCCTGGTCGCCGGTGCGGTACGGCTGACGCGGCGCGGGAACGCCGGGTGGTTCCCCAGGGCCCTCGTCGCGACGACGGGCGCCGCGCTGCTGGCGTTCGCGGTGTGGAACCCGGATCTGCGGGTCGCGGAGACCCAGCTCGCCGTCCGGACCCTGGAGCAGATCGACCAGGACTACCTGGGCAGCCTCGGGGCGGAGGCCGTACCGGCGCTGGACCGGCTGCCCGAGCCGGCCCGGAGCTGCGTGCTGCGGGACGTGGTCCAGGCCAACGGGCTGTACTCACCCGACCCCTGGAACGGCTGGAACCTCGCCCGGGAGCAGGCGCGGGAGCTGCTCGGCCGGCGGCCGGTGCTCAAGGACGTCACGTGTCCCCGGACGGTCTCCCGGCTGGACATCCCCTACCAGGACTGACGCGGTACGGCTCCCGCCCGCGGGCGGGAGCCGTACCGGGCGGGAGGGTCAGGGCACCCAGTGGTTGCCGGTCACCGTGATCATGACCTGGAGCTGGATGCTGGTGGAGAAGTAGTCGGTGGGCGTGAACGAGGTGTTCAGCATCTTGTTCCAGAGGGCGTCCAGCCAGGCCTGGCTGCCGGAGTCGGTCATCGCCGCCACCGCGAACGGGGCGAAGTAGGCCGGCTCGCTGCCGCTGGAGATCTGCGTGCCGTTGAGGGTGTAGCCGACGCCGATCTTGCCCGGGTCGCCGCCGGTCTTGCCCTTGATCCAGGTGTTCAGCTTGCGCGCGGCGGCGAGCGACTTGGCGTCGCCGCTGGTCACCGCGTCGTCGCCGATCCGCCACGGGTCACGGCAGGCGTTCCACCAGTACTTGCCGTCGTTGGGGTCCTCCAGGACCTGGCCCGAGGCGGGCTTCGGGGTGGTGTTGGTGTTGACCACGAAGTCGGCCAGCAGCCCCGTGTTCGGAGCGTAGTTCGCCTGCTGGGAGGCGATCAGGTTCTGGTGGTTGGTGCGGATGGTGTCCCAGGTCGCGTCGCCGGTGGCCTTGCGGAACGCCCGGAAGTGGTCGATCATCCAGTCCGAGGAGCGGCTGAGCCAGTAGTGCTCGTCGCCGGAGCTCGTCCAGTCGCCGACCTTCATCAGCTTGGTGGTCGGGTTGACCTCGCCGGACTTGATGGCGTTGATGGTCTTGATCGCGAGCTGCTTGTAGTCGTAGGCGCCCGCGCTGCCCCACTGCCGGTCGGCCAGGAGCAGGCCGTAGGCGACGTCCAGGTCGCCGTCGGTGGCGGAGTCACTGCCGTTGACGCTCTTGCAGGAGGTGTCCTGCTCGGCGGCGAGCAGGCCGGGGGTGATCGACGAGGGGTGGGCCAGGACGTACTTCAGCAGGCCGTCGAAGATCTTCTTGGCGTCGGGGTCGGCCCCCGCCATGGTGGCGGCGATGACCATGCCGTAGCCCTGCGCCTCGGCCACGTAGGGGTGGTCGGCGTCAGGGGAGATGATCTGGTACCAGCCGTTGCCGCAGTTCTGCTTGACGAAGGCGGCCTTCCAGCGCTTGTAGTAGTCGACCACCTTCTGGTCGATCGCGGCCTGGCCGCCACTGGGACGCAGCATCCCGGAGGCGTAGGGGATCGTGTGCCCGCCGAAGGGCACCGCGGGTCCGCCCGCGGTCGGCGTGGGGG
>NZ_NGFP01000047.1 GCF_002149035.1 Streptosporangium minutum
GGCCGTGGCGGACCGGAGGGACCCGCGCGGGCCGTGGCGGACCGGAGGGACCCGCGCGGTTCCTTCCGGGGATCCCGCCGGCCAAGGGCCGCCCCGTCGATCACGCGAAGGTCACTCGGAGACCCTCCGGGTGAAGACCGGGCTAGCGCAGGCTGCCGAACAGCTTGCTCGCCTCGGGCTGCTTCCAGACGATCCTGTGGGGGTCCTCGGGAGCCGGCCGCCAGGGCACCGCGAGGAACGTCGGCCGGCTCTCGCGGGCGCTTCCGGCGACGGTGACCATCGTCTCCAGGTCCATGTCGCTCTTCACGCTCCTGGTCGCCGCGGAGAGGAACGATCGGAGCCGGACGGGATCGGCAAGTCCCTGCCTGGCCTTTCTCAGCATCGTCCGCATGAGTCCGACCTGGCGTTTGATCCGCTGGATGTCCGACCCGTCGCCGTAGCTGCGCAGCCGCGCGTAGGCGAGCGCCTTCTCTCCGTTGAGCATGCTCTTGCCGGCGGGGAGCGTCAGCTTGGCCTTGTGGTCGTTCACGGGTTCGGGCAACCTGACCTCGACGCCGCCGAGGGCGTCGACCACCTCCTTGAACGCCTGGAAGTTGAACTCCATCGCGTGGTCGATCCGCACGTCGGTCAGCGTCTCGACCGTCTTGACGGTGCAGGCGAGCCCGCCCTTGTCGAACGCCGAGTTGATCATGTCCTTCCGGGCCGGCGTCGCTCCGCAGGCGGGGATCTGGACGATCGAGTCGCGCGGCAGGCTGACGAACGTGATCCGCTCCCGGTCCGCCGGCAGATGCGCCAGCAGGATGCTGTCGCTGCGCGCGCCACTCCGAAAGCGGGGGGTGCCGACCTGGCTGTCGGTGCCGACAACGAGGATGTTCAGCGTGCCGGTCACCTTGACCGGCCTGGCTCCGGTAGGGGCGACGCTCTCACCGGCGTTCAGCACCAGCGTGGGCACGGTCACGGCGGCCACGGTGGCGGCGGCTGCCAGGCCCATGACCGGCCGGCCCACCCGCAGGCGGCGGGACCGGGCGCCCGGCGGGCGGTTGTTCTGAAGGGCAAGCAGACGGTTGCGCCGGCGGGCCAGGGTCGCCGGCGGCTGGTGCTCCAGTTCGGCGCCAAGGTCGCGCAGCATCTTCAGGTCGTCCATCGTCACGCCTCCTCGACCATCGGGTTGGTGTCGCCCAGCGCCGCCCGTACCTTCCGCCTGCCCCTGTTGAGGCGGGAGCGTACGGTGCCGACCGGGATTCCGAGTGCCTGCGCGACCTCCTCGTATGTCAGATCACCCCAGGCGATCAGCAGCAGCACGTCGCGGTCCTTGGCGGGCAGCGCCGCGAGCGCGCTGATCAGAGCGGGCCGGGCGGCCTGTGCGCTCACCCCGGCGGCCACCCGGTCGGCGGGCGAGTCCTCGTGGTCGTCCACGGGCGCCCGTGACAGCGCCCGGTAGCGGACCGCCTCGGTGCGGCGCTGACGGGATATGAGCTTGGTGAGGATGCCGAAGAGCCAGGGCCGGGCGTCCGGGTAGGCCAGGTCATAGCTTCTGCGGCGGGAGAAGGCGATCAGGAACGTCTCGCCGACGAGGTCCTCGGCCGGCTCCGGGCCGAGCCGTTTGGAGACATACCGGTAGAGCATGCCGGAGTAGCGGTCGAACAGCTCGGCGAACGCCTCCGGCTGGGTCCAGGAGGCGCTGACGAGGTCGGCGTCGCCGCCCCGGGTGGCGGGTTGTGTGATCATCTCCGCCCTTCTGTAGGGAAGTCGGTCAGGGATGTATCGCCACAACCCATCACCCGGGTTCACGGCAGCGAGGCCCGCGGCGGCCGAGCATGCCATCAGGCCCGGCCTTCCATCCGTGCTTTCGTGCCCGAGCAGGCGAGTCTTCAGGCGGCGAGCACCGGTTCTCTGCTCCGTCCGCCTGAAGCGAGTGGAGCTCGGGGACGGCGTTGAGCCCATGGCCCTACTGGGGGGCTCGGGGTCCCGGCCACCGTCCCGAGCGGGGTGGCGGCCGGGACGGTAGCCGCATCACCGGCTATCCATCGATAGGTCACCTCTTATAGCCTTAAAACCCCTAATCTGAGCAAATGCGCGATTGCCTGGTGCTGGCCGGTCCCACCGACGAGATCTACTCCGCCGCCGGAACGGACCTGCTCACCGAGGTCGAGCGCGAGCGCGCGGCGGCGTTCGTCCAGGAGGGCGACCGGCGTGACTTCGTGGCGGCCCATCTCCTGGTACGGCGATGCGCGGCGAAGGTCCTCGGCGTCCCCGAGGACCGGCTGACGCTGCTCCAGCACTGCGACCGCTGCGGGCCGGGGCACGGCAGGCCGTACCTGGCGGAGGTCCCCGAGCTCGGCGTCAGCCTGTCGCACAGCCATGGGTACGTGTGCGTGGCGGTGGGCCCGGGCCGGGTCGGCGTGGACGCCGAGCGCGTCCCCGCGGGCCCGCCGGACAGGGCTCTGGTCTCGCACGCCCTGGCCCCCGCGGAAAGACCCCTGGCCCGCGACAACGAGGCGCTGATCCGCCTGTGGGTCCGCAAGGAGGCACTCATCAAGCGCGGTGAGCTCACCCTGGACGCCCTGGGCACGATCGACCTGTCCGCGCTCCCCCTCGGCGGGGACACCACGCCCCCGGACGGAGAGGGGGCGGGTCCCGGCGGGGAAGGGATCCGTCGCCTGGAGTGGGCGGGCAGGCACCTGCTGGAGTGGCGGACCGGTTCAGGCGTCGCGGTCTGCGTCGTCACCGACCATCCGGCCACCCTGGGCTGACCTGCCGGGGGTCGGGTCGAGGAAGACCTGCGAGATCGAGGGGAAACGCTCGGTGAGCCTGCGCTCCACCCGGTCGGCGGCCCGTTCCAGGCCGGCCCCGGTGGCGTCGTCCACGAAGTCGACGCGGGCGGCGACCATCACCTCGCTCGGCCCGAGCATCATGGTGAGCAGCTCCACCACGTTCTCCACCTCGGGCAGGGCGAGCAGCTCGGCCCTGATCTCCTGCTCCATCCTCAGGGGCGCCGCCTGGCCGAGCAGCAGGGACACGTTGGCGCGGATGAGGTGGAGCGCGACCCCGAGCAGCAGCAGGCCGATCGCCACCGAGGCGACGCCGTCCCACACGGGCGAGCCGGTCAGCTGGTAGGCCAGCAGGCCGGACGCGGCGATCAGCAGGCCGACCAGGGCGGCCCCGTCCTCGAAGAGCACGGCCTTGAGCGCGGTGTCGGAGGTCCTGGCGACGTAACGCTGCGGGCTCACCTTCAGCCGCCCGGCCTCCGCACGCACCTGTGACAGAGCCTTGAGGAACGAGATCCCCTCGATCACGAACGAGACCGCGAGGACCGCGTAGGAGATCGTCAGGTCGGCGAGCTCCTCGCCGTGGCTGATCTCGTGCAGGCCGTGGGTGATCGAGAATCCGGCTCCGCCGATGAGGGTGGCGAAGGCGGCCATCAGCGCCCAGAAGAACCCGGCCATGCCGTGCCCGAAGGGGTGCCTGGCGTCGGCGGGATGGCCGGCCCGGCGCACCGCGACGTACAGCAGGACCTCGGTGACCGTGTCCGCGGCCGAGTGCATGGCCTCCGACAGCATCGCCGACGAGCCGCTGACCAGCCCCGCGACCAGTTTGGCCACCGCGATCGCGAGGTTGGCCAGGCCCGCCACGATCACCGTGCCGAGGCTCTCCGATCCGGACTTCTCCGCCGCCTTGTCCACCACCCGATCACTGTACGCGCCTGTGACCCACGCCTCCGGCAGGCCAGGAATAGTTGAATCTTCACTCATGTTTAAACGGACAAATAGCCCATAAAACTTGTTAAGGATCACCGATGGCTCTCGCTCTCTCCACCGAAGCCCAGGACCTGCTCTTCCGTGACGCCCGCACGGCCAACACCTTCACCGACGAACCGGTCAGCGACGAGCAGATGCGGGCGATCTACGACCTGGTCAAGTACGCCCCGACCGCGATGAACCAGCAGCCGCTCCGGGTCCTCCTGGTACGCGGCCCCGAAGCCCGCGAGCGCCTGGTCGGCCTGATGTCCCCGGGCAACCAGGCCAAGACCGCCGCCGCTCCGCTGGTCGCCATCCTCGCCGCCGACCTGGACTTCCACGAGGAGCTTCCCAAGGTCTTCCCGCACTTCACCGGCGCCAAGGACCTGTTCGCCGACGAGGCGAGGCGCACCCAGTCGGCCATGTTCAACGCGACGCTGCAGGTCGGCTACTTCATCCTGGGCGTCCGGGCCGCCGGTCTGGCCGCCGGTCCCATGGCCGGCTACGACGCCGCCGGCATCGACAAGGAGTTCTTCGACGGCGACCACACCGTGCTGGCCGTCGTCAACATCGGCAAGCCCGGTGAGAACGCCTGGTTCGACCGCCTTCCCCGCCTGGCCTACGACGAGGTGGTAACGACTGTCTGAGGTAGGTTCTCACCTATGAGCAGGGAGCGAGCCGACGCGGGGAGCGCAGTGGCGGGCTGGACGGAGCCGCCCGCGCAGCTGATGAGGAATGGTGAGCGACCGGTGGACGAGGAGGAGCCCCGCTGGCTGAGCTCCATCGAGCAGCGGGCCTGGCGCGCCCACCTCGCCGCGCACAAGCTCCTCGAACACCGTCTCGATCGCGACCTGCAGACCTTCGGCCTCTCCGTGAACGACTACGAGATCCTGGTCAACCTCTCGGAGAGCCCCGGCCATCGCATGCGCATGAGCGACCTGGCCGACGCCACGATCCAGTCCCGCAGCCGCCTGTCCCATCAGATCTCCCGGATGGAGGCGGCCGGGCTGGTCGCCAGGGAGACCTGCGCGGACGACCGGCGCGGCACCTTCGCCGTGCTCACCGAGCACGGCTGGGCCACCATCCAGAAGGTCGCGCCGCACCACGTGGCCAGCGTGCGGCAGCACTTCATCGACCTGCTCACCGACGACCAGCTCCGTGAGCTGGAGACGGCCTACGCCCCCGTGGTGAGCCACCTCAAGAGCCTGCGCTGAAGCGAAACCGATACCGGCGGGTTCTCCCTTAGGTGACCGGGCGGTCGCTACGATCCGGCCATGTCTGCTCGCCGGATCCTCATCGCCGCGCTGGTCGCCGCGCTCTCCCTTGTCACCGCGTGCAGCGGCGGCTCCTCCGACGACCAGGCGGCGCTGCCCGGCGGGAGCGAGCTCGTCAAGAAGTCCGCGGAGGCGATGCGCGGCGCGAAGTCGGCCGCCTTCACCATGGAGACCGAGGGCACTCCGCCGGTGCCGGTCAAGAAGGCCACCGGCCGTCTCAGCGGAACCGGCGACGCCGACGGCACCATCAACATCGATCTGGCGGGCAGTCTCCAGGAGATCCAGTTCGTCCTGATCGGTGAGACCGTCCACTTCAAGGGCGTGACCGGCGGCTTCCAGAAGATATCGCGGAGCCAGCTCGCCGCGATCTACGACCCGTCGGCCATCCTCGACCCCGACAAGGGCGTCGTCCAGCTTCTGAGCACCGCGCTGGACCCGAAGACCGAGGCCGTGGAGAAGGTGGACGGCGCCGACGCCTACCGGGTCGCCGCCACGCTCTCCCAGCAGGTCCTCGCCACGATGGTGCCGGGACTGTCGCAAGGGGTCAACGGACGGCTCTGGATCGACAGGTCCACCAGCCGCCTGCTCAAGGCCGACCTGCCGATGAACGGCGGCAAGGTGATCGTCACCTTCCGCGACTACGACGTGCCGGTCCAGGTCACCGCGCCGGCGGAGTGACCCATGACCGACCCCGCACACCGCCGCCCCGCCGCGCCTGCGGCCGACACCACCGGCGCCCCGGCGGCCGGGAGCCCGACCGGCTCCGCCTCTCAGGACCTGACCGGCACCGCCGCGCCCCCCGCGGCCAGCGGACGCCGGGCCGGCGCCGGCCCGGCGGCCCGGCGGCGGATCGCCCTCGGCGTCGGCGGCACCGCGGTGCTGCTGGCGGCCCTGGACGCCTATGTCGTGGTCACCGTCCTGGTCGACATCGCCAAGGACGTCGACGTCCCGCTGAACCACCTGGAGCGGGCCACCCCGATCGTCACCGGCTTCCTGCTGGGCTACATCGCGGCCATGCCGCTGCTCGGCCGGCTCTCCGACCGGTACGGCAGGCGCCCGCTGATCCATCTCTGCCTGGCGGGCTTCGCGGCCGGCTCGGTCGTCACCGCGCTGGGCGACACGGTCCCCTGGCTGGTCGCCGGGCGCGGCCTGCAGGGCGTCGCGGGCGGCGCGCTGCTGCCCATCACCATGGCCCTGGTCGGCGACCTGTGGGACGAACACGACCGGCCGGTCGCCCTCGGCGCGGTGGGCGCGGCCCAGGAGCTCGGCAGCGTGCTCGGCCCCCTGTACGGCGCGGGCCTGGCGGCCCTGGTCCCGGCCACGCTGCGTCTGGGCGACGTCCAGCTCGGCGGCTGGCGCTCGATCTTCTGGCTGAACCTCCCCCTGGTCGCCCTGGCCGCGGTGGCCGTACAGCGATCCGTGCCCCCGCCGGCGCGCGGTCCGACGGACGGTCCGGCGGGGAGGCAGCGCGTCGACGTGGTCGGCGGCCTGCTGCTGGCCCTGGCCCTGGGCCTGCTCGTGGCCGGGCTCTACAACCCCGACCCGAGTGTGTCGGTCCTGCCGTCGTGGGGCCTGCCGATGATCGTGGCGGGAGTGGTGTCCGCCGTCGCGTTCGCCTGGTGGGAGAGGCGCTCCCGGACCCGGCTGATCGATCTGACCGGGGCGCTGCGCGGCCCGTTCTCCGCCACCCTGGGGGTGAGCTTCCTGACCGGCGCGGCGCTGCTGGTCACGCTCGTGGACGTGCAGCTGTCGGCGCAGACGCTGCTGGGGCTGGGGACATTGGACGGCGCGCTGGTGCTGTCGCGCTTCCTCGTCGCGCTCTCGGTGTCCGCGCTGCTGGGCGGGCTGCTGGCCCGCCGGTACGGCGAGCGGGTGGTGGCGGTGGCCGGGCTGGCGCTCGCGACGGCCGGCTACGTCCGGATCGGCCAGTGGCCCGCCGATCTGGCCGCCGCGGGATACCGCATGGACGTCGACCTGATCGTCGCCGGGCTCGGCCTGGGGGTGGTGATCGCCCCCCTCTCCTCGGCGGTGCTGCGGGCCACGCCGACCGCCCAGCACGGCGTGGCCTCGGCGGCGGTGGTCGTGGCCCGGATGATGGGCATGCTGCTCGGCGTCGCCGGGCTGTCGGCATGGGGTTTCCACCGGTTCCAGTCGCTCACCGCCGACCTGGACACGCCACTGCCGTTCGGCGTGGACCCCGCCGTCTACGCCGGGCGGCTGGCCGAGTACGAGGGCAGGGTGCGGGCCGCCCTGCACACCGAGTACAGCGAGATCTTCCTGCTCACCGCCGTCCTGTGCGCGGTGGGGGCGCTGGTCGCCCTGCTGCTCCCGCACCGGCCCGGGGGCACGGCGGTGAAGTGACCCGGACGCACCCGGACGCCTGACCGGCGGCGGCGCGTCAGCCGCCGTCCTGGCCGGAGGAGACGTCCGGGCCGCCGCCGTCCTGGCCGAAGGAGACATCCGGGCCGGAGGAGGCGTCCGGGCCGCCGCTGTCCTGACCGAAGGAGACATCCGGGCCGAAGGAGGCGTCCGGGCCGCCGCCGTCGGGACCGTCGTCCTCGGTGGCGCCGCCGTCATCCGGCGGGGGCGGCGCGGGCCGGCAGTCCTGGCCGCAGCCGCCGAACCGCGCCGAGTCGATCGGGGTGAACGACGCCGGCTCGACGTTCCTCAGCGCCGCCAGCATCGTGTCCCTCCAGATCGGCCCCGGGATGCTGGCGCCGAGCACCGCACCGTAGTACCGGCCGCCGATCGTGACGCCGCTCAGCTTGTGGTCCTGCGAACCACGCGGGTCGCCGAGACTGACCGCTCCGGCCAGGTCCGGGGTGAACCCGGCGAACCACGCGGAGGCGTAGCCGTCGGTGGTGCCGGTCTTGCCCGCCGCGTCACGGCCGATGCCGCCGACGCCCCGCATCGTGCCCTCGGTGAACACGCCGGACAGCACGTCGGCCGCCGCGTCGGCGACCTCCGGGTCGAGCGCCTGGCGGCACTTGGGCGTGAAGTCGGTGACCTCGCCGTACCTGTCCGTGATCCGGGTGATCGCCATCGGCGCGCAGTATCTGCCGCGCGCCGCGATCGCGGCGTACGCGTTGGCCACGGTCACCGGGTCCATCTCGTTGATGCCGAGCGTGAACGTCTCGTACTCCTGGAGCTTCGCCCCGTCGGAGCGGTGGATGCCCAGCGACTTGGCGGTCTTGACCGTGTCGCAGAGCCCGACCCGCTGCTCCAGCGTCATGAAGAACGTGTTCACCGAGCCCCAGGTGCCGGTCCGCAGGGTCTTCCAGCCGGGACTGCCCTCGTCGTTGGTGACGGTGTGGGTCGGGTCGCCGATGTTCTCGTCCTTGCAGTTCTTGAACGCCGCGTAGCCCGAGGCGCGGTAGCCGGCACCGACGGTGAAGCCGTCGTCGACCTTCATGCCCTTCTGCAACGCGTTGAGCAGCGTGAAGGTCTTGAAGGTGGAGCCGGCCTGGAAACCGGTGGCGCCGCCGTGCGCGGCGTCCGCGACGAGGTTGTAGGAGATCTCGTTCTTGGCCTTGCTCCGGCCGTACGTCCGGCTGGCCGCCATGGCCTTGATCGCCCCGGTGCCCGGCTGGACCAGGGCCTCGGCCGCCGCCGGGCTGTCGGAGGGGCGGACCCACTTCCTGATCGCCCTGTCCGCCGCCGCCTGGGCCTCCGGGTCGATCGTCGTCCTGATCGTCAGGCCGCCGCGGTTGAGGAACGCCTCGCGGGCCTCGGTCGTCTCGCCGAAGTCGGAGTTGTTCAGGATCTCGTTACGGACGTAGATGCAGAAGTACGGATGGTCGCTGGCCTCGCAGCCGCCGGGCAGGTCCGTGCCCTTGTAGCCGAGCTTGGTGGCCTTCGCCTCCGCCGCCTCGGCGGGGGTGATCTCGCCCAGCTCGGCCATCCGGTCCAGCACGACGTTGCGGCGGTCCAACATCCGCTCGCGCTGTTTCCTGCCCAGGTTGGGGTCGGTGGCGTTGGGATCCTGCACGGCTCCCGCCAGCGTCGCCGCCTGCGGCAGGGTGAGCGCGTCCGCCTCGACGCCGAAGAACCGCCTGGCCGCCGCCTCGACGCCGTAGGCGCCCGCGCCGAAGTAGGCGATGTTGAGGTATTTCTCCAGGATCTCGTCCTTGGAGTACTTCTGCTCGACCGCCATCGCGTAACGCAGCTCGTTGAGCTTGCGCGCGTAGCTGGCCTCCAGTGCCTTGTTCTTGTCGCTGTCGGTGTCGGCGGAGTTGAGCAGCACCTGCTTGACATACTGCTGGGTGATGCTCGACCCGCCCTGGCTCACCCCGCCCGCCTGCACGTTCCTGGCGAACGCGCGGATCGTGCCCTCGATGTCGATCGCACCGTGCCTGTAGAACCGGTAGTCCTCGATCGAGACGATCGCCGTCTTCATGATCTCAGCCACCTCGTCGAGCTTGACGACCTCGCGATATTCCTCGTAGAACCGCGCGATCTCGTTGCCACCGGCGTCCTGCACGATCGTGACCTCCGCCGGCGGAGGCTCGGTGAGGTCCTCGGGCTTGAAGTTCACCTCGTTGGCCGCCGACATGAAGCCGAAGCCCACACCTCCCACGGCTGGCAGCGCGATCCCCGCGACCAGCACGCCCGCCGCCGCCCCCATGCCGGCAAGACGCGCGATCTTCGTCGCGGCCCCCGGCCGACCCTCACCCCGTCCGGGCATAAGCCCATGCCGCATGCCATGTCCTTGCTCTCGTCCGTCAGACGGGAGGAGCAAAGCAGATCGGGCCAGCGGATGTCCAATACCGATATCGAGACACGACCGATATCGATTAACACATGATTGCAGCTCACACCGGTATCCGTCCCGCCCCACGCCGCCGGCGGGACGCCCCGGCAGACTCCCGCCGGTACGGCTGCCGACGAAGACACCGGCTCGGGCCGCGGCGAGCGCCACGGCGGCGGCCCGTACGGCGAGCGGACCCCGCGATACGGCCGCCGGGCCGGAGGGTCCCGGGTGACACATCCACAGTGACGCTGCTGACGCGTTCGACCCTCCGGCCGGCTCAACGGATCCCGAATCCCATCAGCGCGGGACCGGGGTTCAGATCGTGTCGATGACCGCGGAAGAACCGCCGCGGCTTTCGACGAACTCGCGGGAGATCTGGACGAAGGCGCGCACCCGGGCGGTTTCGCGGGCGCTCGGCCACACAAGCGCGTACTCGATGGGCGGGGCGTCGCGGAAGGGGACGACGGTGAGTCCCGGGCGGACGTAGTAGCGCGCTCCGGCGGCGGAGACCGGGCAGACGCCCTTGCCCGCCAGCACGAGCGACAGCACGTCCTCCCAGTAGACGATGGCCTGGCCCTGCGGGATGGGCCTGCCGGTGGGGGTCTGGCGTGGGGCGTGATACTCCACCCAGTGGGCGGGGACGTTTTCGCTGACGACGGTCAGCAGGGTCATCTCGGCCAGGTCTTCCAGGCTCACCGACGCGTGCCGGGCGAAGGAGTGCGCGGACGGCATGAGCAACGCACGAGTCTGGGAGACCAGGACGGGCCCGACGGTGAGGTCGGGTTCGTCGATCGGGAGTTCGGTGACCTGAAGATCGACGTCGCCGGCTCGCAGGGGGCCGTAGGGATCGGATATCTGCACCTGCTGGATCTGCAGTTCGGTGCCCGGGTGGCGGGCCGAGAAGACGTCGGCGACCTGAAGGATGAGGTCGCCGGTGAAAGCTCCGGAGAAGCCGACCCGCAGCATTCCGGTGACGCCGCGTCCAGCCGCCGTCGCCTTGGCGACCTCCTCCTGGATGCGCCGGTGAGCGGGTTCGATTCCCGCACGCAACTGTTCACCGATCGCGGTCAGCGCCACGTTGCGGCTGTTGCGTTCGAACAGCTTCACCCCGATGCGGCGCTCCAACTTGGCAAGCGTCTGGCTGACCCTGCTCTGCGACACTCCGGCACGCTCTGCCGTCCGCCCGAAATGCAGTTCCTCGGCCAGCGTCAGGAAGATCTCGATCTCGTGCCGTTCCATGCCATCCACCTCGAACGATGAACCTCACTAATGAGTTGTTCTATATATCACCCTTGTTACCGTATGTCCGATTCCCTGATGGTGGACTGGTGACCCCAGTTCGAGGAACATCACCGTGACAGAAGCGATCGACATCTCAGCGACACGCCCCACCGCATCCGAGCGGGCAGCCGCCGTCCGGCAAGGCGCCGCCCTCATGGGCGACAGGCGGCTACGCAGGCCGTCGGGGATCCGGTCGCTCCAGCTCGGCGAGCTGAAGATCACCTACGTGCCTGACGGGGTGGCGCAGCTCAGGCCACGCGGCTGGCTGCCGGCCACCACCGGAGGGGATTGGGCGGAGCACGCCGAGTATCTCAACGACACCGGCCATCTGGTGGCGGGCGTCGGCGGGCTACTGGTGGAGTACGGCAGTCGGGCCCTGCTCATCGACGCCGGGTTCGGGCCGCGGGCCGTACCGGAGGATCCCGATCATCCGCTGATCGGCGCCGTCCACGGCGGCGCCCTCCTGGACAACCTGGAGAGGATCGGCCGCGCACCCGGCGAGATCGAGGCGGTGGCGTTCACCCACCTGCACCCCGACCACCTCGGCTGGGCCTGCGTCGCCCCCGCGGTCTTCACCGGAGCCGACTTCCTGGTGAGCGAACGGGAATGGACCGGCCGCCACCTGGCCGCCGCGCACGGCGTCACCGCGGGGATGCTGGCCGCCATCACATTGCGGCTGCGGCTCGTACGCGAAGGCGAGGAGATCTTCCCGGGCGTGCGCGCGCTGGCGATGCCCGGCCACACGGCGGGGCACACCGCCTTCACGATCACCGCGGGCGGGCAGCGGCTGATCGCCTTCGGCGACGCGCTGCACTCTCCCATCCAGGTACGTCACCCGGCGTGGTCCGCCGCCGCCGATCACGACCCCGCCGTCTCGGCCCGCCTGCGCCACTGGCTGCTGGCCGAGCTCCAGCGTCCCGACACTATCGGCTTCGGCGTGCACTTCGCCGACGTGGTGTTCGGCCGCGTACACCAGGACGCCGACGGCGCCACCTGGCGACCACAGCCATGAAGCACAGAGAGAGCCACCTCATGGAACACAGACGACCGGGCGCGTCCGGGCTCAAGGTCCCCGCGCCGAGCTTCGGCACCGGCACTTTCGCCGGCCGGACCGCCACCACCGCCGCACCCGGGTCTCAGCTCGGCTGCTCATCACGGCCGAGGCCGTCGACCCGCCGTAACGCGCAGTCAGGCAGGCGTCGCCAGAGGCAGGGGCGGCGGAGACCTGCCGGCGACAGCACCTGACCGTCACACGCGACAACCGTCCCCGCCCAGCAAAGGGGTCAAGAGTTTCATCGGCAAAGGAATTACGCCGCCTTCACTTAACGGGATTTCTAACCCGTTAGACATTCGATCCGTTGGAGAATGATCATGGATCTGCAGTTGTCCGGCCGTATCGCACTCGTCACCGGCGCCTCCAAGGGGGTGGGCCTGGCCACCACCCGTACGTTGCTGCAGGAGGGGGCCCGAGTGGTGGCCGTCTCGCGCCGCACCAGTCCCGGACTCGATGAGCTGGCCGGCCCGGATCTCGTCCATGCGCCGGTCGACCTCGCCCACCCCGAGGGTCCCGGCGTAGCGGTCGCCTACACCGCCGAGGCGTTCGGCGGGCTGGACATCCTGGTCAACAACGCGGGCGGCCCGCCACCCGGGGCGCAGCTTCCCCGCTTCGGGTTCCTGTCCGCGACCGATGAGGACTGGCGGGCGATGTTCGAGTTCAACCTGTTCTCGGCCGTCCGCGCGATCCGAGCCGCGATCCCGCTCATGCTTGCGCGGGGTGGCGGCGCGATCGTCAACATCTCCTCGGTCAACGTGCGGAAACCGGCCCCGATGAACGTCGACTACAACGCGGCCAAGGCCGGACTGACCAACCTCACCAAGGCTCTGTCGGAGGAGTACGGCCCGCAGGGTATCCGCGTCAACACCGTCTCTCCCGGTCCGGTCCGGACCGCCTGGTGGACCGAGGAGGGCGGCGCGGCCGACGTCATCGCCGCTCGGACCGGAGCGGACCGGGACACCGTCCTGGACAAGATCGCGCCGGAGATGATGAACCTCACCACCGGACGTCTCGTCGAACCGCAGGAGATCGCGGACGTGGTGGCCCTGCTGGTCTCGCCGCGCTCGGCCAGCACGACCGGCGCCGAATTCTCCGTGGACGCCGGATTCCTCAAGGAACCGTGACCCACGGCGGATGACGTGATGGGGCCTCCAAGGCGCGGAGGCCCCATCACGTTCCTCGGGGTCCCATCCACCCACGCGGCGGCCAGGACATAACCTGGGGTCTGTCGGCTTGGTTCCAGCGCATGGTGATCCGCTGGCCGGGACGGCGCGAGGCGCTGATGAACATGGTGGCATCAACCACCTCGAAGCGGCTGCAGGCACAGGGGCTGCCGGCCGAGGTGACCAGTTTCGTGGGACGTCGGCACGAGGTGGCCGATGTCAAACGGCTGCTGTCCGGAGCCCGCGTGGTGACCCTCACCGGCACCGGCGGGGTCGGCAAGACCCGGCTGGCCCTGCGGGTCGCGGCCGACGTGCTGCGGGCCTTCCGGGACGGCGTGTGGCTGATCGACCTCGCCGCGCTGGAGAGCCCGGAGCTGCTCGTCCAGGCGGTGAGCGAGGCGCTGGAGATCCGGGACCGCTCCTCCCGTCCTCCCATGCGGGTGCTCATCGAGCACCTGCGGGACAAGCAGGCCCTGGTGATCCTGGACAACTGCGAGCACCTTCTGCACGACTGCGCCGTGCTGGCCGAGACGCTGGTGCGCGCCACGCCTGAGGTGCGGATCCTCGCCACCAGCCGGCAGGTGCTGGGCATCGCCGGTGAGCAGACGCTGTCCGTCCCGGCGCTGTCGTTGCCGCTGCCGGACTCCGGCGTCTCGCGGCCCTCCCTCGAATCGCTCGCGCAGTATGACGCGATACAGCTGTTCGTCGAGCGGGCCGGGGCCGTACTGCCGGGTTTCGCCGTCACCGAGGCCAACAGGGACGCCGTGGAGCGGATCTGCCGACAGCTGGACGGCATCCCGCTCGGGATCGAACTGGCGGCCGTGCGGCTGCGGGCCCTCTCCGTCGAGCAGCTGCTCGCCCGCCTGGACGACCGCTTCCAGCTGCTCACCTCGGGATCACGGGCGGCGCTGCCCCGCCAGCAGACCCTCCGTGCGCTGATCGACTGGAGCTACGCCCTCTGCACCGAGCAGGAGCGGCTGCTGTGGGCGCGCGCCTCGGTGTTCGCCGACGGCCTGGACCTGGATGCGGCCGAGGAGGTCTGCTCCGGCGACGGCATCCTCCGCGAGGAGGTCGTCGATCTGGTGATCGGACTGGTGGACAAGTCCGTTCTGATCAGAGACGACCATTCGTCTTCCCCTTCGGCGATCCGGTATCGGCTGCTGGAGACGGTCCGGCAGTACGGCCGGGAGCGGCTCGCCGCGACGGGCCAGGCGGCCGCGTTTCAGCGGCGGCACCGCGACTACTACCGGAAGCTGGCGGCGGAGGCGCGAACGTGGCAGTTCGGCCCGTCCCAGGTGGCCTGGTTCACCACCCTGAAGATCGAGCACGCCAACCTGCGGGCGGCCCTGGAGCATTGCTTCGCCAGGCCGGAGGGGATCGCGACGGGCCTGGGCATGGCCGCCGACCTGCTCTACCACTGGATCACCAACTGCTACCTGCACGAGGGGCGCCGCTGGCTGGGCCGGGGGCTCGCCGCCCGCACCGCACCGGACGAGACCCGGGCCCGGGCCCTGTGGACCGACAGCTGGCTGGCCGTCATCCAGGCCGACGTCGCCTCCGCCACCGCGATGCTGGAGGAGGCCCGGACCCTCGGGGAGCGGCTCGACCAGGAGCCGGTCCTCGCCTACGTCGCCCTCTACTCCGGAATGGTCGCCATGTACCGGGGGGACGCCGGGTCCGCGGTCGCGCTCTACGAGGAGGCGGTGACCCGCCACCGGGCCACCGGCGACCCGGTGGGCCTGGCGCTGGCGCTCATCCGGCTCTGCCTCGCCCGATCCTTCCTGGGCGACTCGCCGGGCGCCGTCTCCGCGGCGGAGGAGTGCCTGGCGGTGTGCGACACCCATGGAGAGGGCTGGCACAGGGCGTACGCGATGATGGCCCTCGGCATCGAGATCTGGCGTCAGGGCGACGCTCCGCGCGCGGCTGAGCTCGAGAAGGAGAGCCTGCGGTTCAACTGCTCGCTCAGCGACCCGCTGGGAGCCGGGGTGAACCTGGAGGTGCTGGCCTGGATCGCCGCCTCGGAGAAGCAGTACCAGAAGGCGGCCCGGCTGCTCGGAGTCCTGGAGACCGTCTGGCAGGCGATCGGCGCGCCGCTGTCCGGATTCGGGCACCTGGCCGGCTACCACGACGAATGCGTGTCCCGTGTCCGCCGGGCGCTCGGGGGGACGGCCTTCGACACGGCCGTCAGGCGGGGCGCCAGGCTCTCCTACGACGAGGCGCTCGCCTACGCGCTCGAAGAGAACGCGCCCGGGGACGGGTCCCAGGCGGAAGAGGGACGGCCGGCGCCGTTGACCCGCAGGGAGATGGAGATCGCCCAGCTCGTCGCCCAGGGGATGAGCAACAAGGAGATCGCGGCCGCGCTGGTGATCGCCCAGCGCACCGCCGAGGGGCACGTCGAGCACATTTTGAGCAAGCTCGGCTTCACCTCACGCGCCCAGGTCGCCGTCTGGGTAGGCGAGTGGAACCGGAGCGTGGACGGCCGGCACGCTCCCGGCGGCTGAGCGGACGCGGTGTGACGGCGAAGGGACACCGGAGCCGATCCGTGTGGTGACCTCACCGGCTCCGGCGTCCCACCCGGGGAGGGGGCGGGGCGGGTCAGGCGACCCGGTTCTCGGAGAGGGCGTCGACGGGCAGCTCGAACCAGACCGCCTTGCCCGCCGGCGTGCGGGCACTGCCCCAGCAGCAGGCCAGCAGGTCGAGCATGTACAGCCCGCGCCCGTTCTCGTCGTCATCGCGGGCCCGGCGCATGCGAGGCGCCGCGGGATGGGCGTCCTCGACCTCGCAGCGCAGCAGGCCGTCCTGGCGGCAGAGGGTGAGCCGGATCGTCCCCCTCGCATGGTCCAGCGCGTTGGTGACCAGCTCGCTGACGAGCAGTTCGGCGACCTCGCTCTGCTCCTCCAGCCCCCACTCCGCCAGCTGGGCGCGGACCAGTCGCCGCGCCCGGGGCACGGAGCGCGGCTCGGGCGGGAGCGGCCAGGAGACCTCCGGGGCAGGGGGCTCCTCTGGAGGGCGGGCCACACGTTCACCGAGCTGGATAGCGGTGGTCCTGGGCCGGTGCCGGAAGCGCGCGTAGCGGTTCACGGAAAGGACCTCGGCCGGAGCCAGCAGGCACGACGTACCCGCTCGGCGGTCAGCGGGAGCGGAGACCGGGTTCATGCCACCTGCTCGCAGAGATCGCGGCGGGCGGAGACGCTGCTTCCGTCGGGCAGGAGCTCACCGGTGTCCTCGAAGACCACCACGCCGTTGCAGAGCAACCCCCATCCCTGCGCGGGGTGGAAGGCCACGAGCGAGGCGGCCTCACGATCCGGAGCGCTTGCGGGAGGGCACAGGGGTTGGTGCTGACACATGGCTCGTACCTTCGATCCTTTGCTGGTCGCGCCGGAGTGCTTGCCGACGTGACCAGCATCTCCTCCGGAAAGACGGCAGCGGAACGGGATAAATACCTATATAGGTACCTATCCCGTGATACACGAGCACGTAAAGCCTAGGCCGGTAGGACGTAGGCAGGTGTCCCGGATGCCCCTCCGCGGAAGGCGGAGGTCGTCCGGCCCGGTGCGGCGGACCACGCCGCCCGGCCTCCCGGCGCGGGAGCCCGGAGACGACGGACAGCCCGGCGCGGCGGACCACTCCGCCGGCCAATCGGCGCGGGAGCCCGGGGACGACGGACAGCCCGGCGCGGCGGACCACACCGCCGGCCAATCGGCGCGGGAGTCCGGAGACGACGGACGGCCCGGCGCGGGCCGGGCCGTCCGATCAGGCGGTCATTTCTTCTTCTGTGCCCCTCGCTTGTCACGGATCTTCATCGTGACCTCCAGCGGAGAGCCCGCGAAGCCGAACTCCTCGCGGATCCGGCGCTCGATGAAGCGGCGGTAGGTCTCCTCGAGGAAGCCCGAGGTGAACAGCACGAACTTGGGCGGCTCCGTCGACGCCTGGGTGGCGAAGAGGATCTTGGGCTGCTTGCCGCCGCGGACCGGGGGCGGGGTGGCCGCGACCAGGTCGGTGAGGAAGGCGTTGAGGCGGGCCGTGGGGACCCGGGTGGACCAGGAGTCCAGCGCCTTCTCGATGGCCGGGACGAGCTTCTCCACGTGCCAGCCGGTCTTGGCGGAGATGTTGACGCGCAGCGCCCACGGCACGCGGACGAGCTGGCGGTCGATCTCCTTCTCCAGGTAGTAGCGGCGGTCCTCGTCGAGGAGGTCCCACTTGTTGAACGCCACGACCATGGCACGGCCCGACTCGATCACCAGGGAGATGATCCGCAGATCCTGCTCGGTCAGCACGTCGCTGGCGTCGATGAGCACGACCGCGATCTCCGAGCGCTCCAGGGCGCCCCGGGTGCGCATGCTCGCGTAGAAGTCGGCGCCCTTCAGCTCCCGGTCGCGCCGGCGGATGCCGGCGGTGTCCACGAAGCGCCAGGTCTTGCCACCGAGCTGGATCAGCTCGTCGACCGGGTCACGGGTGGTCCCCGCCATCGGGTCGACCAGCACGCGCTCCTCGCCCGCCAGCTTGTTCAGCAGCGATGACTTGCCCACGTTGGGCTTGCCCACCAGGGCCACCCGGCGCGGGCCGCGCTCGACGCCGAAACGCTGCTGCGGCGTCTCCGGCAGCTTGTCCAGGATCACGTCCAGCAGGTCGCCGCTGGAACGGCCGTGCAGGGCCGAGACCGGCTGCGGCTCCCCCAGGCCGAGGGACCAGAGACCGGCGGCCTCCAGCTCCATCTGCTGGTTGTCGACCTTGTTGGCGGCCAGGATGACCGGCTTGCCGGAGCCGCGCAGCACGTGGCCGACGATCTCGTCGGCGTCGGTCACGCCCACCACGGCGTCCGTCACGAACAGGATCACGTCGGCCAGCTCGGCCGCGACCTGCGCCTGCTCGGCGATCTTCAGTGCCATGCCGGTCGCGTCGGGATCCCAGCCACCGGTGTCGACCACCGTGAACCGGCGTCCACGCCAGGTGGCGTCGTAGGTGACCCGGTCACGGGTCACGCCCGGCACGTCCTCCACGACCGCCTCCCGGCGGCCGATGATCCGGTTGACCAGGGTGGACTTGCCCACGTTGGGGCGGCCCACCACAGCCACGACCGGCTGCGGGCCGGAGTCGTGGCCCGCTTCCTCAGAGCTGTCTTCGGTACCCAGATCGGCCAGCTCAGCCTCGATCCAGCCGCTGTCTTCTTCCCCGGTCACGCCTTTTCCTTAATCACACGTAGCACCTCGGCGATGACCTCTTCCAGGTTCAGCGCCGTGGTGTCCAGTTCGACGGCGTCGGCCGCCATTGCGAGCGGATCTGTCTTCCGCGTCGAGTCCAGGGTGTCACGCCGGGCCATCGCGGCCCTCTGCGCCTCCACCGTGGTCCCGGTGAGCTCTGCCGTACGGCGGAGCGCACGGGCGTCCGCGCTCGCGGTCAGGTAGACCTTGACCGGAGCGCCGGGCGTCACCACCGTGCCGATGTCGCGGCCCTCGACGACGATGCCGCCCAGGCCGATGATCTCACGCTGCTCGGCCACCAGCCGGCGCCGTACCTCGGGCACGGCGCTGACCGCGGAGACGGCGGCGGTGACCTCGGAGGTCCGGATGGCCACGGCGGCGTCGGCGCCGTCCACGGCCACCGACGGGGCGTCCGGATCGGTGCCCATCGAGAGGACCGGGTCCAGGGCCCTGGCCGCGATCGCCTCCGGATCGGCGAGGTCGACCCCTCGCTCCAGCATCCACCAGGTGATCGCCCGGTACATCGCTCCGGTGTCGAGATAACGCAGCCCCAGTGCCCGCGCGACACCGCGCGACGCGCTCGACTTGCCCGACCCCGAAGGACCGTCCATGGCGACGACCAGTCCGGTCACGACGCCTCTCCCTTACAGCCCGCTTCAGTTGTCCGTACGAGGCTACCGGGAGCGGAGGCGGAAGCACGCATCGATCGCCCCGAGCGCTCCGCGGCCCGCCGGAGCGGGCCGCGGAACGGACCCGTTACGGCAGATGCCAGCCGTGCGCGCGCAGGGCCTCGGAGAGCACCGCCACCGCCTCCGGCTGCACCGACAGGTCGGCGGCGCCCAGCGGCAGCCCGGGGGCGTGCTCCAGCCGGACGTCCTCGATGTTGACGCCCGCCGCCTCGGCCACCAGGAACAGCTTGGCCAGCTCGCCCGGACGGTCACCGATGATGACCTGGACTGTCGCATAGGTGCGCGCCGGACCTCCGTGCTTGCCGGGGATCCGGCCCGTGCCCGCGACGCCTCGGTTCAGCAGCTCGGTGACCTGGCCCATGGCCGCCGGATCCGCGGAGGCCCGCAGCGAGGCGGCCGCGGCCGCCAGGTCCGCGGCCACCGCCTCCAGCACGTCGGCCACCGGCAGCGCGTTGCCCGACAGGATCCCGGTCCACAGGCCCGGGTCGCCGGCCGCGATGCGCGTGACGTCACGGACGCCCTGCCCGGCCAGGCCGAGCGCGGTCGCCGGCGCGTCGGCGAGCCGGGCCGCCACCGCGGAGGCGGTCACATGCGGGGCGTGCGAGACGATCGCGACGGCCCTGTCGTGCTCGGCGGCGTCGACCCGGACGGCCTCGCCGCCGCAGAGCTTGATCAGCCCGAGCAGGACCTCCACCGCGTCGGGCGAGGTCTCCTCCGTCGGGCACAGCGCCCACGGGCGGCCCAGGAACAGGTCGGCCCGGGCCGCGGCGGGCCCCGAGCGCTCCCGGCCCGCCAGCGGGTGCCCGGCGACGTAGGTGGTCAGATCACAGCCGAGGTCCGCGGCCTGCCGGAGCGGCAGCGCCTTGACGCTGGCCACGTCGGTGTAGAACCGGGCGGCCCCGGCCCGCTGGAGGTCGGCGAGCTGAGCGGCGACCACCTGCGGGGGGACCGCGATGACCGCGAGGTCCACGGTCCGCCCGGCGGTCCACTCGGTGCCGGCGCCCAGCTCCCGCGCCAGCCGTACGGCTCCCGCGTCGCGGTCGGCCAGGTAGACGGTGACGCCCTGCTCCCGCAGGGCCAGGGCGACCGAGGTGCCGATCAGGCCGGTGCCGACGACGAGGACGCTCTCGGGACTGCTCACGCGTGCTCCCTGGACTTCTCGGACGTGGTGCCGCATGAGGGGATCACTGGGCGATGTCGACGCGCAGGGCCACCGCGCCGCGCAGGTAGACGTGCTGGATGTCCTGGCGGGGCCGGTCGGTCTCCACGTGGGCCATCAGCCGGACGACATGGGGCAGCGCGCCCGGGACGTCGATCTCGGACGCGCAGATCAGCGGGACGTCGTGGAAGCCGAGCTTGCGCGCGGCCAGGGCGGGGAACTCCGCGGTCAGGTCGGGCGTGGCCGTGAAGATCACGCTGATCACGTCGTCGGTGGTGAGCCTGTTGCGCCCCATCACCTCGGTGACAAGCTCGGTCACCCCGGACAGGATGGCCTCCCGGTCGTTGCCGTCGACCTGGATCGCGCCCCGGATCGCCCGCACCATCGTCGCTCCTCCATACCGTTCACGCCGGACCACCCCGCGGGGTGGTCCGGCGTGTCCTAAACCTACGTATTACGGAAGGTTACAGGCCGACGGCGGCGTAGAGCTCGCCGACTTCCTTGACGGTCAGCGCGCGCACCGTACCCGGCTTGAGACGGCCGAGCTTCACCGGGCCGAACTCGATGCGGGCCAGGTCGATGACCGGGTGCCCGACCTCCTCCAGCATGCGGCGGACGATGTGCTTGCGGCCCTCGTGCAGGACGACCTCCACCAGGGCCTGCTGCCCGTGCTCCTGCACCAGGGTGAAGGAGTCGGCCTTGGCGATGCCGTCCTCCAGCTCGATGCCCTTCTTCAGGCGACGGCCCAGGTCACGCTCGATCCTGCCGGGGACCTTCGCCCAGTACTTCTTCTGCACGCCGTAGCTCGGGTGGGTGAGCCGGTTGGCCAGCTCGCCGTCGTTGGTGAGCAGGATGAGGCCCTCGGTCTCGGTGTCCAGGCGGCCCACGTGGAACAGCCGCTCGGTGCGGTCGGCCACGAAGTCGGCCAGCGAGGGGCGGCCGTCGGGGTCGGACATGGTGCTGACGACGCCGATCGGCTTGTTGATGGCGAGGTAGACCAGGTCGGGCATCGTCGGCAGACGCTTGCCGTCCACGTGGATGACCTGCTTGGCCGGGTCGACCCGGGCGCCGAAGCGGCGGACCACCTGACCGTCGACCGTCACCCGGCCGTCGCCGATCATGTCCTCGCAGGCCCGGCGGCTGGCCACGCCCGCCTGGGCGAGGACCTTCTGCAGCCGGACGCCGTCCGGGACCTCGGTGGTGTCGCGCTCGTCGACGTAGTCGCGGTCGTAGAAGTCCGAGTCGCGCTTGGGCTGGCGGGCGGTCTTGAACCGGTCGTTGTCGATCGCGCCGGGCCTGCGCTCGGCCTTCGCGGGGCCGCGGTCGGCGACGGTACGGCGCTCGCCGTACGAGCCGGCCCGCTTGCCGCCGATCGTCTGGACCTCGTCCCCCCGACCGGCCCTGCCGAACCGGCTGCGGGAACCGGCGCCGGGCGCGTCACCGCGGCCACGGTCCGCACCGAACCTGCCACGCGAGCCGCCACGGTCGTCACGGCGGGGACCGTCCGACCGGAAACCACCCTGCGACCCACGGTCATCGCGGCGCGGACCGTCAGACCGGAAACCACCCTGCGACCCACGGTCATCACGGCGCGGACCGTCGGAACGGAAGCCACCGCGGTCGTCACGGCGCGGGGCGTCCGAGCGGAAGCCGCCCTGCGACCCACGGTCATCGCGGCGCGGGGCGTCGGAGCGGGGACCGCCCTCGGCGGGCCGGCCGAACCGGCTACGGGAACCGTCGCGCTCGGCACGGAACCCGCCACGGTCGTCACGGCGCGGACCGTCGGAACGGAAACCGCCCTGCGATCCGCCACGGGATCCACCGCGGTCGTCACGGCGGGGACCGTCGGAGCGGAAGCCACCGCGGTCGTCACGGCGCGGGGCGTCCGAGCGGAAGCCGGCCTGCGACCCACGGTCGTCACGGCGGGGACCGTCGGAACGGAAACCGCCACGCGAGCCGCCACGGTCGTCACGGCGCGGACCGTCAGAACGGAAACCACCCTGCGACCCACGGTCATCACGGCGCGGGGCGTCCGAGCGGAAGCCGCCCTGCGCCCCACGGTCATCGCGGCGCGGGGCGTCGGAGCGGGGACCGCCCTCGGCGGGCCGGCCGAACCGGCTACGGGAACCGTCGCGCTCGGCACGGAACCCGCCGCGGTCGTCACGGCGCGGGGCGTCGGAACGGAAGCCGCCCTGCGATCCGCCACGGGATCCACCGGACCGGGAGCCGCCCCGGGAGTTGTCGCCCCCACGGGGACTGCCACCGCGCGGGGCTCCGCCACGGCCTTGACCGCGTCCATCACCGGACGGGGTACTACGCCTGCTGTTCACTACTTGTGCTCCTCTAGGGTTTCCACGTCATCGGGCAGGAACGGTGCCAGCTCGGGGAGCTCGTCGAGATCCCGCAGGCCCATCCGCTCGAGAAAATACGAACTTGTCCGGTAGAGCAAGGCCTGGCTCTCCGGTTCGGTGCCGGCCTCCTCGACCAGCCCCCGCGTCACCAGCGTGCGCATGACACCGTCGCTGTTGACGCCTCGGATGGCCGCCACCCGGGCCCGGCTGACCGGCTGCCGGTAGGCGACCACGGCCAGGGTCTCCAGCGCGGCCTGGGTGAGCCGCGTCTGCTGGCCGTCGCGGACGAACCGCTCCACGAGGGCCGCGCACTCGGCCCGCGTGTAGAACCGCCAGCCGCCCGCGACCTCTCTAAGGTCGAAACCCCGGCCGGCCTCCGTGTATTCCGCCGACAGCTTACGGAGTGCGGCGGCGATCTCGTCGGTGGGCCGTTCCAGGATCTGGGCGAGGGTCATCTCGGCGACCGGCTCGTCGACGACGAGAAGGATGGCCTCCAACCCGGCGTACAGGTCCGGTTCGGGCACCACGTCAGTCATGGGCGGGCTCTTTCTTGCTGCTCTCGTCGTAGTCGTCCGCCACGGCGACGTCTCCGTCGTCGCTGCCGGTCCAGGTCACGTGCAGTTCCCCGAGGGGCTCCACCTGGTCGAAGGAGACGGCCGCCTCCCGGTAGAGCTCCAGGACGGCCAGGAAACGCGCGACGACCTCGAAGGTGCCGGCGCAGTCGGAGGTGAGGGCCCGGAAGGTCGCCCGGCGCACCCGCCGCAGCCGCTCGACAAGGATAACCGCCTGATCCCGCACATTGGCGAGTGGTTGGTAGATGTGGGCGACGGAGACCGACGGAGGCAACTTGGGCGCGAAGGCCCGCTGGGCGAGCTGGGCGAGGCGGTCGGGGCCGATACCGAGGATCAGCTCCGGCAGCAGGTTGGCGAACTGGGCCTCCATCGGCACGGTCCGGGGGAAGCGCAGGGCCTCCTCGGCCATCCGGCCGGAGAAGACCTTCACGACCTCCTTGTAGGCCCGGTACTGCAGGAGGCGGGCGAACAGCAGGTCGCGCGCCTCCAGGAGGGCGAGGTCCTCCTCGTCGTCGACCTCGCCCGAGGGCAGCAGCCTGGCCGCCTTGAGGTCGAGCAGGGTCGCCGCGACGAGCAGGAAGTGGCTCGTCTGCTCCAGGTCCCACTCCGGGCCGCGGGCCCGGATGTAGGAGATGAACTCGTCGGTGACCTGGCTGAGCGAGACCTCGGTGATGTCGAGCTTGTGCTTGGAGATCAGACCGAGCAGCAGGTCGAAGGGGCCCTCGAAGACCTCCAGGTGCACCCTGAAGGTGTCGTCGGGCGCCTGCACCCCTAGGGTGCCGTCGGCCGTCTTCGGCTGCTCGGTCATCCCACCATTGTCCCGCACCCGGGACCGCGGTCACTGCTCCAGCGCGGCCCATCTGGTGAGGACTTCGCGGGCCAGCTCGCGGTAGGCGCTGGCGCCGAGCGAGGAGGAGTCGAAGCTGGTGATGGGCTCACCGGCCACGGTGGCGTCGGGGAAGCGGACCGTCCGGTTGATCACCGTGTGGTAGACCTTGTCGTCGAACGCCTCGACCACCCGGGCCAGCACCTCGCGGCCGTGCAGGGTCCGCGCGTCGTACATGGTGGCGAGCAGGCCCTCGATGACCAGGTCCTCGTTGATGCGCTGCTGGACCTTGATGATGGTGTCCATGAGCAGCGCGACCCCGCGCAGCGCGAAGAACTCACACTCCAGCGGCACCATGACGCCGTGCGCGCAGGCCAGCGCGTTGATCGTGAGCAGGCCCAGGGAGGGCTGGCAGTCGATCAGGCACACGTCGTACTCGGGCAGGAGGGGTTTGATCACCCGGCCGAGCACCTGCTCGCGGGCGACCTCCGTGACGAGCTGGACTTCGGCCGCGGACAGGTCGATGTTGCTGGGCAACAGGTCCATGCCCTCGACACCGGTCTCCATCAGCACGTCCCTGGCGGTGATCTGCCGCTCCATCAGGAGGTTGTAGACCGTCAGGTCGAGCTGGTGGGGGTTGATCCCGAGGCCGACGGAGAGGGCGCCCTGCGGGTCGAAGTCGACCAGCAGCACCTTGAGCCCGGCCTCGGCCAGCGCCGCGCCCAGGTTGATGGTGGTGGTCGTCTTGCCGACGCCGCCCTTCTGGTTGACCATGGCCACGACCCGCGCCGGCCCGTGCACCGTGCGAGGGGGCGGGTCGGGAAAGACCGGGCGGGGTCGCCCGGTCGGGCCGAGGACTCCCCCAGTGTGAGGGGTCCCGGCGGTCTTCGTGTCCCCCCAGGGATTCTCGGGGTTTCCGGGGGTCGTTCCCCGGACAGAACCGTCGGCGGTCACAGTCACCAGTCGAACCTCCCTGACGGCCTCGAACCGGACCGTCCGGACGGACACTATGGCGTCAACACGTATGCGGCAAGGCGGCACGCCCGGACATAACCAAGGTCAATGCCGTGCGCGCGGGTGCGCCGCGGCATAGGCCTCGCGGAGCTTGTCGACCGTGACCAGGGTGTACACCTGCGTGGTGGTCACCGAGGCGTGGCCGAGCAATTCCTGAACCACCCTAACGTCCACACCCCCGTCTAGGAGGTGCGTTGCGAACGAATGTCGCAAGATATGGGGGGAGATTCCTGCCAGCCCGCCACGCTCGGCGGCCGCCTGGAGGACCTCCCAGGCGCCCTGTCGGGTGAGCCGGCCGCCCCTGGCGTTGAGGAACAGTCCCGAGGTGCCCCTTCCGTGGGCGGCGATCCTCGGACGCGCCCGGGCGAGGTAGGCGCCCAGCGCCTCCCTGGCGAAGCGGCCCAGGGGCACCAGGCGGGTGCGCCCGCCCTTGCCGCGCAGCCGCACCTGCTGGGTGTCGGAGCCCAGGTCGACGTCGTCCACCGCGAGCCCCACGGCCTCGGAGATGCGTGCGCCGGTGCCGTACAGCAACTCCAGCAGCGCCCGGTTGCGCATCGTCAGCGGTGCGCCCTCGGGGCCGGAGGCGGCGATGAGCCGCTCGACGTCGTCCACGCTGATCGCCTTGGGCAGCCGCCTGAGCTGCCTCGGCGGCCGCACCCCGTGGGCCGGGTCGTGGCCGGAGACGCCCTCGCGCAGCGCGAAGCGGTGCAGGCCGCGCACCGCGGAGACGGCGCGCGCCGCCGAGCTGGCGACGAGGGCCTGGTGCTCCTCGTCGCCCTCCCTGAGCGCGGTCAGGAAGGCCGTGACGTCACCTTCGGCGACCTCGCCGAAGGTGACGCGTCCACGGCTCTTCAGATGCTCCACATACCGCAGGAGGTCACGGCGGTAGGAGGCCAGTGTGTTGGCAGCCAGGCCACGCTCCAACGCCAGATGGGCGAGGTAGCTGGAGAGGACGGCCTCCGTCTCGCTCAGGGTGTCCTCCTGTCATGCCTCCGGTGCGTCGGCGGGCCGCAGTGAGGCGAAAGCATCCGCCGAAGCGGCGTATGCGGCGAGAATACCGGCCACGGCTTGGGAATTGTGGATCATTCCCGCCAGGGCACGCCGAACCGCGTCGGACAGGGGAATCCAGACCACCGGCATGTCGACCTCTTCGTGCCGGTGAACGAAGTCGAGCTCCCCTTCGGGGATGGGGCTGAGGTCCCTGGCGAGGAAGATCCGGGTCCGCTCGTCGGTCATCCCCGGAGAGGTGAAGGCGTCGACCAGGGTGTGCCAGGTCCGTGCCCGGTAACCCGCCTCCTCGGCGAGCTCGCGGGCGGCTCCGACGTGCAGCGGCTCGCCCTCCACGTCGCGCAGGCCCGCCGGCAGCTCCCAGAGCAGGCGGCGGACCGGGTGGCGGTACTGGCGGATCATCAGCACCCGGTCCTGGCCGTCGAGCGCGACCACGGCCACCGATCCGGGATGGATCACGTAGTCGCGGTTGACGACCTCCTCGCCCTGCATGAGGACCGCGTCGGTCACCGCGGTGATGACGCGCCCACTGAAGTGCTCGGCGGAGGAGACGACCTTCCACTCCTCCGGGGCGTCCTGGACGTCGAGCCCGGAGGCGTTCACTTTCCCCGCCCGGCCCTGGCCGAGCTGCCGCGGACGTCGGCGTAGGTCAGGGCGGCGCCGACCAGCCCCTTGAACAGGGGGTGCGAGCGGGTCGGCCGGGAGCGGAACTCCGGGTGCGCCTGGGTGCCGACGAAGAAGGGGTGGACGTCGACGGGCAGCTCGGCGTACTCCACCAGGCGGCCGTCGGGCGACAGGCCGGAGAAGACCATGCCGACCTTCTCCAGCTCGTCGCGGTAGGAGTTGTTGACCTCGTAGCGGTGGCGGTGGCGCTCGTCCACCTTCGCCATGCCGTACAGCTGGCGCGCGAGGGAGCCCTCGGCGAGCTTGGCGGGGTAGAGGCCCAGCCGCATGGTGCCGCCCATGTCGCGCTCGCCGGAGACGACGTCCTCCTGGTCGGCCATGGTGGAGATGACCGGGTGGGTGGTCTCGGGGTCGAACTCGGTGCTGCCGGCGTCCTCGATGTTCGCGAGGTTGCGGGCGGCCTCGATGACCATGCACTGCATGCCCAGGCAGATGCCGAGCAGCGGGATCTTGTTCTCCCGGACGTGCCGGATCGCGCCGAGCTTGCCCTCGATGCCGCGCACGCCGAAGCCGCCGGGGACGAGCACGCCGTCCACCCCGTCCAGCTCGCGGGCGGCGCCCTCGGGGGTCTCGCAGTCGTCGCTCTTCACCCAGCGGATGTTGACGCGGGCGTCGTTGGCGAAGCCGCCCGCGCGCAGCGCCTCGGTGACCGACAGGTAGGCGTCGGGAAGGTCGATGTATTTGCCGACCAGCGCGATCGTGACCTCCTTGGCCGGGTGGTGCACCCGGCGCAGGAGCTGCTCCCACTCCTGCCAGACGACGTCGCGGAAGGGCAGGCCGAGGCGGCGGACGACGTAGGCGTCCAGCCCCTCGGAGTGCAGCACCTTGGGGATGTCGTAGATGCTCGCCGCGTCGACGGCGGACACCACGGCGTCCTCGTCGACGTCGCACATGAGGCTGATCTTGCGCTTGATCGAGGTGCTGACCGGGCGGTCGGAGCGCAGGACGATCGCGTCGGGCTGGATGCCGATGCTGCGCAGCGCGGCGACCGAGTGCTGGGTCGGCTTGGTCTTCAGCTCGCCGCTCGGCCCGATGTACGGCAGCAGCGAGACGTGCAGGAAGAACACGTTGTCGCGGCCGACCTCGTGCCGGACCTGGCGGACGGCCTCCAGGAAGGGCAGCGACTCGATGTCGCCGACGGTGCCGCCGACCTCGGTGATGACCACGTCCACGTCAGGACCGGCCATGGACCGGATGCGGTCCTTGATCTCGTTGGTGATGTGCGGGATGACCTGCACGGTGTCACCGAGATACTCGCCGCGGCGCTCCTTGGCGATGACGTTGGAGTAGACCTGGCCGGTGGTCACGTTCGCCGAGCCGTGCAGCTCGGTGTCGAGGAAACGCTCGTAGTGGCCGACGTCGAGGTCGGTCTCCGCTCCGTCGTCGGTGACGAACACCTCACCGTGCTGGAACGGGTTCATCGTCCCGGGGTCGACGTTGAGGTAGGGGTCGAGTTTCTGCATGGTGACCCGCAGACCACGCAGTTTGAGGAGGCGTCCGAGGCTCGACGCCGTCAGTCCCTTACCGAGACTGGAGGCGACGCCGCCGGTGACGAACAGATGCTTGGTGTGTGCGGCGCTGCGCAAGAAGTCTCCCGTGGTCGTCATAGATCAGTCGGCACACCCTGATAGCGGCCCACCTGTCCACGGACTCTCAGGATATCAAACCGTTCCTGCGAACTGTCCGGGTGACTCCCGCCCCGCATTCCATTGGAAACTGACCAAGCGGTAACTTAAGCGGTTATGTCGATTCGTGGCGTGGTACGGCGTGCCGCCGGCGGCCTCATTCACCGCGGCTGGGCCGCGATCCGGGCGGCCGGCGCGGTGAGCCCGGCCAATCCCGCCGGGTACCGCTTCCGCCGCCTCGGCGACGGCGCCTGCCTGTCGTTCCCCGTCGGCGCGATCTTCGGCGAGGCCTGGATCGAGATAGGCGAGCACACCCTGGTCGGCGAGCGCGTCTCCATCTCCGCGGGCATGGGCCCGGGGGTGGACCTGGGTCCGGACTCGATCGTGCGGATCGGCGGGAGCTGCTCGATCGGCCGGGGCAGCCACATCGTCGGCCACCAGTCGATCGACATCGGCGACCACGTGTTCACCGGCCCGTACGTCTACATCACCGACCAGAACCACGTCTACGACGACCCGGAGACGCCGATCGGCCGCCAGTGGCCGCGCAACACCCCCGTGGTCATCGGTTCGGGTTCCTGGCTGGGCACCGGATCGATCATCCTGCCGGGCACCCGGATCGGCAGGCAGTGCGTGGTCGCGGGCGGAGCCGTGGTGCGCGGCGAGTTCCCCGACCACAGCGTGATCGCCGGCGTGCCGGCCAAGGTCGTCCGCCGTTACGTGCCCGGAGACGGGTGGCTGCCGCCCCACCTCAACGGCACCCGCGCCGAACAGGCCGCGCCCTGCGCCGCCGGGATCGCGGAACCCGTCGAGACCGTGAGGGCCGCGGGGACCGCCGGGATCGCGGAACCCGCCGAGACCGTGAGGGCCGCCGAGCACACCGGGACCACGGGAGACGTGGAGCACGCCGGATCCCCGAGCCCCGCCGAGCGCCCCGCGCCTCCCGGGACCGCCGGATCCGTTCAGCGCGTCGCCCCCGCCGGGGCCGCCGGAACCGGGCCGGTCGGCGGCGCCTGACGTCTCCCCCTGGACCGAACAAGGTTCTGGGATTTACGGTCACGGCATGCGCACCGCGATCTGTGAGAGATTCGGCGTCGAGTTCCCCCTCTTCGCCTTCAGCCACTGCCGCGACGTGGTCGCCGCGGTGACCAACGCGGGCGGGATGGGCGTGCTCGGCGCCATCGCCTACTCCCCCCGGCAGCTCGACGCGGAACTGAACTGGATCGACGAGCGGGTCGGCGGCCGGCCGTACGGCGTGGACGTCCTCGTCCCCGGCGGGGTCGACGCGTCGGCGGCCGACCGGAGCGCCCGGCTCCTCGACCTCATCCCCGAACGGCACCGCGACTTCGTGACGTACCTGTTCGGCAAGTACGGGGTGAACCTGCCGGAGCCGTTCACCGGGGCCATGTCGACCTACGCCGACGAGGTGGGGCGCCGGGTGACCGCCGAGGGCGCGACCGGCCTCGTCGACGTGGCGCTCAAGCACCCGATCGGCCTCATCGCCAGCGCGCTCGGCCCGCCTCCGCCGGAGATGGCGGCCAAGGCGCGAGAGGCCGGGGTCGCGGTCGCCGCGCTGGTCGGAACGGTCGAGCACGCCCGGCGCCAGGTGGCCGCGGGGGCCGATGTGATCGTGGCGCAGGGGTCGGAGGCGGGCGGGCACACCGGCGAGATCTCCACGATGGTGCTGGTTCCCCAGGTCGTGGACGCCGTGGACGTCCCGGTGCTGGCGGCGGGCGGCATCGCCTGCGGCCGCCAGGCCGCCGCCGCGCTCGCGCTGGGCGCCGAGGGGGTGTGGTGCGGCTCGGTCTGGCTGACCACGGAGGAGGCCGAGACCCTCCCCTCGGTCAAACGCAAGATGCTGGCCGCCACCTCCTCCGACACCGTCCGGTCCCGGTCGCGGACCGGCAAGCCCGCCCGGCAGCTGAGGTCCGCCTGGACCGAGGAGTGGGAAGGCGCGCAGGAGAGCCCGGGGCCGCTGCCGATGCCGCTGCAGATGCTGCTGGCCGAGGGGGCGATGGCCAGGATCGGCCGGGCGGCCGACAGCGGCGACCCCGGCGCCGGGGAGCTCGTCACCTACTTCGTCGGGCAGGTCGTCGGCCAGATGAACCGGGTCAGACCGGCCCGTCAGGTCGTCTACGACATGATCGAGGAGTTCGCCGCCGCCGTGGAGCGCCTGGAGGCCGTCACCGGCGGCGGGATCCAGCCGGGCCGTCCCCCGTCATCCTGAGGAGGGACGCCCCCTCACCCGCTGGACGGAAATCGTCTCGCCGGCCGGTGGATCGGGGTGGATTTCCCTTGTGAGCAGGTAAGCGCCGCTCATAACTTCTTCCCTGTTCGCTCCCGCCGACGGATGGGCGGAGCGGTTGTGGAGGGGGTCGTGTTGAGCGGAGTTCGTGTTGGTCGCCGGCTGCTGGCGGCGGCTTCGGGGGGAATCGCGGCGCTGGCCGTGGCGGTCGCGCCGGTCGCGACGGCGCACGCGGCCGAGGATACGGCCAAGGTCGTCGCCAAGGGCCTCGACAGCCCGCGCGGGCTGTTCTTCGGCCCCGACGGCACGCTTTACATCGCCGAGTCCGGCCACGGCGGCAAGGTCAAGTGCACCACGCCTCCCGCCCCGAAGGGCGAGAAGGCGGAGAAGATGTGCCTCGGCCTGACCGGCCGGGTGAGCACGCTCAAGGACGGCAAGACCTCGGTGCTCATCGGAGGCCTTCCCTCGGCGGCCAGCGGCGGGTTCGCGCTCGGCCCGCACGACGTGACGCTCAACGACAAGGGCGACCTGATGGTGACGGTCGGCTTCTCCGGCGACACGGCCCTGCGCGCCAAGCTCGGCCCCGGGGGCAAGACCCTGGGCACGCTGCTGACGCTCTCCGCGAAGGGCAGGACGATCTCCATCGCCGACCTGGTCGCCCACGAGACCCGGCACAACCCCGACGGCAAGGACAAGGGCAGCGCGGTCGACTCCTACCCGTTCGGGGTGGCCCCGCTGCCCGGCGGCGGCGCGCTGGTCGCCGACACCGGGGGCAACTCCGTGCTGCGGGTGAGCAAGAAGGGCGGTGTCAGCACCGAGGCGGTCTTCCACGCCCGGTCCGTGGCCGCCCCGCCGGCGCTCAAGATGCCGAAGGGCAGCAAGATCCCGATGCAGTCGGTGCCGATGGGCATCGCCCTGGGCCCCGACGGGGCCCACTACATCGCCGAGCACGGCGGATTCCCGAACCCGGAAGGCGCCGCCCGGGTGCTCCGCCTGGAGCGGGGCAAGGTCACCACCGCCGCGAAGGGCTTCACCACGGTGGCCGACGTGACCTTCGACGCCGCCGGCCGGCTGGTCGTCCTCGGCTCGGTCGGGCCGATCCCCGCCGACGGCATGACCAAGAGCGCCGTCTACCGGATCGAGGCCGACGGCACCCGCACCGAACTTCTCAAACCCGGCACGCTGGTCACCCCGCTCAGCGTGGCCGTCGGCCCCGACGGTGCCGTTTACGTGGCCAACAAGGCCATGGTGCCCGGCAAGGGCGAGGTGCTCCGGGTCCCCGTCCCGGAGTAGCTCTCAGGGGGAACACGAGGGGCGCGTCCCGTACGGGGTGCGCCCCTCGTCGTCGCCTGCCGGTCGCCCCGTACCCGTCGCCTCGTTTCCCATCGTCCTGCTTCCGTCGCCCTGTGTCCGGCCCCCTGTGTCCGTCGCCCTGTGTCCGTCGCCCTGTGTCCGTCTCCCCGTGTCCGTCGCCCTGTGTCCGTCTCCTCGGGTCCGGCCCCCTTGTGTCCGTCTCCTCGGGTCCGGTGCCCGGCCCTCTCGCGCTCGGCAATCGCCGCGGTCCGGTGGGATCCATCGGTGACCGGGAATCGTTGAAGAAGGGGACGAGACACAACGGAGGCACGATGCTCGCGGCACTGACAGGCCTGGGGCTCTCGACCGCGGCGGGGCTGAACGCCTACATCCCCCTGCTCGTGGTCGGCCTGATCGCCAACTTCACCGATCAGCTGCGGCTGCCACAGGAGTTCGCGTGGCTGTCCAACGGGTGGGTGCTCGGGATCATCGGCGTGCTGCTGCTCGCCGAGTTCGTGCTTGACAAGGTCCCGGTGGTGGACAGCGTCAATGACATGATCCAGACCGTGGTCCGCCCGGCCTCCGGCGGCGTGGTGTTCAGCGCCACCGAGGCGGCGGCCCGGCTCGACGGCTCGACCTGGATGAGCCACAACCCCTGGCTGAGCTGGGTGCTGGGCATCGGGATCGCGCTGGCGGTACACGTGATGAAGACGACCGCCCGGCCCGTGGTCAACGCCTCGACCGCCGGGGTGGGCGCGCCCGTGGTCAGCACGGTGGAGGACGCCGGAGCGCTCGGCATGAGCCTGATCGCGATCTTCCTGCCGGTCCTGGTCATCGTGGCGGTGGCCGTACTGGCGCTGTTCGCCTGGTGGGCGATCCGCAAGGTACGGCGGCGGCGCGCGCTGCGACGGAGTCCGGTCTGAACGACGGCCGCGCCCACCTGGGTACGCGGGCTATGCTCGAAACACCCCGTTCCTCTCCTGCCGGGAGGTGGCTTCGATCGGCACTTTCATCACCATCATGCTGGTGATCTTCCTGTTCTTCCTTCTCATGGGAGCGGCCGGGATCTACCTGCTGGTCAAGGTCGGCAAGAAGGCCACCAAGAAGGCCCGCAAGGTGAGCACCCGTGTCGCCTCCCACGTGGCGGCGATGGGCACCGGCGACGCGGCCGAGACCGAGCGGATGCGGCTGGACCTGCGCCGCGAGGTCTCCCTGACCCGCCAGACGGTGGAGCACGCGCTCCGCGACGGATGGGGGCTCGGCGACCTGCCGCAGCTCGTGGCCGAGATCGGCGCGCACGCCGACCAGCTCGACGCCCAGCTCGGCGTCTACGCCCAGGAGCGCCGCGTGTCCGCCTACGTCGACCACACCGCGCTCGGCAGGCTGCGTGAGCACCATGCCAAGCTGACCACGGCCTGTGCCCGGATCCGCGCCGACCTGCTCAACGACCAGATGGCGCACGCGGCCGGCGGCATCGAGGAGATCCGGAGCCGCACCGACCTGGAGATCGAGGCGCGCCGCCGCGCCCCCGACCCTCTGGACCAGATCGACGAGCTCTACAACCGCACGATGGTCGACCGCGCCCGCCCCGACGACCAGCGCTGAACCGCCGGATCCCGCGTCCCGGCCTCCGGGCCCGGAGTCCGTCTCGGCGCACGCCGGCCTGGTCCGCGCTCCGTCGTGTGCCGACAGGCGTCAGCTGACGAAGGAGCGGGGGCGGTCGCCCGGGGACCGATCCCCGGGCAACCGGGCAACCGGTCGAGACTCCGGCCCGGCTGCCCGGGAAGAAGACCTCCGCTTCAGAAGACCCCTTGTTCAGGGGACTCCGGTGCTCAGAAGATCCCGGGTGCTCAGAAGATCCCGGCGCTCAAGAGACCCCTGTCCAGGAGCCCCCTGCTCAGAAGACCCGGGTGCTCAAGAGACCCCCGCTCAGAAGACCTCTGCCCAGGAGACCCCTGCCCAGGAGACTTCGGCGCTTAGGAGAGCTCTGCTCAGGGGACTCCGGTGCTCAGGAGACTCCGGCCTCCCGCATGTCTCGGACCTCCCGCTTGAGCTCCTTGATCTCGTCGCGGAGCCGGGCCGCGACCTCGAACTGGAGGTCCGTGGCGGCCTGGTGCATCTGGTCGGTGAGCGATTCGACCAGCGCCTCCAGCTGGGCGCGGGGCATCTCCCCCGCGATCGCCTTGGCGTGCTGGCCGACCTGCTTGACCGCGAAGCCGGGGACCGGGGCCTTGCCGCGCGACTGCTGGCGGCCGCTGCCGCCGAGGAGCTGGGCGGTGTCGGCGTCCTCGCGGTTGAGCGAGTCGAGGATGTCGGCGATCTTCTTGCGGAGCGGCTGCGGGTCGATGCCGTTCGCCTCGTTGTAGGCCGTCTGCTTGGCCCGGCGCCGGTTGGTCTCCTCGATCGCCCGCTCCATGGAGGGGGTGATCCGGTCGGCGTACATGTGCACCTGGCCGGAGACGTTACGGGCCGCGCGGCCGATGGTCTGGATCAGTGAGGTCTCCGAACGGAGGAAGCCCTCCTTGTCGGCGTCGAGGATGGCCACCAGCGACACCTCGGGCAGGTCCAGGCCCTCACGGAGCAGGTTGATGCCGACCAGGACGTCGAACTCGCCCATCCGCAGCTCCCGCAGGAGCTCGATGCGGCGCAGGGTGTCGACCTCGCTGTGCAGGTAGCGGACCCGGATGCCGAGCTCCAGGAGGTAGTCGGTGAGGTCCTCGGACATCTTCTTGGTCAGCGTGGTGACCAGGACCCGCTCGTCCTTCTCGGTCCGGGTCCTGATCTCGTGGACCAGGTCGTCGATCTGGGACTTCGTGGGCTTGACGATCACCTCCGGGTCGACCAGGCCGGTCGGCCGGATGACCTGCTCCACCACGTCGCCCTTGGAGCGGCCCAGCTCGTAGGTGCCCGGGGTGGCCGACAGGTAGACGGTCTGGTCGATCCGCTCCAGGAACTCCTCCCACTTGAGCGGGCGGTTGTCCATCGCCGACGGCAGGCGGAAGCCGTGCTCGACGAGCGTGCGCTTGCGGGAGGCGTCGCCTTCGTACATCGCGCCGATCTGCGGCACGGTCTGGTGCGACTCGTCCAGGACGAGCAGGAAGTCCTCGGGGAAGTAGTCGAGCAGCGTGTTGGGGGCGCTGCCCGGCGCACGGCCGTCCATGTGACGGGAGTAGTTCTCGATGCCGGAGCAGGTGCCGATCTGGCGCATCATCTCCAGGTCGTAGGTGGTGCGCATGCGCAGCCGCTGGGCCTCCAGGAGCTTGCCCTGCCGCTCCATCGTCTCCAGGGTCTGGGCCAGCTCGGCCTCGATGCCCTGGACGGCCTTCTCCATCCGCTCGGTGCCCGCGACGTAGTGGGAGGCGGGGAAGATGTAGAGCTCCTGGTCCTCCGTGATCACCTCGCCGGTCAGCGGATGCATGGTGGAGAGCTTCTCGATCTCGTCGCCGAACATCTCGATGCGGACCGCGAGCTCCTCGTACTTCGGGATGATCTCGATCGTGTCGCCGCGCACCCGGAAGGTGCCCCGGGTGAAGGCCAGGTCGTTACGGGTGTACTGCATGTCGACCAGGCGGCGCAGCAGGCGGTCGCGCTCGATCTCCTGCCCGACCTTGAGCGAGGTCATGCGGTCGACGTACTCCTGCGGGGTGCCCAGGCCGTAGATGCACGACACCGACGCCACCACGATCGTGTCGCGGCGGGTCAGCAGCGAGTTGGTCGCCGAGTGGCGCAGCCGCTCGACCTCGTCGTTGATCGAGGAGTCCTTCTCGATGTAGGTGTCGCTCTGCGGGACGTAGGCCTCGGGCTGGTAGTAGTCGTAGTAGGAGACGAAGTATTCGATCGCGTTGTTGGGCATCATCTCGCGCAGCTCGTTGGCGAACTGCGCGGCGAGCGTCTTGTTGGGCTGGATGACCAGGGTCGGCCGCTGCAGCCGCTCGATCAGCCAGGCGACCGTGGCGGTCTTGCCGGTGCCCGTGGCACCCAGCAGGACGTTGTCCTTGTCACCCGCCTTGACGCGCCGTTCGAGCTCGGCGATCGCGGTGGGCTGGTCGCCCGAAGGGGTCATGTCGGTGACGACCTCGAAGGGCGCCACCTTGCGCTGCAAATCAGTTACCGGCCTCACTCCACCCACTGTAGGCGGAGCCACCGACATTCCTCCGCCGGCCGCGTCACGCCAGGCGGTTTCAATCGGGCGGCAAGCGGATCGCAACCCGGATGCTCTTTACTTTTCCGCGTGCGCCCGCCTACCAAGCGTGATATATCGGGCTTTCCACACATATCTACCTCGGAGGTTTGATGGCCCGGCCAAGAGAGGCCATGCAGTCGGCGATGGCCGCCGCGCAGGCGATAGGGCAGGGAGGCGACCCGCGGCAGGTGGTGGGCCAGCTGGCCAACCAGGCGCTGGGGCAGGCGGGCGGTGAGAAGGGTTTCGCGCTCAACCCCTCCGACTTCCTGGCCGCCCGCGACCAGGGCGCGTCCCTGGGCACGGTCATCGAGGCCCGCGGCGCGTCGCTGAACGAGGCCGGCGAGATCGTCAACCGCAGCTTCACCGGCAACGGCCCGGACGGCCAGGCGGTCCACGTGATCTCGCCGGTGGTGATCCCCAAGAGCACCACGGCCCGGGTGGTCGTCCCCCTGATCGTGCTGGCGGTGCTCGGCCTGGCCGGTCTGATCGCCACCGGCCTCCCCGAGGGCGCGCGGGTGCTGTTCGGCCCGCACTACTGGGCCGTGCTGGTGCTGGCCGCCGCGTTCCTGTGGTGGCGGCGGAGCGTGGTGATGGTGCCCGAGGGCTGCAAGGCTCTGATCACCAAGTTCGGCAAGCTCGTGCAGATCGCCGAGCCGGGCAGGGTGACACTGCTCAACCCGTGGAAGCGGGTCAGCTACATCGTCAACACCACCCGCGAATACCCCTTCAACGCCCCCATCCGCGAGGCGCCGACCCAGCAGGGCGTCAAGGCCAGTGTGGACCTGTTCCTGCAGTTCCGGATCGAGGACCCGGCCGAGTTCATCTTCGTCCTCGGCTCGGTCAGCGGCTTCCAGGCCAAGCTGCAGAACGCCATCAGCGAGGTCACCCGCTCCCTCATCTACGCCCAGCGCGCCGAGGACATCTACGACCTGGTCGGGGAGAGCACCATGGGCATGCTGGACAACCTCAACCAGCAGTTCCTGCCCGCCGTACGGCTCACCGACGTCAACATCACCCACGCCGAGCCGTCCAGCCAGGAGTACCGGATGGACCTGGCCGCCCCGGAGATGATCAGGGTCGCCAAGGAGGCCTACACCTACGAGTACGAGCTCCAGCTGCGCAAGGAGCAGAACGAGGGCGACCTGATCAAGGAGCTCGCCGGGCTGCAGGAGCAGCTCTCGGCCATCCACGCCGAGATCGCCGGATACCAGGCCCGGATGGACACCGCGCTGGAGCGCGCGTCCCACCAGGCGAAGGCGCAGGCGGGCCAGCGGCTGGTGGAGGCGGAGTCCACCGCCAAGGCCAACGCCGCGCTGCTGGAGGCGCAGGCGCTGGACATCCGCGCGCTGAGCGCGGCCGAGGCGCCGGAGATCCTGGAGTACCGGTTCCAGCAGGACCTGCTCGACAAGCTGGAGTCCGTGGCCTCCCACCTGCCCCGCGTGGTGCAGGTCGGCGAGGCGACCGACATCGACCTGCTCGCCCTGGCCGGGCAGCTGGTCGGCAGCCGGGAGGCGCAGCTGTTCTCCGCGGCGGACATGACGGCGATCAGGGAACGGATCACCGAGATCGGCAGGCGGGTCGAGGGCCGCGAGGCGGAGATCACCGCCCTGCTCAACCCGGTCGCGGAGACCGCGGCGCCCGCCGTACGGGAGACCGCGGCGCCCATCGCACAGGAAGAGGCCAGAGATGAGCAGTGAGTTCTCCAAGATCAAGGAATCCCTGGCCTCCTGGTCGGAGATCCGCCAGCTGCTGCGCGGCGGCGAGTCCGGTCAGCTCGTCCCGGTGGTCATCCCCAAGGACCGCCGGGGCTTCGCCTGGCTGACGCTGGTCTTCCTGGCCCTCTACCTCGCCGGTACGGCCCTGCTGTCCAGCGGGGTGTTCTCCGGGCTGGCCGCGCTCGGCGCGGTGCTGTCCCTGGCCGTGGCACTGGTCTGGCTGTGGCGCCGGGCGATCATCGAGATCGAGGAGGGCACCACCGGCGTGCGCAGCCGGTGGGGCGCGATCGTGGGCACCCTGCCCCCGGGCCGTCACTACCTGTGGCTGCCGTGGGACCGGGTGGACGCGGTCGTGGACACCTCCACCGAGATCCCCTACTCCGCGCCGATCGTGGCCTGCCCGACCGCGGAGAACGTGCCGCTGAAGTCGATCGAGTTCTTCCTGAAGTTCCGCATCATCGACCCGGTGGCCTTCGTCCGGACGATCGGCGCCGGCAACTTCGACCTCGTGCTCAGCAGCGCCGTACAGGACGCCATCCGCCAGCGCAGCCGCCTCGTGCACACCGAGCGGGCCTACGACCTGCGCGGATCCGACGTCGGCGACATGCAGGAGCTCCTGACCCGCCAGCTCGGCCGCTACGGCGTGCGGATCACCGGCGCCAACATCCCCGACGTGCAGCTGCCCGACCAGTACCAGCAGCACCTGGCCACCCGCGAGAAGGTCGCCAAGGAGCTGTCGGCCTTCGAGCGGGAGTGGGAGCTCACCCGCAAGCGGCGCATCGACACCCTGCTGATGGAGATCGAGCGCTCCAAGAAGACGCGGGACGCCCGCATCGTCGAGGTCCGGGCCGCCGCCAACACCGCGCGCAAGGACGTCGCCCGCATGCTGGAGGAGCACGAGACCGAGGCCCAGCGGGTGCGCTGGGAGATCGAGGCCAAGGGCCGGGCCCAGCTCACCTCCGCGGAGAACGAGGCCAAGGGGCTGCGCCGGCTGGCCGACGCCTACCGCGACAACCGGGCGGTGCTCCAGTACGAACTGGCCCGCCGCCGCCTGGACGTGGGGGCCAAGCTGGCCGAGAACGCCCCGCGCCCGGTCGTCGTGCGCACCGACGGCGCGGGCGGCGAGTCCTCCGTGCTGTCCACCATGCTCCTGGCCCAGATCCTGCCGCAGCTCGGCAGCGGGAACGGCCAGGTCAAGCGAGTCGTTGAACCCAACTGAAACCTTCTACCCCAGGAGTCCCCCAATGGTGTTCCGCAAGCTGATGGCCGCGTTCGGCGCGGGCGTCGAGGTCGACACGATCCTGCAAAACTCCAACGTCCGCCCCGGCGAGGTCCTGCGCGGGCAGGTCAACTTCCGCGGCGGCGGCTCCGACTACAAGGTCGAGGGCATCTTCATCGACTTCACCGCGGTGGTGGAGGTCGAGAGCGGCGACAACGAGTACAAGTCGACCTACAGTTTCCTGCGCAAGCAGATCACCGGCCCGTTCCACCTCGCRGCGGGCGCCCCCCAGTCGGCCCCCTTCGAGATCCCCGTCCCGTGSGAGACCCCGATCAGCGCCATCGGCGGCCACCCGCTGCGCGGCATGCAGCTCGGCGTCTCCACCGAGCTCGCCCTGGCCGGCGCGCTGGACAAGGGCGACCTCGACCCGCTGTTCGTCAACCCGCTGCCCGCCCAGGACCACGTGCTCGGCGCGCTGGACAACCTGGGGTTCCGCTTCAAGAAGGCCGACCTGGAGCGCGGCACCCTGCACGGCTCGCAGATGCCGTTCTTCCAGGAGATCGAGTACTACGCGGGCCACGAGTACGCCCGGCACTTCAACGAGCTCGAACTGACCTTCATCGCCGGCCCGCAGGCGATGGACGTCATCCTGGAGGCCGACAAGCGCGGCGGCTTCATGAGCTCCAGCCATGACACCTACAACCGCTTCACGGTCCGCTACAACGACCACCCGGGCCAGGTCGAGCAGTCGCTCCGCGCCGGTCTTCACGCGATGGCGCAGAAGCGCGGCTGGTTCTGACCCGTCCCCCGTACGGCCGACGCCCCGGTCGCCGCCATCGGCCGGGGCCGGGGCCGGGGCCGGAGTCTGGAGTGCGACCCGGGTATGGCCCTACCATGACGGCGGGGCTGACTGGCGGGCGGAGCGCGCATGGGGCGGATGGCACGGTTCGGGACATGGCTGGGTAAGAACGCCGACGGTTTCATCGCCCTGCTGCTCGCGGCGGGCGTCGGCGTGGTCGGCCTGCTGGACGACTCGATCGACAAGGCTCTGCGGGACCAGGTCATCGAGTCCGGGACCCTGCTGGTGCTGGCCCTGCTGACCACCGCCATCCTGCGTGACCGCTGGCGCCAGGAGCCGGTCGAGACGGCGACGCGGGAGAGCTTCGCCATGACCTCGGCGCTGCCGGAGCGGCTGGAGCGGCTGGAGGGCGTGGTCTCCGGGGCCGGGCGGGCCTTGCAGGACCTGTCGGTCGTGAACGTGCTCAACGGCGCCGAGGAGATCGCCAAGGCGCACACCGAGGCGCGCGGCGGCACCGACCGCTGGATCTTCAAGGGCGGCACCGGCACCTACCTGCGCGCGGTGACGCTGCCCGAGTGCGTGGCGGCCGCCCGCAGGGAGCGGCGCGCGCTGGTGATGCGCCTGGAGATCATCGACCCCGGCGACGAACGGGTCTGCGAGGCCTACGCCCGCTTCCGCCGGTCGATGTCGCAGGAGCCGGACGGCACCGGGGAGGTCTGGACGCCCGAGCGCACCCGCAAGGAGGCCTTCGGGACCATCCTCGCCGGCTGCTGGTACCACCAGCGGTTCGGCCTGCTGGAGATCCACATCGGGCTGTCGGCCACGATGACGACGTTCCGCTGGGACCTTTCGGCGTCGTCGCTGATCATCACCGGGGAGGACCCCAGGCGGGCGCTCATCGCCCGCAGGGGTTCGTTCTACTACGACAGCTGCACCACCGAACTGCTGGCCAGCCTGGAGCAGGCCAGGCGGGTCCCGGTGGAGCTGGCCAGGTCCGTACCGCTCAGCGAGGAGCCCACCATCGAGGAGGTGCGCAGGCTGTTCGAGACCCTCGGCCTGCCGCTCCCCCGTTCCTACACCGACAGGGACGTCGCCGACCTCACGCGAAAGGCGCTCCGGGCCAAGAACCCGTACCTGTGATGCGATACCAGGATCTGTACGACGAGATGACCTGCGGCACGCCGCGCGGCTCCCTGCCCGGCTGGGCGGGGGAGGTCCTGGAGGCCATCGGTTCGGGCGCCTCGCCCGTCGTCGGTGTCCGTCATCCGCTCGGCTTCCTCTGCCTGCCGCTGGAGCGGACCGAGGAGCACGGCGTGTGCGTGCACATCTGGTCCGGCACGCTCCCCCGCGCCGCCACCACCACCTCCCAGATCCACTGCCACAGCTGGGACCTGGTCAGCCACGTGCTGTACGGCCGGGTGGAGAACGTGCGCGCCGACGTCGGCGACGCCACCGGCGGCGTCACCCACCGGGTCTTCGAGGTTCTCAGCGACGCCGAGGGCGACCGTATCCTGCCGACCCCGCGCACCGTCCGGTGCGCGCCGGGAGTGAGCGAGGTGTACGGCCCCGGCCAGACCTACACGCTGCCCGCCGGGGTGTTCCACGCCAGCGTGATCCCCGGCGGGGAGGCCGCGACGATCGCCCTGGGCCGGGGGCGTCCCGGCCGCAGCGACCTGTCGCTCGGCCCGCCCGGCCTCGGCGTCCACCTCGTCCCCCGCCACCGCTGCGACGCGCGGGAGACCGCGCGGGCCGCGCTGCACGCCGCCGGGCGCCTCGCGGGGCGGCTGCCCTGACCGCACGTCCGGACCGTCCGGCCCGGCCGGGTGGCCGCTCTACGACACGACCGAGGAGGACCGCATGGTTCAGGAGACGGATCTCGAGCACGCCCGCCGGATCGCCGTCGACGCCGCGCGGGCGGCCGGACGGCTGATCGCCGCGGGCACCCGGGGGGTCGTCGAGGTCAGCCCCAAGGGCGACGACGGCGACGTGGTCACCGACCTCGACCTGGCCTCGGAGCGGCTGCTGCTGCGGCGGGTGCTGACCGCCTTCCCGGACCACTCGGTGATCGCCGAGGAGTCGGGCGAGCTGGGCGGGGCGGACTCGGAGTGGACCTGGCTCATCGACCCCCTCGACGGCACCAACAACGTCGCGATCGGCCTGCCCCTGTACGCCGTGGGCCTGGCCCTGTGCCGGAACGGGCGGCCCGAGCTGGGGGTCGTGCACGAACCGGTGACCGGCAGGACCTGGTCGGCCGTCCGGGGCCGGGGCGCGCTCGGTCCGGGCGGCCCGCTGACCGCCCCGCCGTACCGGCCGACCGGCAGCGGTCCCGTGCTGGCCTGGATCCAGGGGTACGGCGTGCGGCGCGGCGACGCCGTGGCCTGCGCGCTGAAGGCGGGGCTGGACAGGCGTGCCCGGCGGGTGCTGAGGCTCTGGGCGCCGCTGCTGGCCTGGGTGATGCTCGCCCGGGGGGACATCGACGGGATCATCGGCTATCGGACCGGGATCGTCGACCTGCCCGGCGGCCTGCTGATCGCGCGGGAGGCCGGAGCGGTGGTCAGCGCCTTCGACGGCACCCCCTTCGACTGCGCCCCGCTCTCCGGGGACGGGCACGACTTCGTCGCGAGCCGGGTGGGGCTCCAGGAGGACCTGCTGGAGGCGGTCAGGCGGTGAGCAGCAGCGCGCCCACGGTCGCGGTCACGCCCACCACGGCCAGCC
>NZ_NGFP01000470.1 GCF_002149035.1 Streptosporangium minutum
GCCCTTTCCCCCCAGCCCGGTGCTCCGCAGTCCGGTTCCATGCAGTCCGGTCCCGCGCCGTCCGGTTCCTCGCGGTCCGGCGCCCTCATCGAGGTCACCGTCCATGTCACCGGCAAGGTCCGCCGCCCCGGAGTGATCACTCTGCCCGCCGGCTCCCGGATCACCGACGCGGTCCAAGCGGCCGGGGGCGTCCGCAAGGGGGCCGCCACCGGCCTCCTCAACCTCGCCCGCAAGCTCGTCGACGGCGAACAGATCATCGTGGGCGCAGCCGGTCCCGCCGCTGCGGCTCCTCCCACGGCCGATCCCGCCCCGGTCGTCCTCGACCTCAACACCGCGACCCCCGAACAGCTCGAACAGCTGCCGGGTGTCGGTGAGGTGCTCGCCCGGCGCATCGTCGAATACCGCGACGGCCATGGCGGCTTCCGCACAGTCGAGCAGCTCCGCGAGGTCAGTGGCATCGGCGATCGAAAGTACGCCGAGATCAGAGAGAAGGTCCACGCATGACTCCGCACCTCCTGGAGGCAGGGCGATGAGCCGGTTCGGCGCCTCCTCCTCGCTCCGCGACGACGGAGTGACCGAGAGAGGCCTGAGTGCGCACGCGCTTCATCTGGTTCCGCCCGCCCTCGTCGCCTGGGCGACCGCGCTCATCCTGCTGGGCTGCCCGCCCTCGGCGGGTGCCCTGGTGGCTGCGGTCGCGGCTGCGGGCGCGCTCTCCGTGGCCGTGGCGATCCCCGTCGGCGGGATCGCCGGCTGGCGCAACGTGTTGATCGCGGTGCTGGGGTGTGCGGCGGCCGTGGCCGGGACGGTGGCCTTCCGGGTACATGCGGTCAGCACGGGGCCGGTGGCCGAGCTGGTGGAGAAACGCGCCTCGACGGTGATCGAGGCGGTGGTGACGGACGATCCCCGGGAGCCGGCGCAGCGCGGAGGGCCGTTCCGGAGGGAGAGTTTCGTGGTGCCCGCGCGGATCGAGGCGATCGGGACAGGGCCGGCCAGGGTGACGTTGCGGGCTCCGGTGGTGATGCTTGCTTCGGGAGGGGAGTGGCGGTCCCTGCTTCCGAGCCAGCGGATCGCCGTCCAGGGCCGGTTCGGCCCGGCCGACTCCGGCGAGCTGCTCGCAGCGGTGGTGCTGGTACGGGGGCCGCCGCGAATCATGGGCGGGCCCTCATGGGCGCAGCGTGCGGCCGGGGCGCTCCGGTCGGGGCTGCGGGAGGCCTCCGGCGTGCTGCCACCGCCCCAGCGAGGCCTGTTGCCGGGGCTCGTCGTCGGCGACGTCTCCCGCATGGACGGACAGGTCAGAGCCGACTTCAAGGAGGCCGGGCTCAGCCATCTCACCGCGGTCTCCGGAGCCAACCTGGCGATCGTGGCAGGGGCGGCGGTCGCGTTGGGCCGGACCGCGGGGCTGCCTCTGGCGGCCCGGGCGGTGCTGGCGGTGTCCGCCATGCTCGCCTTCGCGCTCGTCGCCCGCCCGTCGCCCAGTGTGCTCCGTGCCCTTCTGATGGGCACCGTCGCCGCCGTGGCGCTCGGTACGGGCCGTTCGCGTGACGGTGTCGCCGCCCTGTCGGCGACCGTTCTAGGGCTGATCCTTTTCGATCCCGCTCTCGCCCGGTCCTACGGCTTCGCCCTGTCGGTCTGCGCCACGGGCGGCATCCTGGTCCTCGCTCCCCGCTGGCGGGACCGGCTCGCGACACGGATGCCCCGCTGGGCCGCCGAGGCGACCGCCGTGCCCGCGGCGGCCCAGGCCGCCGTCACCCCGGTGCTGGTCCTGATGGCCGGGCAGCTCGCACCGGTGGCGATCCCCGCCAACCTGCTGGCGGGGCCCGCGGTCGCACCCGCCACCCTGCTCGGATCCGTCGCTGCGCTGGTCGCTCCCTTGCACATGGGGCTCGCCCAGCTGCTGGTCCGCCCGGCGGGTCTCGCCGCCGGATGGATCATCGAGGTGGCGGAGCACGCCGCCGGGACGCCCCTGGCGGTGATCCCGTGGCCGGGTGGCGTCACCGGGCTGGTCGCGCTGGCCCTCGCGGCCCCGGTCGCCATCCTGGTGCTGCGCCGCCGGTGGTCACGGCGGATCGCCCTGGCCGTGGCGGCCGGAGTGATCGTCGCCGTCACGGTGGCGGAGCCGATCGTGGCCCGTTGGCCGCCCGATGACTGGCTGCTGGTCGCCTGTGACGTCGGCCAGGGAGACGCGTTGCTGGTCGCCGCCGGGCCGGGAAGGGCGGTGGTGGTGGACGCGGGGCCTGACCCGGTGCTGATGGACCGGTGTCTGCGGTCCATGGGGATCCGGGAGGTGCCGCTGGTCATCCTCACCCATCCGCACTTCGACCATGTCGGCGGACTGGAGGGGATCTTCCGGGGACGCGGGGTG
>NZ_NGFP01000471.1 GCF_002149035.1 Streptosporangium minutum
GGGTGGGCTCGACGTCGCCGCAGGGCGCCGGGGCGGTGGCCCGGTTGCGCGGCGCGGGAGCCGCGGTCTCCACGTCCGCGCCGTTGACGTCGGTGTCGGCGCAGCCGTGGTCCCTGCGCAGTCCGGCAGTGGTGCCGGAGAGGGCGGGGGCGGCGGTGCCCTCGAAGTAGTTCGCGGTGCCGTATCCGATGAGATCGGCGATCAGCGCCGCCTGCTCCGCCGTACAGGGGGTGGAGCCCCCGTTGCAGGCCAGCCCCTCCGCCGAGCGGGCCAGGACGACCTTGCCGGCGCTGCCGCTCATGTTGATGGCGCCGGTGCTGTCCGGCGCGGGCAGCGGAGCGCCGTTGGCGCCGCCGACGAGCTGGACCAGGTGGTACTGGCCGGGTGCCAGCGTGCCGGACAGGGGCACGACCGGGTTGGCGCCGAAGTTGCCGGTGCCGGTGGCGCTGCCGTACTGGACGGACCACCCGTCCAGGGCGACGGCCGCGGGGCCGCGGTTGAACAGTTCGACGAAGTCGTTGGTGAGCGGCGCGCCGCTGTTGCCGCCACCGCCGTAGACCTGGCTGATGACGACGGTGCCCGGCTCCGCCAGGGCGGGGGCCGGGGTGAGGGCGGTGACGCCGGCGGCGGCGATGCCGACGGCCACGAGGGCGGCGGACGCCCTGGATAAAGCACGCATGACCGGGAGCGTAGAGCCCCATGGATCGGCGGACACTTACCTATAAGTGGATAGGGAGTGAAATCGGTAAATCTTGACACTTCATGTCGATCGGAGAGGATCAGATATGGCTTGCCTTGACCTAGATCTCGCCTCGCCGCCGTCGTTGGGTATCACTCGGTCATGAGAACTCTGGACGTGGGTTGGATGACCTGCGCCGCCTCCCCGGAGTGCGCCGGATCGGCACAGCGGCCCTACGGCCGCTGCCTGGCCCATCTGGACCACAGTGAGCTCGACGAGGTCGTCCACGGCCTGTCCCCCGGCTCCGCGATCGACCTGCGGGGCACCACCGTCGGCAGGCATCTGCTGACGCGGATCCTGTCCGCCACGCACGGCCGCCTGGGCCGGGCCAGGTTCGACCGGGCGGTCTTCCCCGAGGAGGCCAGGTTCGGCGGCGTCGTGTTCGGCGGGGACGTCTCCTTCGACCATGCCCGCTTCCACCGCCTCGCCTCCTTCCTGGACGCACGTTTCGCGGGAAACGTCTCCTTCAGGGAGGTCAGGTTCTCCAGGGAGCTGTCCATGCACGGCGTGAGCGTCATCGGGCACGCCGCCTTCGACCGGATCTCCGCCGGCAGGGACGCGCTGTTCGGCGCGGCCCGGTTCGGGCGGACCGCGTCCTTCGAGAGCGCGGAGTTCCACGGTTTCGCCACCTTCGACGGCGCCCGGTTCACCGGTGACGCGACCTTCCGGGGATGCCGGTTCGGCCGCGCGGCGTCGTTCCGCAAGGCCGGGTTCGGCGGGCTCGCCGGGTTCGAGGCGACACGGTTCTGGGCGGGCTGCTCCCTGGCCCCGATCGCGGTCGGCCGCCGCCTGAGCCTCGCCGGGGCGTGGGCGGGCAACGGTCTCGACGTGGCGGCCCGCGACTGCGCGGTGGACCTGCGGCGGCTGCGGGTGGCCGGCCGGCTGGCTGTGCGCCTCGACGGCGCGGAGGCCGACCTTGAGGACGCGACGTTGCGCGGGCCCGCCACGGTCGGCGGGCGGGGCGCGGCGCGGGTGACCTCGCTGCGCGGCGTGGACTCCGAGTCGCTGGAGCTGAACGGCGTGGACCTCAGTGTCTGCGGCTTCACCGGGATCCGCCATCCGGAGCGGCTCCGGCTGACCGACTGCGCGTTCGCCACCACCCCGCGCGGCGTGCGGTTCGCGCTGCGCTGGCCGCCGATGCGCTGGTGGACCCGGAGGCGCACCCTCGCCGACGAGCACGCCTGGCGCGGCTGGTCGGGATCCGAGACCGACCCGCCGACCCCGCACCGCCTCGCCGTCCTCTACTCCCGGCTCGGCACCGGCGTCGACGACAAGGCGACGGCCGCCGACTTCGCCTTCGGGGCGATGGAGATGCGCCGCGTCACCAGCCGGTCGTCCGGCCGCTGGCTGCTGTCGCTGTACTGGATCCTCTGCGGGTACGGCCTGCGGATGGGCCGCGCCCTGGGCTGGTCCGTCCTGGTCGCGGCCATCACCGCCGGAAGCCTCCTGGTGAGCTCGGCCTCCCACGCCGCCCGCCGCCCGGCCGTTCCCCGGCTGCCCTCCCCGCCGTCGGCCCACCTGTCGCCGTAGGGCCCGTTCGGCGGGCCGGGATGCCGCCGCCGCGGTGCCCGGCGGCAGGCGGCGGGCACCGC
>NZ_NGFP01000472.1 GCF_002149035.1 Streptosporangium minutum
GGCGGCCACGCGCCCGGTCCCGGTCGACCACCAGGCAGGCGAACCCGGCCAGGACGAAGAACATCAGGAAGATGTCCAGCAGCGCGGTCCGCGACAGCACCAGGTGCAGTCCCTCGATGGACAGCAGGAAACCGGCCAGGCAGCCCAGCATGGTGGAGCGGGTCATCCGGCGGGCCGTCCTGGCCAGGATGAGGATCGACACCACGCCGACCAGCGCCCCGGCGAACCGCCAGCCGAACGGGGTCATGCCGAACACCTGCTCGCCCACACCGATCATCCACTTGCCCAGCGGCGGATGGGCGACGTACAGCGGGCAGGGATCGGCCTCGGGCCGGGGGCATTTGACCCAGATGTCGGTGTCGCCGGCCAGGAGCATCCGGTCGGCGATCGGGTTCTCGACCGTGCCGAACGAGGCACGTTCCACACCGTAGGTGATCAGCGAGAACGCGTCCTTGACGTAGAACGTCTCGTCGAACACGACCGCGTTCGGGCGTCCCAGGCCGGTGAACCGGAGGATCGCCCCGAACCCGGCGACCAGCAGTGGGCCCAGCCAGCCCCACAGGACATTTCCCGGCATAGGCGGCAACAGCCGATTCCGCGTTGATCCCATTCGGGAAATTATGGGGATAATTCAGCTCTGATGGGGCGCGCAATACAGATCACTTTTGGATCTTCCGCGTTCTCCGCCTCCGGAGCTCAGCCGCGATGGACCGCGTCGTAGAGATCTCGCTTGGGGATTCCCGCCGCCTTGGCGACGTCGACGATCGCCTGCTTCCTGGGCACCCCCGTCTCCGCGCGGCGGGTGACCTCGGCGACCAGGTCCTCGATGACCGGCGGCAGGTTCTCCGGGACGTGCCCGGCGACGACCACGGTGATCTCCCCCTTGACGCCCTTGGCCGCCCATTCGGCCAGCTCCCCCAGGCCGCCCCGCCGTACCTCCTCGTAGGTCTTGGTGAGCTCCCGGCAGACCGCCGCGGGGCGGTCGGCGCCGAGCGCCTCGGCCATCGCCGCCAGCCCGGCCTGCAGCCGGTGCGGCGCCTCGAAGAACACCATCGTGCGCTCCTCCCCGGCCAGGGCGTCCAGCCTGCGGGCGCGCTCACCGGGCTTGCGCGGCAGGAAGCCCTCGAAGCAGAAACGGTCACTGGGCAGGCCGGAGACGGCCAGCGCGGTGGTGACCGCGGACGGGCCGGGCAGCGAGGTGACCGTGATCCCGGCCTCCACCGCCAGATGGGTCAGGCGGTAGCCGGGGTCGGAGACGCCGGGCATGCCCGCGTCGGTGATGATCAGGACGGTCCTGCCGTCCTGGAGGGCCTGCAGGAGCTCGGCCGCCCGGCCGGCCTCGTTGGCGTCGTAGTAGGAGACGACCCTGCCCCTGATCTCCGCGCCCAGCTCGCCGGCCAACCGGCGCAGGCGGCGGGTGTCCTCGGCCGCGACCACGTCGGCGGTCTCCAACGCCTCACGCAACCGGGGCGAGGCGTCCCCCACCTGCCCGATCGGAGCTCCCGCCAGCACCAGCCTGCCGTTGTCCATCACAGTGCCATCCTCCCCCATCGCCGGTGAGATCCCGCCCCAAGGGGGTTTTCGTCCTGGGGGGAAGTTCCCTAATTAGGCATGTAGGCGGTGTTTCTTGGGGTGCCCGGCTGGAGGGGCCCGTACGATGTCCGGGTGGCCGTGACCGACTTCACCAACCAGGCGTCCGAACAGCCGGAACCCCAGCCGGACGGCGAATCGGCGAGCTCCGTGCGAGACCGGCTGGTGCCGCCCATGCCGGGAAACGTCCTGTGGGGCTGGCTGGGCCCGCTGCTGGTGGCGGCGTTCGGGGCGATCCTGCGCTTCAGCAACCTCGGGCGTCCGAACGCGGTCATGTTCGATGAGACGTACTACGCCAAGGACGCGTGGGCGCTGATCAACTTCGGCGCCGAACGGAACGCGCTCAAGGACGCCGACAAGCTCCTGATGCAGAAGAGCACGGAGATCTGGCAGCAGTGCGCGCCGGCCGAGATCGACAAGTGCGCCTCCTACGTGGTCCATCCGCCGCTGGGCAAGTGGATGATCGGTGTGGGCGAGCAGGTGTTCGGCATGACCCCGTTCGGCTGGCGGTTCGCCGGGGCGCTGGTCGGCGTGGTGTCGATCCTCATCCTGGCCAGGACGGCCCGCCGGATGACCCGCTCCACCATGCTGGGCTGCCTGGCCGGTTTCCTGCTGTCCATCGAGGGACTGCACCTGGTGCTGTCGCGGACCGCGCTGCTGGACATCTTCCTGATGTTCTTCGTCCTGGCCGGGTTCGCCTGCCTGGTGGTCGACCGGGACCGGGCGCGTGGCCGCC
>NZ_NGFP01000473.1 GCF_002149035.1 Streptosporangium minutum
GAGCTGGGCTTGCCCACCTGTCCGTTGCGGAGATTGGCGTGCAGCGTGGCGTAGGCGTCGGTGACCTTCTTGATGACGTGCTGCGCGGCCTGAGCCGCCAGCCCGTAGTTGTCCTTGATCTGCCCGTAGGCGTGCTTGCGCAGGTCGTAATTGCGAAATACCCGCTGGCTGTGGGCGAGCGCCGCCACCCAGGTGGCCGCGTCGTTGACCGCGCGCAGAGTCGCCTCCAGCGCCGCCGCCTGCTCAGGCGTCGGCAGGAGCTTGACCCGCACCACCAGCTTCATATCGAACACTCTAGCATTAGGTCCATGTCACCGAGATGGGAACCGAACCCCGACATAAGAAGAGGTCGAAGCGTTGTCTACGCGCTTCACGCGCATTTGGTCTTCACTCCAAAGTATCGGCGAGGTGTGTTCACCGACGAGATTCTGCGTCGCTGCGCAGACATCATGATCGAGGTATGCGACAGTTTCGGGGCGGAGCTGGTCGAGTTCAACGGCGAGGAGGATCACGTGCACCTGCTCGTGCACTACCCACCCAAAGTCGCCCTCTCGACGCTGGTGAACAGCCTCAAGGGCGTGTCTGCCCGGCTACTGCGCAAGGAGTATCCGGCACATATCCGTAAGTATCTGTGGGGCGGGCATTTCTGGTCGCCGTCGTACTTCGCCGCCTCCTGCGGCGGCGCACCCCTATCGATCATCAAGGAGTACATCGAAAACCAGAAGCGTCCGGGCTGAGCCGCTCGATGGCCTACCGGTCACCACACCGCTCGGGCCTTGGCGGCCCTCCCGCGCTGTCGTTTCCTCCCGGGCGTGAACGCCCGGGGTTCCACGCCAGATCACGCTGAAAAGATCCTTCGAATCAGGATCAAGGTATTCACTCGGAACAAAAGGCTGTTTAGACTCCGAATCGCCCGTTTAATCCCCCCGGAGGACGTGTGCGACTTCGAGCCCTCGTGGCCATGGCGATCGTGCTCACCGTCGCCCCTGGCGTCCCCGCGCTCGCCGAGGCACCACCACCACCCCCTCCGGCGACCACAACGGAGACGCCGGCTCCCACCGGGGAGACGCCGGCTCCGGCGGAACAGTCACCGGCGCCCAAGCTGGAACCCGGACTGGCCGCCGACGGCGACGGGGCCCGGGTCATCGTCGAGGTGACCGCACCGGCGGAGGCCGTACCGGTCGCGGGCGAGGCTCAGGCCCTGCCCGGCGCCGAGGTCGTCCTCCAGCCGCCGGACACCTCGTTCATCGTGGTCGAGGGCACGAGCGAGTCGCTGGCCGCGCTGGCCCAGGACCCCCGGGTGGTGTCGGTCCGCCGGGACCGCACCTACTCCCCCGTCTCGCTGGCTTCGGGCCTGAAGCTGATCGGAGCGGACCAGGCCCAGGCCGAGGGGGCCAACGGCGAGGGCAAGATGATCGCGGTCATCGACACCGGGATCGACCGGGACCATTCCGCGCTGGGAGGCAAGGTGGTGGAGGAGGCCTGCTTCTCCGCGACGGACGACGGCGCGAAGTCCCTGTGTCCCGGCGGGGCTGACACGCAGACCGGTCAGGGTTCCGCCGACGCGAAGACCCCCATGTGCGTGGAGGGCACCATCAACCTGTGCGACCACGGCACCCACGTGGCGGGCATCGCCCACGCCGTCGCACCCGGCGCGGACATCGCGGCGATCCAGGTCTTCAGCCGCATCGACGACTGCGAAGGCGGGGAGGTCTGCCTGAGCGCCTACGAGTCCACGATCCTGCTCGCCCTCGACCACGTCGCCAAGCTGAAGGACTCCCACCCCGGCCTCGTCGCGGTGAACCTCAGCCTCGGTGGCGGCCTCTACGAGAGGGCGTGCGACGGCGAGCCCGAGATCGGGGCGATGAAGCAGAAGATCGAGACCCTGCGCGCCAAGGGCGTGGTGACCGTCGCCGCCGCGGGGAACGAGGGGACGTCCGGTGCCGGCGCTCCGGGATGCATCTCCGGCGCGGTGACCGTGGGCGCGACCGGTGACGACGACCGCGTCCCCGAGTGGTCCAACTACGGCTCCGTGCTCGACCTCTTCGCCCCCGGTGTCGAGGTCGACTCCGCGGTACCGAACGGCGGCACCGCGGTCTACAGCGGGACCTCGATGTCGACCCCGCACGTCACGGGCGCGCTGGCGGCACTGGCCGGGAAGTCAGCGGACGCCACCCCGGACGCGCTTGTCGGCAAGCTCACCGCGGCGGGCCGCCCCATCGTCTACGACGGAGTGACCACGCCCCGCCTCGACCTGTACGGCGCGCTCACCGGCCGCGCGCCCTCGCCCCCCGCCACTCAGGAAC
>NZ_NGFP01000474.1 GCF_002149035.1 Streptosporangium minutum
CCCTCCCGGTGCCGCTCCCGGCCACCGCGGAGGCCATGGCCGTCCCCACCGGCCCCTCGGCGGTCCTGGCCGGATACCGGAACGGGAAGACGACCCTCCTGATCGACCCCGGGACGGGACGGCCCACGCCGGCGCGGTACCCGTTCTCCGCGTTCTCCCCCGGCGGCCGCTGGGCGGCCGGGGTCAGCCCGGACTACATCAAGGGCCGGGACTACGCCTACGTGCTCGACCGGACCACCGGAAAGGTCAGGAAGCTGCCCGGCTTCGAGCATCCGCGCCAGCTGTGGGGCCCCGTCTGGTCCCCGAGGGGCGACCTGCTCCTGACCGTGTGGGAGAAGACGGACAAGGACGAGGACGGCGACAAGGACGACGACATGGTGTCGGTCGGGTTCGTCGTGCACTCACCCCGCGCCGGCACCACCAGGTTCGTGCGCGTCGGCGACCCCCGCGCCGGTGGCAGCCGCTACCAGTGGGACGGCGGCGGCACCGGCGTCGCCACGGAACTCGCCATCGACTTCGCGGGTGACGAGGCGTACGGCGCCGACGGGGAGGCCGACCTCCGGGTCATCGGCCGTTTCGACCTGCGGGGCAGGCCGGTGGAGGGCTCCCCGGCCCCCGGTCGCATGAGCGGGCTCGACGACTGGTACTCCCCCTCCGGCAACCGTTACGCGGTGGTCTGCCCCGGGCAGAGCACCGACGTCTGCGTCCACGACGCCGGGTCCGGCGCGCTGATCGCCCAGGTCGACCAGGTCGCCGGCCGCCTTGTCTCCTGGTACGACGACGACGCCTTCCTGATCAGGAACCGGGCCGGCGCCGCCCTCTCGATCACGGTCGTCGACCTGCTCCGCGTCCCGATCGCGGACATCGCGCGATCGTCCGACGAGCGGGACGGCGACCTCGGGCTGTTCTTCGCCCGCCGCCCGTGAGGGTCAGCGGCGGCGCAGCAGCGCCAGGAACATCCCGTCGGTGCCGTGGCGATGGGGCCAGAACTGGGCGTGGGGCCCCTCGCCCAGGCCCGCCACCTCCGGGAGGTAGGCGCGGGCGTCGAGCGTCTCCACGTCGTCGCGGCCGCGCAGGGCGTCGCCGACCACGGTGACGGTCTCGGCCAGGTGTGGCGAGCAGGTGACGTAGGCGACGACTCCCCCGGGGCGGACGGCCTCCAGGGCCGAGGCGAGCAGCTCGCGCTGGAGCCTGCCCAGGTCCGGGAGACTGCGGGGATCGCGCCGCCATCGGGCCTCCGGGCGGCGGCGCAGAGCGCCCAGGCCGGTGCAGGGGGCGTCGACCATGACCCGGTCGAAGACCCCCGGACGCCAGGCGGGGGCCGTGCCGTCGGCGGTGATCACAGTGGCCTCGCGGGTGGTCTGCCGGACCAGGCGGGCGCGGTGGTACTGGAGCTCGGCGGCCAGGAGGTTGGCGCCGTCCTGGACGGCGATGGCGTCCAGGAGCCCGGCCTTGCCGCCGGGGCCCGCGCACAGGTCGAGCCAGCGGGTGTCGCCACCGGCCACCGGGACGCGGGTCAGCGCCAGGGCGACGAGCTGGCTGGCCTCGTCCTGCACGGCGGCTCGCGCCTCGGCCACGGCGCCGATGGAACCGGGGTCGCCCTCGGTCAGGTAGGCCGCGTAGGGGGAGTATTCGGCCCGCTGGGCGCCGGAGGCGAGAAGCTCGTCGACCGACGCGCGGCCGGGCCGGGCGACCAGGGTGACACGGGGCCGCTCGTTGTCGGCGGCCAGCAGGGCGGCCGTCTCGTCGAAATCCCCGCCCACGGCGTCGCGCATCGCGGTGACGATCCACCGGGGGTGGCTGTGCGCCACGGCCAGGTGGCCGACCGGGTCCTCGCCCCGGTCGGGGGCCACGATCGGCAGCCACTGCTCCAGGGAACGGCCGGCGACCTTGCGCAGCACGGCGTTGGCGTATTTCGACGCGCCGGTGCCCACCCGCAGCCGTACCAGGTCGACGGTCGTGCCCACGGCGGCGTGCGGGGGGACCCGGGTCTTGAGCAGCTGGTGCACGCCCAGGCGGATGGCGTCGAGCAACGGCGGGTCCAGGTCCTCGGGGGCCCGGTCGCTGCAGGCGGCGATGACCTCGTCGTAGGTGCCGAGGCCGCGCAGCGTGCCGTAGGCCAGCTCGGTGGCCAGGCCCGCGTCCCGCCCGGACAGGCGGCGCTCGCGCAGCAGCGCGGGCATCAGGAGGTTGGCGTAGGCGTCCCGCTCGTCCACGGCGCGCAGCAGGTCGTAGGCGGCGTTGCGGGCCTCGTCACGGACCGGCTTGGGCGGACGGCCGCCCCTGCCC
>NZ_NGFP01000475.1 GCF_002149035.1 Streptosporangium minutum
GCTCAGGGCCGGGGTCCGGGGCGGGGCTCCGGGGCCGGGCTCTTCCGTCTTCAGACGCTCCGCCGGCCGGGCCCTCCCGCCTTCAGGCGCTCCGCAGGGCGGGCGTCCGGCCGCCGTCGGCAGCCGCCCCGCCCCCGGGACCGCGCCCGCAGGCAGGGCGGCGGCCGGCTCTCAGAGCTCGACGCCGAGCAGCGCGTCCACGATGTCCCTGACGAGCGCGGGCGCCCCAGGGTCGGTGCCGCCACCGGCCAGGGCCCGGTCCGCCCAGGCGTCGACCACCGCGAGCGCTCCGGGGGCGTCCAGATCGTCGGTCATGCGGGCGCGGAGCTCCGCGAGAACGGTCTCCGCCTCGGGGCCGGCAGGCAGGCCGGCGGCCGAACGCCAGCGTGCCAGCCGTACCTCGGCGGAGGCCAGCTGGTCGGCGGTCCACTCCCAGTCGCTGCGGTAGTGGTGCGCCAGCAGGGCCAGCCGGATGGCCATCGGGTCGGCCTCCTGGCGGAGCCGGGAGACGAAGACCAGGTTGCCCTTGGACTTGGACATCTTCTCGCCGTCGAGGGCGACCATGCCCGCGTGCACGTAGGCCTTCGCGAAGGGCCACTCCCCGGCGGCGACGTGGCCCTCGTGCGCGCCGCACTCGTGATGCGGGAAGATCAGGTCCGAACCGCCGCCCGCGACGTCGAACCCGCTGCCCAGGTTGGCCAGCGCGATCGCGGTGCACTCGATGTGCCAGCCGGGCCTGCCCTGGCCGAACGGCGAGGGCCAGGACGGCTCGCCGGGACGCTCGGCGCGCCAGAGCAGCCAGTCGAGCGGATGCTTCTTGCCCACCCTGTCGGGGTCTCCGCCGCGCTGGCCGAACAGGTCGAGCATCCGCTCCTCGGAGTATCCGGAGACGGCGCCGAACTTGGGCGCCGCGGCGACGTCGAAGTAGACGTCCCCGTCGAGGTCGTAGGTGGCGCCCTTGTCGCGCAGGAGCTCGATCAGCTCGGCCACCTGGTCGATCACCTCGGTGACGCCGACGTATTCGCGCGGCGGGAGGATCCGCAGCGCCTCCATGTCGGTCCGGAACAGCTCGATCTCACGCTCGGCGAGCTCCCGCCAGTCCTGCCCGGTCTGCTCGGCACGCTCCAGAAGAGGATCGTCCACGTCGGTGGCATTCTGGGTGAAATGGACCTCATGACCGGCGTCCCGCCAGAGCCGGTTGACCAGGTCGAAGGCGAGGTAGGTGTTGGCGTGGCCCAGATGGGTGGCGTCGTAGGGCGTGATGCCGCAGACGTACAGCCGCGCCGTAGGGCCGGGCTGGGTGGGGCCGACCTCTCCGGCGGCGGTGTCGAACAGCCGCAGCGGAGCACCAACACCAGGGAGCCGAGGGACCTTCGGCGCAGACCACGATCTCATGTATTGAGCCTATCCAGCAGACGGACCGCCCCGATCAGCCCGGGGCGGTGGTTACAGGGGCATTTGTCTCAACCGCCGGAACCTGGCGCATCATCCCGGCAGGACGCGGCGGAAGGCCGCCGGGTCACGTGGATCACCGGTGAAGTCGTAGCGGACGCCGCCGGCGGCCAGGGCGAGCAGGGTCACCGACAGGGAGCCGAAGACCCGCCCGTCGGGCAGCTCGTGATGAATGATCATGCTGCGGGGGTCACCGGCGGGCAGACCCGCCCCGGTCGCCAGCTCCCGCCACTCCCCCCAGGGGGCGTCGAGTGCCGGGGGGCGGCCGGCCTTGGCGAAGAGGGGGCGGAAGAACGCGACGCGCTCGTTCTCGTCGCCCCGCTCCCAGCCGCTGTTGACGATCATGTGGGTCCCCGGGGGGAGCTCGTCCTCGCCCAGCACGGACCCGTTCCAGTGCCACAGCCGGGCCCCGCCCGGATCCGCCACAACCAGATGGAAAGGGTCATAGCAGGTCAGGTCCAGGTCCGGCAGGCCGCCTTCGGCCGCCGCCCGGAGCGGCAGCTCGCCCCGGGACCGGCGGGTCTCCTCCGGGGCGAGCACGCCGCGGCCGTTGAGCAGGGCCCCGGCCCGCCTGGCGGCGGGATCGACGGCCAGCCAGGTGCCGCCCGCCTGGAGATCACGCCCGCCGATCAGGCCCGGCCAGTGCTCGGCCGGAGGGACCCACGGCCGGCCGGTGAACTCGTCGCGCACCCCGACGAGGATGAGGGGGATCTCGGCGCTCGGATCGATGCTGACGACAACCGTGCACATGCCCGGCAGGGTACGCCCCCGCCGGAGACGACCTCAGATC
>NZ_NGFP01000476.1 GCF_002149035.1 Streptosporangium minutum
GCGCTGGTGATGCCGCGGTGGCGATTCCGGGTGCACCGCTGGGAGACCACCGACGACGCGGTCTACGCGGCCTCCGGGTGGATCTGGCAGAAGTGGCGGGTCGCACCGATGTCGCGGATCCAGACCGTCGACACGGTCCGGGGCCCGCTCCAGCAGATCTTCGGCCTGGCCGGCGTGACCGTCACCACGGCCTCGGCGGCGGCCGGCGGCCGTCCCGTCGCGGTTCACGTGGCATCGCCGGGGGTGTGCCGGGTCCGGGCGGTGAGCCGCTCGACGAGGTCGGCGGCAAGGGCGTGGTCCAGTCCGTTGATCTTTATCGCGCCCGCCGCCGAGGCCGTGGTGACGGTCACGCCGGCCAGGCCGAAGATCTGCTGGAGCGGGCCCCGGACCGTGTCGACGGTCTGGATCCGCGACATCGGTGCGACCCGCCACTTCTGCCAGATCCACCCGGAGGCCGCGTAGACCGCGTCGTCGGTGGTCTCCCAGCGGTGCACCCGGAATCGCCACCGCGGCATCACCAGCGCGTAGACGACTCCCGGCACCGCGATGACCAGCGCCGGGAGCAGCAGCCAGAACCGGGCCGGTGGGATCAGCAGGCCGAGGAGGGCCAGCACGAGGACGGGCGGGGCCATGATCACCACCGCCTGGCTCGTCCACCACCGGACCGCCCGTCTGTCGACCGGATGCCGGGGCGGCCGGAGAGTGAGCTCCTGGCCGGCTCCGGCGCCCTCCCCGCCAGGCGCCGCCTGCGCCCGGCCTGCCGTCGCGACGAACGGTCGAGACTCTTGGCCATCCGGCTTATTTTTTGACCGCATGGCCAGAATTTAACACAAGCGGACAGAAAGCGTCTCCGATCCCGCCGGGAACGCAGGTGGCGCCCGGCCCGTGGACTCTGGACCCGCACAGGCTCCGGCCCGCACGGACCAGAGTCCACGCGAGGCCAGAGTCCGCACGGACCAGAACCCGCACGGACCAGAATCCACGCGAGGCCAGAGTCCGCACGGACCAGAACCCGCACGGGCCAGAATCCACGCGAGGCCAGAGTCCGCACGGACCAGAACCCGCACGGGCCAGAACCCGCACGGCTCCGAGTCCGCGCCGGGGGCCGAGCGGTCAGGTGGGCAGGTGCCTGATCCGGTCGGAGGCCGGGTCGTAGAGGGGTTCGGCGACCACGGTGGCGCCGACCCAGGTGCCGGTGACGCCGACCTCGGCCCGGTCTCCGGGGGCGGTCCCGGCGGGCAGGTAGGCGTAGGCGATCGAGCGCTCCACCCGGTGGCCGTACCCGCCGCTGGTCACCCGGGAGGCCGGCTCGCCGCCGAGGCGGACCGGCTCGCCGGCGAGGCACACCTGGCGGGGATCGTCCAGGACGAGGCAGGCCAGGCGCCGGGCGGGGCCGTCCGCCCCCTGCTGCCGGTCCGGCGGGTCCGCGGGCGCGTCCGTCCCGTCCGTCCCGTCCTGCCCGCCCGGCTGATCCCGCCGGGTACGCCGGGCGGCCGCCTCAAGCGCGGACCGGCCGAGGAAGTCCTTGTCCTTGGCCACCGCGAAACCCAGCCCCGCTTCGACGGGGGTGGTCTCCGGGGTGATGTCCATGCCCCAGACGCGGTAGCCCTTCTCCAGGCGCATCGAGTCGATCGCCCGGTAGCCGGCCGGGCGCATGCCGTACGGCGTGCCCGCCTCCATGAGCGTGTCCCACAGCGTCAGTCCGTACTCCGACGGGCAGTACAGCTCCCAGCCGAACTCGCCCACGAACGTCACCCGCTGGGCCAGCACCGGGACGTTCCCGACGCTGATCTCCCTGGCCTGCATGTATCCGAAGGTCAGATCGTCGTCGGACAGAGTGCCGAGGATGTCCAGCGCGCGGGGGCCCCACAGGCAGTAGCAGGCGTGGGCGGAGGTGACGTCCCGGACGTCGAGGCCGTGGCCGCGGAGCCAGGCCGCGTCATGAACGCCGAAGGCGGTGCCGGTGACCAGGCGGAAGCGGTCCTCGGCCAGGCGGGTGACGGTCAGGTCGGCCTCGATGCCGCCGCGCTCGTTCAGGAGCTGGGTGTAGACGATCGAGCCGGGGGCCCGGTCGAGCTGCCCGGCGCACACCCGCTGCAACCGCATCAGCGCCTGATGTCCTGATATTTCAAGCTTTGAGAATGAGGTCTGGTCGAACAGCCCCGCCGCGTCCCGCGTGGCCAGGCACTCCTGCCGGATCGCCGGGGACCAGATCCGCCCGGCCCACCCGGCAGGCCG
>NZ_NGFP01000477.1 GCF_002149035.1 Streptosporangium minutum
GACCAAGATCGTCCAGGCACGGTTCGTCCACAACGACCGGCTCGTCGACGCTCTCCACCTCCAAGCCTCCTGCGCCCTCCTCCACGATCCTGAAGTCCGCGCCTACTACGACCAGCTCAAAGCCCGCGACATCAGCCATAACGCCGCCCTCCGCCAAGTCGGCAACCGCCTGGTGGGCATCCTCCACGGCTGCCTCAAAACCCACACCACCTACGACCAGGCAACCGCATGGTCACATCGCAACCACGACCTCGCCGCTTGACATCTAACGTCCAGGGATGTCTGACCCCTCACGGCCCATCTGGCTCGCCGACACGCGCGGACCGGGTACGGCTCGGGCCCAGGGCCGGAGGCAGAGGCTCGGGCGCCGGGGGCTCAGACCACCGGAGGCGGAGGCTCAGGCCTCGACCAGGGACGAGAGCTCAGGGCTCCACCAGGGAGGGGAGCTCAGGGCTCCGCCAGGGAGGGGAGCTCAGGGCTCCACCAGGGGCGAGAGCTCAGGCCTCGACCAGGGGCAGATCGGGCTCCGCCGACCGGAATGTGCGGCGGTAGGCCATCGGTGAGACGCCGATGGCCGCCTGCATGTGCTGCCGGAGGGAGGCGGCGGTGCCGAAACCGGCCCGCTCGGCGACGCCGTCCACCGGCAGGTCGCTGGCCTCCAGCAGGCGGCGGGCCAGCTCCAGCCGCTGCAGGATGAGCCACTGGCCCGGACTGACCCCCATCTCGTCGCGGAAGCGCCGGGTGAAGGTGCGCCGGCTCATCCGGGCGTGGTCGGCCAGTTCGGTGAGGGGGAGCGGCAGGTGCAGGCGCTCCAGCGCCCAGGCCCTGGTCGCCGAGGTGGTGGCGGTGGACCGCTCGGGGATCGGACGCTCGATGAACTGGGCCTGGCCGCCGTCGCGCCACGGCGGGACGACACACCGCCGGGCCACGCGGTTGGCGGCCTCGCTGCCGTGGTCCCGGCGGACGATGTGCAGGCACAGGTCGACCCCGGCGGCCACGCCGGCCGAGGTCAGCACGTCCCCGTCGTCCACGAACAGCACGTTGGGGTTGACGTTGACCTGGGGGAACCGCTTCTGGAAGTGCTCGGCGCTGCTCCAGTGGGTGGTCGCCGGGCGGCCGTCGAGCAGCCCGGCCGCCGCGAGGACGTAGGCGGCGGTGCAGATCGAGACCAGGCGGGTGCCCGGCCGGATGCGGGCGATCGCCCGTGCCAGCGGCTCGGGGAGCCGCCCCTCCGTGGAGATCCGGCCGAGCGCGTGGGTGGCCGGGATCACCACGGTGTCCGCGGTGGCCAGCGCCTCGGCTCCGTGCTCCACCGCGATCGAGAAGTCGGCGTCGGTGCGGACGGGGCGGCCGTCGACGGTGCAGGTGATCACCTCGTAGAGCGGTTCGTGGCCCGGGCCCCTTGCCACTCCGAAGACCCGCGCCGGGATGCCCAGCTCGAAGGGGATGACACCGTCCAGGGCCAGTACGACGATCCTGTGCATGGCTGAATCCTTCCACACAATGGATTCAGGCCACTTTCACCAGGGGTTAATGTCGGGATTGATTCTTTACGATGTCCGCCATGGCTTTCCTGGGGTGCCGGGGTATTCATCGCCATGTGATCAAATATCTGGCGGGAACGGTGGTTGTGGCCGTGGGCCTGCTGGGGCTCCCGGCTCCGGCGTCGGCCAAGGGACGGACCCTGCATCCCGGTGACTACGCGAAGATCGTGGAGCGGTTGCAACGACGGCTGCAGGAACTGAACTTCTCCCCAGGACTGGTGAACGGCTACTACGGCGCGGAGACCCAGGTCGCGGTCTGGGCCTTTCAGAAGTCGCAGGGGCTGATGGCCAAGGACGAGGTCGGACCGGAGACCTGGCGGGCGCTCGCCCATCCGCACTGGGCGCCGCCGCTCGTCCCGGCGGGAGGACCGCGGCGGGTCGAGATCGACCTGCGCCGTCAGCTTCTCACCGTCTACCGCCACAACCGCCCGACGCTCATCTCCCACGTCTCCACCGGCAGCGGGACGTATTTCTGCCAGTACGGCAACAGCTCCAGCACGCTCACCCCGGCGGGTGACTTCCGCATCGTCCAGCGTGAGCGGCACCGGGTGGAGGATCCGCTGGCGACGATGTACGAGACGCTCTCCTTCATGAGGGATCCCGCCGCCGGCTTCACCGGTGCCATCAGGAGCGGTCTCACCAGTGGTTTCACAGGCGGGCTCAAGCACGCCCCCGGCGGCCGGGCGGGGGCG
>NZ_NGFP01000479.1 GCF_002149035.1 Streptosporangium minutum
GGCTTCCGCCTCGTCGGCCTGATGGCCTACGAAGCACAGATCGCCGGAGTCGGCGACAACCCCCCGGGCAACACCGCCCTCACCCGGGCGATCCGCCTGATGCAGGCCCGGTCACGGCGCGAACTGACCATACGCAGAGGCCGCATCGTCCAGGCCGTCACCCAGATCGCCGACCTGGAGTTCGTCAACGGCGGCGGGACCGGGGCAGGGCGAACAGGGCGGCGGGGCGGCCGGTGAAGTTCCGGTAGAAGTCGAACAGGCGGGGGTGGAAGAAGCCCGATCCCGCGGCCACTTCGGTGACGGCTTTCTCGCGGGTGGTCTTCTCGATGCTGCCGGTGCCGCCGCCGTTGACGAACTCCAGGTCGGCGATCTGGGTGACGGCCTGGACGATGCGGCCTCTGCGTATGGTCAGTTCGCGCCGTGACCGGGCCTGCATCAGGCGGATCGCCCGGGTGAGGGCGGTGTTGCCCGGGGGGTTGTCGCCGACTCCGGCGATCTGTGCTTCGTAGGCCATCAGGCCGACGAGGCGGAAGCCGGGGCGTTTGGCGACGTCGGCTGCCAGGTCGGCGGCCTGGTCGGGTTCGCGGATGGGGGAGCGTCGGGCGCCGGCGCGGAATCTGCCGCCGAGGGTGACGTATCCGGCGTCGATGTCGAGGCAGATCCGGATCTCGTGGCGGTCGCGGACGTCGGCGACGGCCGATTCGATGAAGTCGAGGTGTTCGGCCCGGTCGACCATCACCGTGATCTCCTGTGCCGCGCGGGTGTCGGCGGCGAGTGCGGTGAGTGCGGCGCGGTCGGCGGTGGGGTAGGCGACGAGGATGTCGCGTAGTCCGGTGGAGGCGAGCCAGAGGGCTTCGGGGAGGGTGAAGGCCATGATGCCGGCGAAGCCGTCCATGGCGAGGATGCGTTCGAGGACGGGGCGGGATCGGATCGACTTGCTGGCGACCCTGATGGGTTTGCCGCCGGCGCGCCGGGTCATGCCGGAGGCGTTCGAGCGCAGGGCTGCCAGGTCGAGCACGGCGAAGGGGGGATCCAGTTGTGCGGTGGCCCGGTCGTAGCGCTGGCGGTCATCCATGACGGCAGGATAACCTGATCCAACCGAATATGAATATTGCTCATGTTGATGCCGTGGCGGTAAATTCTCCTGCCAGGGCGGTTCCAAGATCGTGAAAGTGGCCGGTCAGACCTTCCCCGGGCTGCCGGGGCCGCGTAAACCTGACCGGGTGATGAGCACTCTCCAGGACATCATGTCGAGCACGGGCGGCACGGCGGGCGGTGAGAGCCTGCAGGCGGTCCGCCGCCGGTCGCTGCGGCTGCTGAGGCCGGGCAGGACCCCGGCCGGTGTGGCGGTCGCCCTGACGGTGTCCGTCGCGCTGGCGGCGGCGACCGGGGCGACGGTCGGCCTGGTGACGGGCTCGCCGTTCGGGCGGATGCCGTACCGGCAGCTCGCCGCCTGGGCCGGTGAGTCGAGATGGTCCGACGCCGGCCCGCTCGCCCTGGCGCTGCTCGCGATGGCGGCCGGGGCCCTGCTGCTCGGGCTCGCGGTGCTGCCGGGGCGGACTCGGCTGGTGCCGCTGGAGGCCGCCGATCCCCGGACGGTGCTGGGCCTGACCAGGTCGGGGCTCCGCCGTACGCTGCGGGCGGCGGCCGAGTCGGTCAACGACGTGGGCAGGGCGCGGGTCCGTCTCGGATGGCGGAACATCGAGATCACGGTGGTCAGCGACGCGGACCGGACCGGGCACCTGCTGCGTCAGGTCGGTACGGCGGTCGGCGACCGGATGGCGGGTCTGGGCGCGATGTGCGGGGGTGAGGTCGTGGTACGGCTGCGCAGGCGGGGGATCTGATGAAGGCGTATCTGGGCAACCGGATCGGCCTGGCCGTCACCGGGGCGGTGCTGACCGGGGCCGGGCTCTACGCGTTCCTGCGGGGGCACGGGAAGCTCCCCCAGCCGCGTGGAGACCGGATCCTGAACAGGGGGATCCCCGGCTACCTGGCCGAGCATCCGCTGGTGGGGTGGCTGGCCGCGCTGCTACTGATGGCGCTGACGCTGGTGGCGATCCGGTGGTTGCTGGGCGCCG
>NZ_NGFP01000048.1 GCF_002149035.1 Streptosporangium minutum
CCCCGGACCCCGGCCCTGAGCCGGGGTCCGGCAGGTCGCGGCGGCAAAAAAATCTGGGCCCGCACCGCTGGAGCGGTACGGGCCCAGATAGGAAGCCTTTAGATCGGGTCAGATGACCTGAACCTGGTCGGCCTGCGGGCCCTTCTGGCCCTGCGTGGTGGTGAAACTGACACGCTGGTTCTCCTCCAGGCTGCGGTAGCCGCCGGAGTTGATAGCCGAGTAGTGCACGAAGACATCGGCGGTGCCGTCATCCGGCGCGATGAATCCGAAGCCCTTTTCGGCGTTGAACCACTTAACAGTGCCCTCAGACAAAACTACTTCTCCTCATTGGGAGCCTCACCGAACCATCAGGTCGAAGGTTCGGGGCTGCGTTGCGGACCCTACCATGCATCCGCGGAAACCATCCGGAGAAACTGTAACGCCCGCTGTCGGCGGTCTTCCTGTGGTGCTTGAGATGACAAGCGCCGGCGAGAACTACGACTGCAACTATCGAAGTCTACAGGGTGACGGCACGGTGGGCAAATGTTTCCACGGAGAGCCGGCGCGCAGGGGGATCCGGCGGGCGTGCCCAGGGCGCAGGGGTCAGGAGGAGGCGGTCTGGAGGAAGCGTTCCCGCTCGTCCGCCGGGAGGCGGTCGATGAAGAGGATGCCGTCGAGATGGTCGGCCTCGTGCTGGAGGACCCGGGCGAGCATGCCCAGGGCGCGGACGGTGACGGGCTTGCCGAACATGTCGCGGCCACGGGCGGTGACCATGTAGGAGCGTTCCAGCGGCCACCACAGGCCCGGGGCGGACAGGCAGGCCTCGTCGGCCACGATCTTCCGCTCGGACGGCTCCAGGCGCGGATTGATCAGATGACCCGCCCTGCCGTCCAGCTCGTAGGCGAGGACCCGGAGCGGGACGCCGAGCTGGGGGGCGGCGAGACCCGCGCGACCGGTGCCGGCGCGCATGGTCGCCTGGAGGGATTTGACCAGGCCGCGCAGCTCGCGATCGAAGGTGGTCACGGGTTCGGCTACGGTCCGTAGCACTGGATCTGCGAACGGTCGGATCGGCTGGACGGCCACGCGCACTCCCCGAGGCGACGAACGGACATGCACACGATTCCCATTGTCGCATTGCCTCAACCGTGACCGGCGGAATCATCGTGTTTCCGGGACGTTACGTCTGTGCGGCCTGTGCATTGCGTATTTCAGAGGTTAGTCACACGTAACCCGCGCACCATCACAGAGCGTGAATGTGCGTAACGCCCCCCTCCTAGGGTCTTCCGAACAATCCCCCTTTTGGAAACCTAGGAGGAACGATGGCGAAGCGCTGGATCAGCGAGTGGCGGCCCGACGACCAGGGCTTCTGGGAGACGCGAGGACGGAAGGTCGCCCGGCGCAACCTGATCTTCTCGGTCTTCGCCGAGCATCTCGGCTTCACGCTCTGGACGGTGTGGAGCATCGTGACCGTGCAGCTCGGCTCCTACGATTTCTCCACCGACCAGCTCTTCTGGATGGTCGCGCTGCCCAACCTGGTCGGCTCGGCGCTGCGCATCCCCTACACCTTCGCCCCGGCCAGGTTCGGCGGCCGGAACTTCACGGTCGTCAGCGCGCTGCTGCTGCTCGTGCCCGCCGTGCTGCTGGCCGTGGCGGTCGGCGACCCGGGCACGCCGTACTGGGTGTTCCTGCTGATCGCGGCCACCGCGGGGCTGGGCGGCGGCAACTTCGCCTCAAGCATGGCCAACATCACCTACTTCTACCCCCAGTCCAAGCAGGGGGCGGCGCTCGGTCTCAACGCGGCCGGCGGCAACATCGGCGTCAGCTCCGTCCAGCTCGTCATGCCGCTGGTGATCGGCGCCTTCGGGCTGGCCGCCGCCGGGCTGTTCTGGATCCCGTTCATCCTGGCCGCCGCCCTCGGCGCCTACTTCTTCATGGACAACCTGACCTCCGCCAAGGCCGGCCCGAGGGACCAGCTGAAGATCGCCGGGCGGGCCCAGACCTGGATCATGGCGGTCCTCTACATCGGCACCTTCGGCTCCTTCATCGGCTACTCCACCGCGTTCCCGCTGCTCATCAAGAGCCAGTTCCCCGAGCAGGCGTCCCTGGTCGGCCTGGCCTTCCTCGGACCGCTGCTCGGCTCGCTGATCCGCCCGGTCGGAGGGTGGCTGTCGGACCGGCTCGGCGGGGCCCGGGTGACGCTCGTCAACTTCGCCGCCATGGCGGGTGCGGCGGCGCTGGTCTGGCAGGGGGTGACCCAGCACGGCTTCGCCCTCTTCTTCGGCGCCTACATGCTCCTGGTCGCCACCACCGGCATCGGCAACGGCTCCACCTACCGGATGATCCCGGCGATCTTCCGGGCCAAGGCGACCGAGGGGATCGCGCCCGGCACGCCCGCCTACGACACCGCCCTGGCCGTCGGCAAGCGCGACGCCTCCGCCGCGATCGGGATCGTCTCCGCGATCGGCGCGTTCGGCGGCTTCTTCATCAACCGGGGATTCGGCAGCTCCATCGCCGCGACCGGGGGAGCGGGCGCCGCGCTGGCCGCGTTCGCCGGTTTCTACGCGATGTGCGCGCTCCTGACCTGGGCCTGCTACCTGCGGACGGCGGGTCCGGTGCGGAGCCTGGCGACCGCCCGGGTGTGAGGGGTTCACACCCGGCTCACCGCGAATGTGAACGTCGTTAGCGGCTTGTAGCACATCGGTAACAGAGGGGACCCAGCGGTGAAACCGCCTGAAAGCACCATCGGAGACGTGCCGATCTCACTCTCCGCCCTGACGCCTGTGAAGGCGACGGCGACGCACTGCCCGTACTGCGCGCTGCAGTGCGGCATGAGCGTCGCCGTGGACGAGACGGTCACGATCACGCCGAGGAAGGACATCCCCGCCAACGCGGGCGGTCTCTGCCAGAAGGGCTGGACCGCCGGTGAGCTGCTGACCAGTGGAGATCGGCTCACCACCCCGCTCCTGTACGGCGAGCCGGTCGGCTGGGACGAGGCACTCGACTTCGTCGCCGCCCGGATCCGCGCGGTCCAGGGAGAGCACGGCCCCGACGGCGTGGCCGTGTTCGGCGGCGGCGGGCTCACCAATGAGAAGGCCTACCAGCTCGGCAAGTTCGCCCGGATGGTGCTGCGGACCAGCCAGATCGACTACAACGGCCGGTTCTGCATGTCCTCGGCCGCCGCGGCCGCCAACCGCGCCTTCGGCATGGACCGCGGCCTGCCCTTCCCGATCACCGACCTCGCCGGGGCCGACGCGGTCCTGATCGCGGGCGGCAACGTGGCCGAGACCATGCCGCCGTTCGTCCGCCACCTGACAGCGATGCGCGACAGGGGCGGCCGGCTGGTCGTCATCGACCCCAGGGCCACCGCGACCGCGCGGCAGGCCGACCTCCACCTCCAACCGGCCCCCGGCACCGACCTTGCGCTCGCCCTGGGCCTGCTGCACATCGTGATCGCCGAGGGCCACGTGGACGAGGACTACGTGGCCGGCCGTACCAGCGGCTTCGACGGGGTCCGCACCTCGGCCGCCGCCTGGTGGCCCGAGCGGGTGGAGCGGATCACCGGCGTGCCGGTCGCCCGGATGCGCCTGGCCGCGGAGATCCTCGCGGACGCCGGACGCGCGGTGATCCTCACCGGACGCGGCGCCGAGCAGCACGCCAAGGGCACCGACACGGTGAGCGCGTTCATCAACCTCGCGCTCGCGCTCGGGCTGCCGGGCCGGGAGGGATCCGGCTACGGCTGCGTCACCGGGCAGGGCAACGGGCAGGGCGGGCGCGAGCACGGCCAGAAGGCCGACCAGCTTCCGGGATACCGCAGGATCGACGATCCCGCCGCGCGCGCCCACGTGGCCGCCGTGTGGGGGATCGCGCCGGAGGACCTGCCGGGGCCCGGCCGTTCCGCCTACGAGCTGCTGGACGCCCTCGGCACCGCCGCCGGCCCCAGGGCGCTGCTGCTGTTCGGCTCAAACCCGGTGATCTCCGCGCCCCGGGCCGGGCACGTCACCGGGCGGCTGCGCTCGCTGGACCTGCTCGTGGTCTCCGACCTCGTCATGTCGGAGACGGCCGCGCTGGCCGACGTCGTGTTCCCCACCACCCAGTGGGCGGAGGAGAGCGGCACGATGACCAACCTGGAGGGCAGGGTGCTGCTGCGCCGTCAGGCCGCAGCGCCGCCGCCGGGAGTGCGGAGCGATCTGGAGATCCTCCGCGGCCTCGCCGTACGGCTGCGCGGGGCCGAGGGGTTCCCGGCCGACCCGCGCGAGGTCTTCGACGAGCTGCGGCGGGCCTCGGCCGGGGGGACCGCCGACTACGCGGGCATCACCTACGAGCGGATCGCCGCCGAGACCGGCGTGTTCTGGCCCTGCCCGGCCGAGGACCACCCCGGCACTCCCCGGCCGTTCCTGGACCGCTTCGCCACCCCCGACGGCCGCGCCAGGTTCGTGCCCGTCGAGCACCGGCCGCCCGAGGAGGACATCGACCGGGACTACCCCCTCTACCTGACGACCGGCCGGGTGCTCGCGCACTACCAGAGCGGCGCCCAGACCCGGCGGATCGCCGCCCTGAACGCGGTGGTCCCGGAGGTCTTCGTGGAGCTCCACCCCGATCTCGCCGAGCGGCTGGAGGTGGAGCCAGGCGACCTGCTGCGGGTGGTCGGCCGCCGGGGCGCCGCCGAGGGCGTCGCCAGGATCACCCCCGCGGTCCGGCCGGACACGGTGTTCATGCCCTTCCACTGGGCCGGAGCCAACCTGCTCACCAACCCCGCGCTCGACCCGGTGTCGCGGATGCCGGAGTTCAAGGTCTGCGCAGTGAAGCTGGAGCGTGTCGGATGACCCGGTTGGTGATCGTGGGGAACGGGATGGCGGGCGCCCGCCTCGTCAGCGAGGTCCGCGCCCGGGACAAGCACGTCAAGGTGACCGTGATCGGCGCCGAGACGTGGCAGCCCTACAACCGGGTGCTGCTGTCGAACGTGGTGGCCGGGACCATGCTGCCCGACCAGGTGCGGCTGCTGGACCCGGCGTGGTACGCCGACCATTCGGTGACGGCCCTGCTCGGCGTCGAGGTGACCGCGATCGACCGGGAGACCCAGGCGGTGCTCACCGCCGACGGCAGGCGCGAGCCGTACGACGTTCTGGTGCTGGCGACCGGCAGCGAGGCGGTGGTGCCGCCGGTGCCCGGAGCGGCCGGGGCCATGGCGTTCCGGACGCTGGACGACTGCCGCGCGATCCTCGCCGCGGCCGGCGCGGCGCGGCGCGCCGTGGTGGTCGGCGGCGGCCTGCTCGGCATCGAGGCGGCCCGCGGCCTGGCCGGGCGCGGACTGCCGGTCACGCTGCTCCACCTGGCCGGCCACCTGATGGAGCGGCAGCTCGACGCCGAGGCCGGGCTGGTGCTGGGGGAGACCCTCGCGGAGCTGGGCGTAACGGTGCGGACCGGCGCGGTCGTGGAGGAGATCCTCGGCGACGGCGTACGGCTCGCCGGGGGTGAGACGGTCGGGTCCGATCTGGTGGTGCTCGCCTGCGGGGTCCGGCCGGTGACGGGACTGGCCGGGGACGCGGGTCTGGAGGTGGCGCGCGGGATCGTCGTCGACGACGAGATGCGGACCGACGACCCGTCGATCTTCGCGATCGGGGAGTGCGCCCAGCACGACGGAACGGTCTACGGCCTGGTCGCCCCCGCGTGGGAGCAGGCCGCCGTGGTCGCCGACCTCGTGACCGGGACGGACAAGACCTCCCGCTACCGGGGCTCGCGCCTGGTGACCCGGTTGAAGGCCAGGAGCGTGGAGCTGGCGGCGATGGGCGAGACCCACCTGACCGAGGACGACGCCGAGGTCGTGTGCTTCAGCCACCGGGCCCGGGGCACCTACCGCAAACTCGTCATCCGCGACGGCCGCCTGGTCGGCGCGATCCTCCTCGGGGAGACGGCCGCGGTGGGCGCCCTCACCCAGCTCTTCGACCGCGGGTCCCCGGTCCCCGCGGACCCGTCCGGGCTGCTGTTCCCCGGGCTGCCCGGCAGCGCGGTCACCGAGAGCCCGGTCCGGATGCCGGACGCGGCGAAGGTCTGCCAGTGCAACAACGTGACCAAGGGACAGATCCGGGCCTGCTGGGAGTCCGGCGCCCGTGACGTCGAGGCGGTGGCCGCCGCCACACGCGCCACGACCGGCTGCGGCGGCTGCCGCGACGTGGTCGAGGGCATCGTCGGCTGGCTGTGCGAGCAGGAAGGCATCTCCGTATGAAACTTGTCGTGGTGGGGCATGGGCCGACGTCCAGCCGGCTGGTCGAGGCACTGGTCGCCAAGGGGTTCGGCGGCCGGATCACGGTGCTGGGGGAGGAGCCCAGGGCCGCCTACGACCGGGTGGCGCTGACCTCCTATCTCACCGGCAGGAGCGCCGAGGACCTCACCTACCCGGTGCCGGAGGGGGTCGTGCTGCGGCTGGCCTCCAGGGTCACCGGGATCGACCGGGACGGCCGGACCGTGACCACCGCCGACGGCCATGTGGAGCCGTACGACGTGCTGGTGCTGGCCACCGGGTCCAGCCCGTTCGTGCCGCCGGTGCCCGGCAGGGAGCTGGAGGGCTGTTTCGTCTACCGGACGATCGACGACCTGGACGCGATCAGGGAGGCCGCCGCGGGGGCCGGCAGCGGCGTCGTCATCGGCGGCGGGCTGCTGGGTCTGGAGGCCGCCGACGCGCTGCGCGGGCTCGGCCTTTCGACCCACGTCGTGGAGATGGGCGGCTGGCTCATGCCCCGGCAGGTGGACGAGGGCGGCGGAGCCGTCCTGCGGGGCCACGTCGAGGCCCTCGGCCTGACCGTGCACACCGAGGCCGGGGCCAGGGAGATCGTCGCCGGGCCGGACGGACGGGTCGCGGGACTGGTCAAACCGGACGGGGAGACGATCGCGGCGCAGGTGGTGGTCTTCTCGGCGGGTGTCAGGCCACGCGACGAGCTGGCCAGGCAGGCCGGACTGGAAGTCGGCGACCGCGGCGGGATCGCCGTGGACGACGGGATGCGCACCAGCGACCCGGCGATCTACGCGGTGGGGGAGTGCGCCCTGCACGACGGCATGGTCTACGGGCTGGTCGGGCCGTGCTTCACGATGGCCGAGGTCGCCGCCGACCGCATCCTCGGCGGCCAGGCAGCCTTCGCCCGCGCGGACCTGTCCACCAAGCTCAAGCTGCTCGGCGTGGAGGTCGCCCAGTTCGGAGCGATGGACGGCGCCCTGGACGTGACCTTCATGGACCCGGTGGGCGGGATCTACCAGAAGCTGTTCGTCAGCGACGACGCCCGCACCCTGCTCGGCGGGATCTGCGTCGGCGACGCCACGCCGTACAACACCCTCAAACCGTTCGTCGGCCGGGACCTGCCGGGCGCGCCGAGCGAGCTGCTGTTCACCGGCGGTCCGGCGAGCATGGACCTTCCCGACGACGCGCAGGTCTGCTCCTGCAACAACGTCACCAAGGGGCAGGTGTGCGCGGCCGTCGCCGACCACGGCCTCACCGACGTGGCCGGGATCAAGGGCTGCACCCGGGCGGGCACCACCTGCGGCAGCTGCCTCCCGATGCTCAAGCAGATCCTGATCAAGTCCGGCGTCGAGGTCTCCAAGGCCCTGTGCGAGCACTTCGCGCACAGCAGGGCCGAGCTGTTCGACATCGTCCGGGTGCGCGGCATCACGACCTTCTCCCAGCTCATCGACGAGCACGGCACCGGCCGCGGCTGCGACGTGTGCAAGCCCGTCGTCGCCTCGATCCTGGCCTCGCTCGGCAACGGGCACATCCTCGACGGCGAGCAGGCCGCCCTGCAGGACACCAACGACCACTTCCTGGCCAACATCCAGCGCAACGGCACCTACTCGGTGGTGCCGCGCATCCCCGGCGGGGAGATCACCCCCGACAAGCTGATCGTGATCGGCGAGGTGGCCCGCGACTTCGGCCTCTACACCAAGATCACCGGAGGGCAGCGGATCGACCTGTTCGGGGCGCGGGTGGAGCAGCTCCCGCTGATCTGGAAGCGGCTGGTGGACGCCGGTTTCGAGTCCGGCCACGCCTACGGCAAGGCGCTGCGCACGGTGAAGTCCTGCGTGGGCTCCACCTGGTGCCGGTACGGCGTGCAGGACGCCGTCGGCCTGGCCATCTCCCTGGAACTGCGCTACCGGGGCCTGCGCTCGCCGCACAAGCTGAAGTCGGCCGTCTCCGGCTGCGCCCGCGAGTGCGCCGAGGCGCGCGGCAAGGACTTCGGCGTCATCGCCACCGAGCAGGGCTGGAACCTCTACGTCGGCGGCAACGGCGGCTTCACCCCGCGGCACGCCGACCTGTTCGCCTCGGACCTGAGCACCGAGGAGCTGATCCGGACCATCGACCGGTTCCTGATGTTCTACGTCCGTACGGCCGACCGCCTGCAGCGCACCTCGGCCTGGCTGGAGAGCCAGGGCCTGGAGTACGTCAGGCAGGTGGTCCTGGAGGACTCGCTGGGCATCTGCGCCGACCTGGACGCCCAGATGGACCGGCACGTCGCCTCCTACGCCGACGAGTGGCGGACCGCCATCGAGGATCCCGGCAAGCTGCGGCGCTTCGTCTCCTTCGTCAACGCCCCCGCGACCCCGGACCCCTCGATCGCCTTCACGGCCGAACGGGACCAGATCAAGCCCGTCCTCCTCCCCCTGGAGGTGGTCCGCTCCTGACATCCCCTCCGCGGCCGGAGCCGGGGCCACCCGGCGACTCCGGGCCGCGCCGCCGGCACGACGAACCCACCGACGAAACCCGAATGGGGGCTCCACCATGACCGTCCTGAGCGAGGCCACGACGACCGTCTGGACCGCGGTCTGCGCCTACACCGACCTGCTGCCCGAGCGCGGCGCCTGCGCGCTCGTCGGCCGTCACCAGATCGCGCTGTTCCGGACCTTCGACGGCGAGCTGTTCGCCATCGGCAACCAGGATCCGTTCAGCGGAGCCCAGGTCCTCTCGCGGGGGATCGTGGGCACCAGGGCGGGCGAGCCCAGCGTCGCCTCGCCCATGCACAAAGAGGTGTTCTCACTGGTCACCGGAGTGTGCCTGGACGATCCGGCGGTGGCTGTGCCGATCTATCCGATCCGGGTCGCCGACGGCACGGTGGAGGTGGGCGTGAGGTGACCACGCGGAGAGCCGGACACGGCGGGCGGCGGTCGAGCCCCGGGCCGGTCCGGCGCGGTGAATGGAACGGCCGACGAGGGACGAGACGTCCACGTGGTGGACGAGGAGTGGTGGACGACGGATGAGCATCGCCCTTCTGGACGATCCCGGGGGGTCTCCCGAGACGGCGCCCGACGCGCTGGCGGGGTTCACGATCGGGGTGACCGCGACCAGGCGGCGTGAGGAGTTCTGCGCGCTGCTGGAGCGCCGGGGCGCGAGAGTGGTGCGAGCTCCGGCGATCAGGCTGGTGCCGCTGGCCGAGGACGCCGACCTGCTGGCCGCGACCCGGGCCGGCCTGGCGGGCCCGATCGACGACGTGGTGGTCACCACCGGAGTCGGGTTCCGGGGGTGGATGGCCGCGGCCGAGGGCTGGGGCCTGTCGGGCGAGCTGGCGGCGCACCTGACCGCCGCGCGGCTGCTGACCCGCGGGCCCAAGGCGCGCGGGGCGGTCCGGGCCGCCGGGCTGAACGACCACTGGACGCCGGCCACCGAGTCGTGCGAGGAGGTCAAGGAGTACCTTCTCGCCCAGGACCTGCGCGGTCGCCGCATCGCCGTGCAGTTGCACGGGGAGCCGCTGACCGGCTTCGTGGCCGCGCTGCGCGAGGCGGGGGCCGAGGTCATCGAGGTGCCGGTCTACCGGTGGCTGCCCTACCGCGACACCGCGCCGCTGCGCCGCCTGATCAGTCAGGCGATCTCCGGCGGGGTGGACGCGGTGGCCTTCACCAGCGCCCCGGCCGTGCTGGCCATGCTCGCCGCGGCCCGTGCCGACGGCCTGGAGGACGCCCTGGTCGCGGCCTTCGCCGGGCCGGTCGTCGCCGCCTGCGTGGGCTCGGTCACGGCGGCGCCGCTGCGGGCGCGCGGGGTGCCGGCCGTACAGCCCGAGCGTGCCCGCCTGGGCGCGCTGGCCCGGACGCTCGCCCGGCACCTGCCCGAGCACGGCGTCACCCGCCTGCTCGCCGGCGGCCACGGGCTGGAGATCCGCGGCCACGCCGTCGCCGTGGACGGTGAGCTCAAGCCGCTGCCGCCCGCCCCGATGGCGGTGCTCAAGCGCCTGGCCGACAAGCCGGGGCACGTGGTGGCCCGCTCCGAGCTGCGCACCGTGCTCCCCGGCGGTCCCTCCCGGGACTCGGCCGAACACGCCGTCGAGATGGCCGTCACCCGCCTGCGCCGCGCCCTGGGCCCCTCCGGCATCGTCGAGACGGTCGTCAAGCGCGGCTACCGCCTGGCCTGCGACCGCGGCGAGGTCGGGTGAGGACGCGCACCGGCCGCCGCGTCCCGGCGCCGGGCGCCTGCGGGCCGCCCGGCGGGGAGGGGGCGTGACGACGCTGGTCCTGGCCGGGCACGGAACCCGCAGCCCGCGAGGCGAGGAGACGATCGCCGGACTGCGGGATCTCGTACGGCGGGCGCGGCCGGGCAGCCGGGTCGAGGCGGCCTTCCTGGAGATCAGCTCGCCCCCGCTGGCCGGCCTGCTCCCCGGCCTGCCGGGCCCGGTGGTCGTGGTGCCGCTGCTGCTCGCGGGCGGCTACCACGTCCACATCGACCTGCCGTCGGTGGTCGCCGGGGCCCGGCCCGACGCGGTGGTGGCGGCCCCGCTCGGACCGGACCCGCTGCTCGCCGCCGTCCTGGCCAGGCGGCTGGCGGGCGCGGGGCTGCGGCCCGCCGACGCGGTCGTCCTGGGCGCGGCGGGATCCTCCGACCCGGCCGCGCGGGCCGACGCGCGGGCCGCGGCCCGGCTGCTCGCGGTACGGCTGTCGCGCCCGGTCACGGCGGCCTTCGCCGCGACGGGCGCCCCCTCGCTGGGGGAGGTCCTGAAACGCCTGCGGTCCGGTCCCGCGCCCCGGATCGCCGTGGCGTCCTACCTGCTGGCCCCCGGCTTCTTCCAGAGCCGTCTGGAGTCCTCCGGCGCGGACCTGGTCAGCGCCCCGCTGGGAGTGGACGCCGACCTGGCCGCGCTGGTGTGGGCCCGCTTCGATCAGGCCCGCTGGAGATCCAGCCGCAGCTCGCGGACGATCTCCTCGGCGCTGTCGTCCCGCGAGGGCAGGAAGTCGGCGCCGACGAACATCTCGTAGTAGGCGTGGCGCAGGCATCCGGCCAGCAGCAGCCGGGCGCTGGCGAGGGGGTCCACCTCGGGTGGGATCCGGCCCGCCCGCTGCTCGGCCGCCAGGTACTCGGTCAGCGGGACGACCTCCGCCATCGGCCCCAGCTCGCTGTCGCGCAGCGCCTCGCGGAAGCGGACGGTGACCGAGGGGGAGGTGAAGACGGGCAGCGCGGCCGACTGGACCTCGGAGTAGTAGTCGATGCCGGCCCGCGCGATGGGCAGCAGGTTGTCGCTGACCCGCCCCTTGCCGACCAGGTGCATCAGGTCGTCGAGGATGCGGAGCCAGACCGGGAGCCGGTCCTGGAGCAGGGCGAGGAACATGTCGACCGCCTGTCCGGGCTGGGCGGTGCCCCGCGGACGCGAGGAGGCGTTCCCGCCGTCCTCGCGCTTCATGAATACGGCCAGCTCAAGAACGCGGCGTCGCGTCTCCTGGGCTTTCTGGTATGGGTCGAGCTGTGGAATCGCCATGGTCGCCCTAACGTGCGCAGTCACATGGACAATGTGCGGCATGGTGATGGGCCGATCACCGGTGTTTACAGAGCCGTGTTTCTCCTGGGTGTGGAATCGTTGCAGGCCGGTCTCCCAACCTGGTGCGACCCGGACGGACCGGGTGGGCACTGATTATTGCCCGGAAGCCCCGGAAAAGGGGGCGAACAATGGTAACTATGCGCTGTGTGTTTCAGCTGTCGCCGTCACGGTCGCGGCGGCGCAGGTAGCGCTCGAACTCCGCGGCGATGGCGTCGCCGCTCGCCTCGGGCAGCTCGGCGGCGTCCTTGCGCTCCTCCAGCTCCTTGACGTATTCGGCGACCTCGCTGTCCTGCGAGGCCAGCTCGTCCACGCCGTGCTCCCAGGCCCGTGACTCCTCGGCCAGGTCCCCCAGCGGCATCGGGATGTCGAGGAGGTCCTCCATCCGGCTGAGCAGCGCCAGGGTGGCCTTGGGGTTGGGCGGCTGGGCGACGTAGTGCGGCACCGACGCCCACAGGGAGACCGCGTGGATCCCGGCGGTGCCCAGGACGTGCTGGAGGACGCCGACGATGCCGGTCGGCCCCTCGTAGCGGCTCAGCTCCAGGTTGATCGCCCGGGCCAGGCCCTCGTCGGTCGCCGAGCCCACGATCGGCACCGGGCGGGTGTGGGGGGAGTCGTTGAGGAGCGCGCCGAGCAGCACCGCCAGCTCCACCCCCAGCTCGCGGCAGACCACGACGATCTCCTCGCAGAAGGCGCGCCACCGCATGTTGGGCTCGATGCCGCGCAGCAGCACCACGTCGCGGTCCACGCCCGGCGGCCGGGCCACCGACAGCCTGGTGGTCGGCCAGGTGATGGAGCGGGTCAGCCCCTCGCCCATCTCGACGATCGGACGGGTGACCTGGAAGTCGTAGTATTCCTCCGGGTCGATGGAGACCAGGGGGGTCGCCTTCCACTCGTCCTCGAGGTGTGCGATCACTCCGCTCGAGGCCTCGCCCGCGTCGTTCCACCCCTCGAACGCGGCGATCAGCACCGGGTCGACGAGCTCGGGTAGACCTTCGAGTTCGATCACGCGCCGCCTCCTTCTGGCCTCGCCGTACTATCCGGCTAAGCCTATGCGCTGAGGCGGCCTTTTCGTCACCTTCCCGAAGTGGTGTGAACGATCAGCACATCACAGCCCGCCCGCTGGGAGACGCTGGAGGGCACCGAGCCCAGCAGCCGCCCGGCGAGGCTGTTGAGCCCCCGGTTGCCGATGACCAGCAGATCGGCCTCGCGCCTGCCGGCGAGGGAGACCAGGACGTCCACCGCGTCGCCCTCCTCGGCGGCCAGCTCGATCGTCCGGGCGCCCGCGGCCACCGCGTGCTCCCGGGCGGCGCGCAGGGCGTCGTCGGCGGGCGTGGAACCGCTCACCTTGTAGGACAGCTCGCCCAGGGCGTCGGCGGCCGCGCTGCGCTCGCGCTCGCGCATGGGGGCGTAGGCGCAGGCCAGGATCAGGGTGGCGCCGGTCGCGGCGGCGAGGGAGGCCGCCGAGGTGACCGCGCGGAAGGAGGAGGGGGAGCCGTCGGTGCCGACGACAATCGTGCGGTAGGACGCCATCGGATGCCTCGCAGGGTAATTGGACGATGAGTGCAATTGCCACAAGAACAATCAGAGAGAATAACGCCTGGACGGTTCCCAGTAAGCTTTCTCTCATGACTAGCAGACCGTCTTTCCGTGAAGTCCTGGCCGAGCGCGTGATGGTCGCCGACGGGGCCATGGGGACGATGCTGCAGGCGCACGACGTCACCCTCGACGACTTCGAGGGTCACGAGGGCTGCAACGAGGTGCTCAATGCCACCCGCCCCGACATCGTGCGGGCCGTGCACGACGCCTACTTCGAGGTCGGCGTCGACTGCGTCGAGACCAACACCTTCGGCGCGAACCTCGCGGCCCTCGGCGAATACGACATCTCCGAGCGGACCCACGAGCTGTCCGAGGCCGGCGCCCGGGTCGCCCGCGAGGCGGCCGACCACTGGTCCACCCCCGACCACCCCCGCTACGTGCTCGGCTCGATCGGCCCCGGCACCAAGCTCCCCACCCTCGGGCACAAGCCGTACGGCGTGCTGCGCGACGCCTACTACGACAACGCCGCCGGGCTCGTCGCCGGCGGCGCCGACGCCCTGATCATCGAGACCTGCCAGGACCTGCTCCAGGTCAAGGCCGCCGTCATCGGGGCCAAGCGGGCCATCGCCGACTCCGGCCGCGACGTGCCGGTCATCGCCCAGGTCACCGTGGAGACCAACGGCGCGATGCTGCTCGGCTCGGAGATCGGCGCGGCGCTCACCGCGATCGAGCCGCTCGGCGTCGACGTCATCGGCCTCAACTGCGCCACCGGCCCCACCGAGATGAGCGAGCACCTGCGCTACCTGGCGCGCCACGCCCGGGTGCAGCTGTCGTGCATGCCCAACGCGGGCCTGCCGCAGCTGACCTCCGACGGCGCCTACTACCCGCTCACCCCGGACGAGCTGGCCGACGCCCACGAGAACTTCACCCGCTCCTTCGGCCTGTCGCTGGTCGGCGGCTGCTGCGGCACCACCCCCGAGCACCTGCGCAAGGTGGTGGAGCGGGTGCGCGGCAACGAGCACAGCCCCCGCCGCCCGCGTCCCGAGGCCGGGGCGGCCTCGCTCTACCAGCACGTGCCGTTCCGCCAGGACACCTCCTACCTGGCGATCGGCGAGCGGACCAACGCCAACGGCTCCAAGGCCTTCCGTGAGGCGATGCTCGCCGAGAACTGGGAGGAGTGCGTCGAGATCGCCCGGGCCCAGGCCCGCGACGGCGCGCACATGCTCGACCTGTGCATCGACTACGTGGGCCGCGACGGCGTCAGGGACATGAAGGAGCTGGCGTTCCGCTTCGCCACCGCCTCCACCCTGCCGATCGTGCTCGACTCCACCGAGCCCGCGGTGCTGGAGGCCGGTCTGGAGATGATCGGCGGCCGGGCGATCATCAACTCGGTCAACTACGAGGACGGCGACGGCCCCGACTCGCGCTTCACCAGGATCATGAAGCTGGTCCGGTCGCACGGCGCGGCCGTCATGGCGCTGACCATCGACGAGGAGGGCCAGGCCCGCACCGCCGAGTGGAAGCTCAGGATCGCCACCCGCCTCATCGAGGACCTGACCGCCAACTGGGGCATGAACGTCGAGGACATCATCATCGACGCCCTCACCTTCCCCATCGCCACCGGCCAGGAGGAGACCCGCCGCGACGGCGTCGAGACCATCGAGGCCATCCGCGAGCTCAAGCGGCGCTATCCGGGCGTGCAGACCGTGCTCGGCCTGTCCAACATCTCCTTCGGCCTCAACCCGGCCGCGCGCATCGTCCTCAACAGCGTCTTCCTCAACGAGTGCGTCAACGCGGGCCTCGACTCGGCCATCGTGCACGCCTCCAAGATCCTGCCGATGGCCCGCATCCCCGACGAGCAGCGCCAGGTGGCCCTGGACATGGTCTACGACCGCCGCCGGGAGGGCTACGACCCGCTGCAGCGGTTCATGGAGCTGTTCGAGGGCGTGGACGCCGCCTCCGTCAAGGCCGACCGGGCGGCCGAGCTGCTGGGCCTGCCGCTGTGGGAGCGGCTCAAGCGCCGCATCGTCGACGGCGAGCGCAAGGGCCTGGAGGCCGACCTCGACGAGGCGCTGGCGCAGCGCCCGGCCCTGGAGATCGTCAACGACGTGCTCCTCGACGGCATGAAGACCGTCGGCGAGCTGTTCGGCTCCGGGCAGATGCAGCTGCCGTTCGTGCTCCAGTCGGCCGAGGTCATGAAGACCTCCGTCGCCTACCTGGAGCCGCACATGGACCGGGTCGAGGGGGAGAACAAGGGCCGCATCGTGCTGGCGACCGTCAAGGGCGACGTGCACGACATCGGCAAGAACCTGGTCGACATCATCCTGTCCAACAACGGCTACGAGGTCGTCAACCTCGGCATCAAGCAGCCGGTGTCGGCGATCCTGGAGGCGGCCGAGGAGAAGAACGCCGACGTCATCGGCATGTCCGGGCTGCTGGTGAAGTCCACGGTCATCATGAGGGAGAACCTCGAGGAGATGAACTCCCGGGGGATGTCCCAGCGGTTCCCGGTGTTGCTCGGCGGCGCCGCCCTGACCCGCGCCTACGTGGAGCAGGACCTCGCCGAGCTGTTCCAGGGAGACGTCCGCTACGCCCGCGACGCCTTCGAGGGCCTGCGCCTGATGGACGCCTTCATGGCGGTCAAGCGCGGCGAGGTCGGCGCCGTCCTGCCGCCGCTGCGCGAGCGGCGGGTCAAGACCGGTGCGACGCTGGTGCGCACCCCGGAGGCGGAGCTGCCCGCCCGGTCCGACGTGGCCGCCGACAACCCCGTCCCGACGGCCCCCTTCCTGGGGGACCGGATCATCAAGGGCATCCCGCTGGCCGACTACGCCGCGTTCCTGGACGAGCGGGCGACGTTCATGGGCCAGTGGGGCCTCAAGGCCGCGCGCGGCGGCGACGGGCCTTCCTACGAGGAGCTCGTCGAGACCGAGGGCCGGCCGCGCCTGAGGATGTGGCTGGAGCGGATGCAGACCGAGGGCCTGCTGGAGGCCGCCGTCGCCTACGGCTACTTCCCCTGCGTCAGCGACGGCGACTCCCTGATCATCCTCGACGACGCGGGCAACGAGCGGACCAGGTTCACCTTCCCGCGCCAGCGCCGCGACCGGCACCTGTGCCTGTCCGACTTCTTCCGGTCGAAGGACTCCGGCGAGGTCGACGTGGTCGCCCTCCAGGTGGCCACCATGGGCAACCGGGTCTCCGAGGCGGCCGCCGAGCTGTTCGCCAAGGACGCCTACCGCGACTACCTGGAGCTGCACGGCCTGTCGGTGCAGCTCACCGAGGCGCTCGCGGAATACTGGCACGCGAGGGTCCGCACCGAGCTGGGGATCGGCGGTGACGAGTCGCTGGAGGACATGCTGAAGGTCAACGTCACCGGCTGCCGTTACTCCTTCGGCTACCCGGCCTGCCCCAACCTGGAGGACCAGGTCCAGCTCATGGAGCTGATCGACCCCTCCCGGATCGGCGTGAACCTGTCGGAGGAGTTCCAGCTCCACCCCGAGCAGTCCACCTCCGCGCTGGTCGTCCACCACCCTGAGGCCAGTTACTTCAACGTCTGACCGTAAGGGGTTTTCGGGGTAATGGACGCGGTTCTGTTCGACATGGACGGGCTTCTCGTGGACAGCGAGAAGATCTGGTTCCAGGTCGAGTCCGAGGTGATGGAACGGCTCGGCGGCGACTGGGGGCCCGCCGACCAGGAGCGCCTGGTGGGCGGCTCCATGCCGTCCACCGTCGCCTACATGCTCACGGCCTCCGGCGCGAGCGCCCATCCGGACGACGTGGCGGCCTGGATGCTGGAGGGCATGATCCACAGGCTCGCCGGCGGCGTGGAGATGATGCCCGGCGCCGCCGAGCTGCTGGCGGCGGTACGGCGGGCGGGCCTGCCCACCGCCCTGGTGACCTCCTCGGTGCGGCCGATCGCCGAGGCGTGCCTGAAGGGCATCGGCAGGGACAACTTCGACCACGTGGTGACCGGCGACGACGTGATGAGGACCAAGCCCCACCCGGAGCCCTACCTGACGGCCGCCCGGCTGCTGGACGTGGCCGCGGCCCGCTGCGTCGCGCTGGAGGACTCCCCGAACGGGGTGAGCGCGGCCACCGCCGCCGGCTGCCGGGTGGTGGCCGTGCCGAGCGTGCTGCCGATCCCCGCCGCCCCCGGCCGCCTCGTCGTGACCTCCCTGCACGAGGTCGACGTCGACGTCCTCAGGGCGCTGGCGGCCCGCGGCGCGGACCGCTGAGCCCCTCCGGGAGAGCCCCGAGACCGGCCGTCGCCGCCGCGCACCTAGGGGACGGCCCCTTCCCGGCCCCTAGGGGATGATCCCTCCCTGGGGAGGAGGAGCCGTTCCGCCACGGCGTGCCAGGATGGATGGGTAAGCCGATACGAGGGGCGGTCCGCTATGTCGTTCAACCAGATCGCGTGGTTGCCGCTCTGCGCCGGGGTGACCGGTGTGGGGCTGGTGCTGAGTTTCCTGCTGATGCGCCGCCGGGGGGTCGTGGCGGGGCTGCGCGGCGTCGCCTGGTCGCTGCTGCCGCTCGCGGCCTTCCTGACCGGCGCGCTGCCGACCCTGTGGCAGATCGGCACGGCGATCGTCGGGTTCTTCACCGGGGTGGTCCTCAACCCCACCGTGTGGGCCGGAGTGGCCGTGACCGGGCTCTCCCTGGTGCTGTTCATGGTCACCGGGGTGCTGCGCGGCCGCCGTACGGCCGCGTCCGCCGAGCCCCGGACCCCCGTGGCGGGCACGCCCGCGGCGCCGGGCGGGCCCGTGACGGCCGGCGGGGGCGCCACGCAGCCACTCCCGCAGCGCAAAGCCGCGCCGGCCCAGAAGCCCACGCCGGCCCAGAAGCCCGCGCCCGCCCGGAAGCCGGCCGCGGACGACGACTTCTCCGATATCGAGGACATCCTCAAGCGTCGTGGGATCGGGTGACGCTGAGTTACCTATCAGTGCAATGTCACAAATCCGAGACAGAAGGGGGATGGCTTCGGGACATTCGCCTCAAGATCAAAACAAATGAATTGCACGTGAATCACAGTTAAGCCACATACCGCCCCAAGGGACTAGTCAGCGCAGATCAGCCCATAGATTCTGCGTCACGGGACCGTGAAACGGACTCGTAGACTTCAGGGCGCGCGCCCCCGACCCGGGGACGCGTCCAATCGGACGACGTCGTCTGGGATCCAGGGGGCCACTGTATGACCGCACCGCTCGATGTTCCTGGCTCGGCTACGGAGGCGGACCCCGAAGCCGTGCTCGCGGGCGCGGATCGGAAGGCCATCCAAGGCCGCTCCCTCGGCCAGATCGCCTGGATGAGGCTGAAGCGTGACAAGATCGCTCTCGCGGGAGCGGGAGTCATCGTCTTCCTCGTCCTGGTGGCGCTCTTCGCGCCGCTCATCGTGAAGTTCCTCGGCCATCCGCCGCTGGAGTTCCACCGGGAGAAGATCGACCAGTCCACGCTGACGCCCACCGGGGCGTTCGGCGGTATGAGCTGGGACTACCTGTTCGGCGTCGAGCCCCTCTGGGGGCGCGACATCTTCAGCCGGATCGTCTACGGCGCCCGGATCTCCCTGCTCATCGCCTTCCTGGCCACCCTGCTCTCGGTGGTCATCGGCACCGTCCTCGGTGTCGTCGCCGGCTACTTCGGCGGCTGGGTCGACACCGTGATCAGCCGGGCGATGGACGTCTTCCTGGCCTTCCCGCTGCTGGTGTTCGCCATCGCCCTCGCCGGCGTCGTCCCCGACCAGGCGTTCGGCATGTCCGGCGACACCCTGCGCGTATCGTTGCTGGTGTTCATCATCGGATTCTTCAGCTGGCCGTACATCGGCCGGATCGTCCGAGGCCAGACACTCTCCCTGCGAGAACGGGAGTTCATCGACGCGGCCAGGAGCCTCGGCGCCCGCGGGCCGTACATCATCTTCCGTGAGCTGCTGCCCAACCTGATCGCGCCGATCCTGATCTACGCGACGCTGGTCATCCCGACCAACATCCTGTTCGAGGCGGCGCTGTCCTTCCTCGGTGTGGGCGTCCGCCCGCCGACACCCACCTGGGGCGGCATGCTCGCCGAGGCGGCGCGCTTCTACACGGTGCCGCACTTCGCGATCTTCCCCGGTTTGGCGATCTTCGTGACCGTGCTGGCCTTCAACCTCTTCGGAGACGGCCTGCGTGACGCACTGGACCCGCGCGGCCGTTGACGCTTCTCGATCCCCGTAGTTTCCCTGGTTCCTATCCACAAGGGGTGTAGTAACAGATGAAGAGAAAACCCGCAGTCGCGACGTTCGCGGTCACCGCGGCGCTCGCCTTGGGCCTGTCGGCCTGCGGTGGAACCAGCACCGACTCGCCCAAGGAAAGCGCGGGCGCCGGTGGCGGGTCGGCAGCTCCGGCCCAGGCCGAGTTCAACGCCGCGATGAGCAAGGTGTTCAACCCCTCGACCAAGAAGGGCGGCACCCTCAAGTTCGTCAACTCCGGTGACTGGGACTCGCTGGACCCGGCCGACACCTACTACGGCTACTCGTGGAACTTCATGCGCCTGTACGGCCGGGCGCTGACGGTGTTCAAGGCCGCGCCGGGCGCCGAGGGCGCGACCGTCGCACCCGACCTCGCCAAGGACCTCGGCAAGCCGAGCGCCGACTTCAAGACCTGGACCTACACGCTGCGTGAGGGTCTGAAGTACGAGGACGGCACCCCGATCACGTCCAAGGACGTGGCCTACGCCGTGGCGCGCGCGTTCGACAAGGAGACCTTCCCGAACGGTCCCACCTACCTGAACGAGATGCTCAACTGGCCCAAGGACTACAAGGGCGTCTACAAGTCGAAGGACGTCGACTTCAGCTCGGCGATCGAGACGCCGGACGACTCCACGATCGTCTTCCACCTGAAGCAGGCCTACAGCGGCTTCGACTACATCACCCAGATGTCGCCGACCATGCCGGTGCCGAAGGCCAAGGACACGGGCGCGAAGTACCGCGAGCACGTGATCTCCTCCGGCCCGTACATGTTCGAGAAGAACGAGATCGGCAAGGGCTTCGCCCTCGTCCGCAACCCGAACTGGGACGCGGCGACCGACCCCAACCGCCCGGCGCTGCCGGACCGGATCGAGGTCCAGACCAACGTCAACGCCGACGACCTCGACAACCGTCTCCTCTCCGGTGACATCCACGTCGACGTCGCGGGCACCGGTGTCCAGCCGGCCGCGATGAGCAAGATCCTGCCGGACCCCGCCCTCAAGGCGCGGGCCGACAACCCGACGCTGCAGCGTCTCTGGTACACCTCGGTCAGCCCGACGGTGAAGCCGCTGGACAACATCGACTGCCGCAAGGCCGTCCAGTACGCGGCCGACAAGACCGGCTACCAGGCCGCCTACGGCGGTGAGTTCTCCGGTGGCGCGATCGCGACCAGCCTCATGCCGCCGAGCGTCCCGGGCGCCGCGAAGATCGACCTGTACCCCAGCGGTGCGGACGGCAAGGGCGACGTGGCCAAGGCCAAGGAGCACCTGGCCGCCTGCGGCCAGCCGAACGGCTTCGAGACCAACATCGCCTACCGCGCCGAGCGGCCGAAGGAGAAGGCGACCGCCGAGGCCCTGCAGGAGTCGCTGGCCCGCGTCGGCATCAAGCTGACCTTGAAGCCGTACCCGCAGGCGGACTACTTCTCGCTGTACGCCGGCAAGCCGCCGTTCGTCGTGGAGAACAAGCTCGGCCTGGCCGTGAACGGCTGGGGCTCGGACTACCCCGACGGCTACGGCTTCCTGCAGCAGATGGTCGACAGCCGGGTCATCCGTGAGACCGGTGGCTCCTCCAACGTCAGCGTCCGCATCCCCGACGTGGACAAGATGCTCGACGAGTCCCTGCTCGAGGCCGACGCCAAGAAGCGTGAGCCGATGTGGGCCGCCATCGACAAGCGCGTCATGGAAGAGGCGGTCATCCTGCCGGGTGTCTGGGCCAAGAGCCTGCTGGTCCGCGGCAAGGGTGTGACCAACGTCTTCATCAGTGACGGTCAGCAGATGTACGACTACGTCGCGATGGGCGTCGAGTAACACCGCTTCTCATACAACGAGTAGTTAGGCAGGTGAAGGCAGCGGTGGCCGCCGGGAGCAATCCTTCCGGCGGCCACCTGGGCCGGGCACTGTGGTCACATACATCATCAGACGCCTGATCGGCGCAGTGATCATGCTCCTCATCGTGAGCATGGCCACCTTCGCGATCTTCTTCCTCGTGCCCCAACTGGCGGGGGCGACTCCGGAGGGCATGGCCAGCCGGTATGTCGGCCGTACGGCCACGGCGGAGACGGCCAAGCTGGCCGCCGAACGGCTGGGGTTCAACGATCCACTGGTCGTGCAGTACGGCAGGTTCGTGAAGGGGATCGTCGCGGGCGCTGAGTACGACTACGGCCCCGGGGTCGAGGAGTGCCCGGCCCCTTGCCTGGGGTATTCGTTCATCACCCGGCAACCGGTCTTCCCCGACCTCATGAACCGCCTGCCGATCACGCTGTCGCTCGCGATCGGCGCGGCGGTGATCTGGGTGATCATGGGCGTGGGCATCGGCGTGCTGTCCGCGTTGCGCAGAGGCAGCGTCTTCGACCGGGCGGCCATGACCGTCGCACTGGCAGGAGTCTCCCTGCCGATCTTCTTCACCGGCCTGGTATCCCTGCTGGTGTTCAGTTACGGCAACCCGTTCTCCTTCGCGGCGCAGGGCGGCCACTACACCACCTTCCTCGACAGTCCGAGCCAGTGGGCCTACAACCTGCTTCTCCCGTGGATCACGCTGGCCTTCCTGTTCGCGGCCACATACGCGCGTCTCACCCGGGCGGGCATGCTGGAGACGATGAACGAGGACTACATCCGCACCGCCCGTGCCAAGGGGCTCCGCGAGAGCACCGTCGTCACCAAGCACGGCCTCAGGGCGGCCCTGACGCCCATCCTCACCGTCTTCGGCCTGGACTTCGGCCTGCTGATCGGCGGCGCCGTCCTCACCGAGAGCGCCTACTCGCTGCCCGGCCTGGGCAAGTACGCCATCGACGCCATCGTCAACCAGGACCTTCCCAAGGTGATGGGTGTGACGTTGCTGGCGGCGCTGTTCGTGGTCGTCGCGAGTCTGATCGTCGACCTGCTCTACGCGGTGGTCGACCCGAGGGTGAGGCTGGCGTGAGCTTCCTTGAACTGAAGGACCTGAAGATCCACTTCCCGACCGACGACGGGCTGGTCAAGTCCGTCGACGGGCTGACCTTCTCTCTGGAGCGGGGCAGCACGCTCGGGATCGTGGGAGAGTCCGGCTCCGGAAAGAGCGTGACCAGCCTGGGCATCCTGGGGCTGCACAAGGGCGGCCACGCCAGGATCTCCGGTGAGATCTGGCTGGACGGCGAGGAGCTGGTCAGCGCCTCCCAGGAACACGTGCGCGGGTTGCGCGGCAAGAAGATGGCGATGATCTTCCAGGATCCGCTGTCGGCGATGCACCCCTACTACACGGTCGGCGACCAGATCGTGGAGGCCTACCGGATCCACCACAGCGTGAGCAAGAAGGTCGCCCGCAAGCACGCGATCGACATGCTCGGCCGGGTGGGCATCCCGGAGCCGGGCCGCCGGGTGGACGCCTACCCGCACGAGTTCTCCGGCGGCATGCGCCAGCGCGCGATGATCGCGATGGCGCTGTCGTGCGACCCGGAGCTGCTGATCGCCGACGAGCCGACCACCGCGCTGGACGTGACCGTGCAGGCCCAGATCCTGGACCTGATGCGGGATCTGCAGCGGGAGTTCAACTCCGCCCTCATCATCATCACCCACGATCTGGGCGTCGTGGCCGAGCTGTCGGACGACATCCTGGTCATGTACGGCGGCAAGTGCATCGAGTACGGCGCGGCGGAGGACATCTTCTACCGTCCCGAGCACCCCTACACCTGGGGTTTGCTGGGGTCGATGCCCCGCCTGGACCGGGAGCGCACCGAGCGGCTGATGCCGATCAAGGGCTCCCCGCCCTCACTGATCAACATCCCGCCGGGCTGCGCCTTCCACCCTCGCTGCCCCTATTCCGACCGGACGCAGGGCAAGGCCGACACCGAGGTGCCGGCTCTCCTGGAGACCGAGGGCGGTCACCTGGTGCGCTGCCACATGCCTCGTGAGGAGCGGCGGTCGCTCTGGGAGAACGAGATCAAGCCGATGCTGGAGACCACGTGACCACTCCTAATGAGCCGCTGCTGTCCGTCCAGGACCTGCAGAAGTACTTCCCGGTGACGAAGGGGCTGCTCAAGCGGCAGGTCGGCGCGGTGAAGGCGGTCGACGGGATCAGTTTCGACGTCTTCAAGGGCGAGACGCTGGGCGTGGTCGGCGAGTCGGGCTGCGGCAAGTCCACCATGGGGCGGCTGGTCACCCGGCTGCTGGAGCCGACCGGCGGCAAGGTGCTGTTCGAGGGGCAGGACATCACGCACATGTCGCAGGGCAGGCTCCGCCCGCTCCGGCGCGACATGCAGATGATCTTCCAGGACCCGTTCTCGTCGCTGAACCCGCGCCACACCGTGGGGGCGATCGTGGGAGCGCCGTTCCGGATCCAGGGCATCAAGACCGAGCACGGCACCAAGAAGGCCGTGCAGGACATCCTGGAGCTGGTGGGGCTCAACCCCGAGCACTACAACCGCTACCCGCACGAGTTCTCCGGCGGTCAGCGCCAGCGGATCGGCATCGCCCGCACCCTCGCGCTCAAGCCGAAGATGATCATCGCGGACGAGCCGGTGTCGGCGCTGGACGTGTCGATCCAGGCGCAGGTGGTGAACCTGCTGGAGGACCTGCAGAACGAGCTGGATCTGACCTACGTGGTGATCGCCCACGACCTGTCGGTGGTCCGGCACATCAGTGACCGGGTCGCCGTCATGTATCTGGGCAAGCTCGTCGAGCTGGCCGACCGGAAAGACCTGTACGAGTCGCCCATGCACCCGTACACCAACGCGCTGATGTCCGCGGTCCCCATCCCCGATCCGGCCCGGCGCAACGACCGCGAGCGCATCCGCCTCCAGGGTGACGTGCCCAGCCCGCTGAGCCCGCCGCCCGCCTGCCGCTTCCACACCCGGTGCTGGAAAGCCCAGGCGATCTGCAAGGTGGAGGAGCCGCCGCTGGTCGAGCTGGCCACCCGTCACCAGGTGGCCTGCCACTTCCCGGAGAACGTTCCCCAGGAAGCCGCCGAAGCCGTTTCCGCCTGACCCGATCGCCGACGGATTCCGTCGGCGGCGCCTCCCCCCGATGCCGTGAAGAGCCGGGGGGAGGGCGGGCGTCCCGTCACCCCAGCGCGGACATGACCGGGGCGAAGAACCGGGTCCGGTCGCCGGGGAGCGGCTCGGCGCCGGCGACCATGTCCGAGGTCCTCATCCCCGCCGCCATGCCGTGCCCGGTCAGCCACTCGGCCAGCTCCCGGCGGCTCTCCTCGACCTCGATCCGGGCCGGGCCCCCGACCTGGGAGGCGAGGTCGGAGATCAGCCGCCGGGCGTCCGCCGGATCCGCGGCGATCACCGGTCCGACGACCGTGTTGCCCACATTGCGCCACATACCGGCGTAGCCCGTGACCACTCCTCCGTCCTCGATCACCCGGATCTGCTCGGCGAAGTCGAACAGCCTCGTCAGGAGGGCCGACCGGTCGGCGCCGAGGACCTCCGCGTCGAGGTCGGCGATCGCCTTCAGATCCTCGGGGGAGGCGGGTCGGGACGCGCCGGACGCCTGCCCGGTGAAGGTCCCCAGATGCATGGCGACCGGGCTCGTCACCCGGAAGCCGAGCCGCTCGTACAGGGGGCGGCCCGTCGCGGTCGCGTTCAGGAAGACGGTCGCGCCGCGCGCCCGGTCCAGCACGTGGCCGATCAGGCGGCCTCCCAGCCCCTGGCGCCCGTGACGCGAGGCCACCAGCACCATGCTGATCGCGGCGGTGCGGGTGCCGTAGCGGGTCAGGATGGCGGTGGCCACCAGCTCGCCGCCGGGATCCACCATTCCGTAGCCCTCCCCGCCCTGGAGCAGGAACAGCCACTTGCGCTCCTCGCGCGACCACTGCCGGTCCGCCGCGAGCCGCAGGCAGGCCTCGAGGTCGTCAGGGGTCAGCTCGCGGATGATCATACGAGTCCTCCAATGGTCACAAGCGCTCCGGCGGCGGTGCCGAGGAGCATGGCGGGCAGGAATCCCAGGCGGCGGGCTGCCACGCCCGCCACGGCGGCGGCGACGACCAGGTGGGCCGCCGGGCGGCCGCCCGGCGCGGCCTGGACGACCACGACGGCAGCCAGCAGCGCCACCGGCAGCAGCGCGGTGAACAGGCTCCGGCGCCCGTCTCCTCCACCCCGCGCGGCTGCGCTCACCCCGGCCAGCCGGAGCAGGTAGGTCACGACGGCCAGGCCCGCGACGAACAGCACGACGTTCATGCCGGCCGTACCGCGAACGGGACGGCGGCCAGCGCGGCGACGAGGACCGGCAGGCCCGGCGGCAGCCACCACGACGCCACCAGCGCCAGGGCGGCCGCCCCGGCGGCGACCGCCGCCTCGCGGCGGGTGCGGAGCAGAGGGACGAGCAGCGCGGCGAAGGCGGCCGCGGCGGCGCCGWCCACCGTCTGCCGCGCCCCGTGGGGCAGCACCGAGCCGAGCAGCGCCCCGGCGGCCGTGCCGCCCACCCAGCCGGTGAACAGCAGCGACCCGACCACCAGGAACGTCCGCCTGCGCGTGGCCGGGGTCCCACGCGAGACCGCGGCCGCCACCGACTCGTCGGAGACCAGGTGCGCGGCGAGCCACCGGCCCCACCGGGTCCGGAAGACGTCGCCGAGCGCCAGCCCGAACGCGGTCAGCCGCAGGTTGACCAGCGACGCGGCGATCACCGCCGCGATCACCGCCCCGGTCGCCTGCGACACGCCGTCCGGCGCTCCGGGGGCGCCGCCCAGCGCCGACAGCCCGACGATCTGGCTGCCCCCGGCGTGCACCGCGACGCTGGCCAGCACCGCCTCCCAGGCGGACCAGCCCTGCTCCACAGCCGCCGCTCCGAACACCGCCGAATAGGTGGCCGCCCCGGCCGCCGCGCCCAGCGCGAGCCCGAGATCCGACCGCGTGGCGGCGGGACCGGCCGGATCCTCCGGCCCGGTCTCGAACGCCCGTGCGTCCGGCTGATCTGTCATGGGTGAATCGTGCGGCAGGGACGGCGGCCGCGTTCAATAGTTTGCGGCTATGCCGATAGGCGATGGCTATCCTTGCTGGATGGACGTTACGCTGCCGGCCGTACGGGCGTTCGTCGCCGTGGCCCGGACCGGGTCGTTCCGGGACGCGGCCATCTCGCTCGGGGTCAGCCAGCCGACCGTGAGCGCCGCCGTGAAACGCCTGGAGGCCACCGCCGGACGGCCGCTGCTGATCCGCGACCGCGACGGGGTGCGCCTGACCGAGCTGGGCGGCCGGGTGCTGGGCCACGCGTCGGCGGTGACGAGCGCCGCCGACGAGCTGGAGGCACTGCTGGCCGGGGACGCCTCCGAGCTGACCGTGGGATTCATGGGCGAGGCGGCCGGCGCGCGCACCTCCCGGCTGTTCGACGCGGTACGGCGTGCCTCCGGCAGGGAGCTACGGCTGCGCCGCTTCGACTTCGACGACCCGTCGTGCGGCCTGCTGGCCGGGACCAGCGACCTGGCCGTGGTGTGGCCTCCGCTGAGCACCGGCGACGCCCTGGAGGTGCTGGTCCTCGGCAGTGACCGGCGGGCCGTCGCCGTGCCCGTCGGCGACCCGCTCGCCCGGCTGGCCGCGGTCGACCCCGCCGACCTGGCGGGCCGCGTCTGGGTGGTGCCCCGCAGCCCCGACCCGGTCTGGCGGGCCTTCCGCCACCCGGGTTCCATCGGCGTCGGGGACATCGCGGGCGAGGTGGAGTCCCGCGCGATCGAGGAGACCCTGGAGCTGGTCGCGGCCGGCCAGGGCATCGCCCTGCTCTCGCAGAGCACCGACGACCACTACGCCCGTGCCGGAGTGGTGTTCGTCCTGCTCTCCGACGGATGCCGCTGCACCACCGCCGTCGCCTGGCGACGCGCCGACACCCGGCCGGTGATCGCCCGGATCCTCGCCGGACTCTGACCCGGATCCCTCCGGCCGGGCCCGCGAGCCGGATGATCTCGATTCCCGGACGCCGGTCCGGTCCCCGCCGGACGGTGACGCGGTTCTGGGTATCCCGGATCCCTCCGCCGGGAGCCTAGGGGATGGCGCCCGGGGTGATCAGGCCGGTCTCGTAGGCCAGGACCACGGCCTGGACCCGGTCGCGCAGGCCGAGCTTGGTGAGGACGTTGCCGACGTGGGTCTTGACCGTCGTCTCGCTCACCACGAGCTCGGCGGCGATCTCCGCGTTGGACATGCCCCGGGCGATCAGCCGCAGCACCTCCATCTCACGCTCGGTGAGCCGGTCCAGGCGGGCCGGGGTGGACTGCTGGTGCGCCGAGGGCAGGCGCGCCCCGAACCTGTCCAGCAGCCGCCGGGTCACGCTCGGCGCGACGATGGCGTCCCCCGCCGCGACCACCCTGATGGCCTGCACCAGCTCGTCCGGCGGCACGTCCTTCAGCAGGAAGCCGCTGGCCCCGGCGCGCAGCGCCTCCACGATGTATTCGTCCAGGTCGAAGGTCGTCAGCACCAGGACCTTGGGCACGTGGGCCGCGCCCACGGCCTCCCGCACGATCCGGCGGGTCGCCTCTATGCCGTCCACGCCCGGCATCCGGATGTCCATCAGCACCACGTCGGGCATCAGCGCCCGCGACTGGTCCTGGGCGGCCTTGCCGTCCCCGGCCTCGCCGACCACGGTGACGTCCGGCTCGGCCTCCAGGATGAGACGGAAACCGGTGCGCAGCAGTGGCTGGTCGTCCACCAGTAACACTCTGATCGTCATCACACGTCCTTGAGGGGAAACCGGGCATTGACCTCGAATCCGCCCTCCGGACGCGGGCCGATCCTCAGGATCCCACCATAGAGGGCCACGCGCTCGCGGATGCCGACCAGCCCGTGGCCGGTCCGGTCGGCGGCCGGTCCGGGGGCGCCGGAGCCGTGACCGTCGTCCTCGACCTGGACGGCCAGCTCGCCCGGCTCCTGCCGTACGGTCACCCAGGCGCGGGCCTGCGGGCCCGCGTGCCGCAGGCTGTTGGTCAGCGCCTCCTGGACCAGCCGGTAGACGGCCAGGTCGACGCCGGGCGGCAACGGGACTCCCCGGCCCTCGATCCACAGCTGCGTCCGCAGGCCCGCCTCGCGCATCTGGTCGACCAGGGTGGGGATCTCCTGCACCCCCGGCTGGGGGTTGCGCTCGGCGGGCCCCGCGTCGGTCCTGAGCACGCCCACGATGTTGCGCATCTCGGCCATCGCGGTCCGGCCCATCTCCTCGATCGCCGACAGTGCCTCACGGGCGCCGTCGGGGTTGGTGGCCAGCACCCGGCGGGCCGCGGAGGCCTGGACGGTCATCACGCTCACGTGGTGGGCGACCACGTCGTGCAGCTCGCGGGCGATGCGGGAGCGCTCCTCGGCTCTGGCCGCCCGCGTGTCGGCCTCCCGGGCCCGCTCCATCCGCCCGGCCCGGTCGCGCAGCTCGGCGAGATAGGCCCGGCGCAGCCGGACGCCGCGCCCGGCGATCCACAGGGTCATGGTCAGCAGGGCCACGAACAGGTGCGCCGTCCGGTCGCCGGGACCGGCGGCCGTCACCGCGAAGACGGCGCGGCAGGTGAGGCTCAGCACCAGCGCGCACAGGCTGAGCGCCAGGCCGCGGTGGGCGGCGATCGTGTAGACCAGCACCAGCGCGGCGACCCAGAGCAGGGAGCCGCTCCGGTTCAGCGACGCCAGCGTCATCTCCGTGACACCGGCCAGGAAGAGCATCGTGAACGGCATGCGCCGGCGCAGCGCCGTGGACAGGCAGCCGGCCACGATCAGAGCGAGACCCAGCGCGTCGGGCCTGACCGCGCCGGACGGGGCGTCGAAGCCGGACAGGGAGGTGACGTAGGCGCACGGCACGGCGGCGGCCGCCAGCACCACCGCCAGGGCGGTGTCGGAGATCAGCGGGTGTCCGTGGAGCCAGGCCCGCAGGCCGCCTGGGGTGTTGCGCACACAATCAATTTAGGCGTCCCATTCCCGCAGCCACCCTGCTACGGGGGGATATCGCCCTCATCCCCACGGATGACCCGCGGGCCCCCGAGCCGTGAAGAGGGACCGGGCGCCGCCTCCGTGGCGCTCGGGGCTGGGGAGGCGGCGGCCGTCGCCCCCCATGACCGCCTGCGGAGTCCCGCACCCGCGGGCCGCTCAGAGCTCGTCGGTCGCCGCCCTGGACGTGCGGCGGGTGCTGCGCACGGTGTCGCCCGGCTGCCGCTCGGGCAGCGGCGGGGGAGTGCCGCCGAACTGCGGGCACAGCTCCTGGTAGCTGCACCAGTCGCACAGGCGGCTGGGCCGGGGAGGCCACTCGCCGGTCTCCATCGCCCGCTCGATGGCCGTCCACAGGGCCTGCACCTTGCGCTCGGTGGCACGGAGATCGGCCTCGTCCGGAGCGTAGCGGAGCACCTCGCCGCCGCCCCCCAGATACATCAGCTGCAGCAGGCGCGGCACCGAGCCGTGCAACCGCCACAGCGTCAGCGCGTAGAACTTCATCTGGAACAGGGCCTTGGCCTCGAAGGCCTGCCCCGGCGCGCTGCCGGTCTTGTAGTCGACCACGCGCACCTCGCCGGTGGGCGCGACGTCCAGCCGGTCGATGTAACCGCGCAGCATCAGGCCGTTGTCGAGCACCGCCTCCACATACAGCTCCCGCTCGGCGGGCTCCAGGCAGGTGGGGTCCTCAAGGGTGAAGTAGCGCTCCAGCATGGAGCGGGCCTGGGCCAGCCACTGGGCCCGCTCCCGGTCGTCGGCGAACATCCCGCCGTAGGCGGGATCCTCGGCCAGCAGCCTGTCCCACTGCGGCTCCAGCAGCTCCTGGGCCGCGGCGACCGTACGCGCGGCGGCGGGAAGGTCGTAGAGGCGCTCCAGCACCGAGTGGACCATCGTGCCGCGCACCGCGGCGGGCGACGGCGGCTCGGGCAGCCGGTCGATCACCCGGAAGCGGTAGAGCAACGGGCACGTCATGAAGTCACCGGCGCGAGACGGCGACAGCGCTCCGATGATCGTGGGCTCGGTCAGTGACATGTCCGCACTGTAGGTCACAGTGGCGACAGTTTGGGCCGAAGGTGGGCTCGCGGCGTCTGCGGGCGCCTCGACGGCGCGTAGCATCAAGGCCTGAAGGCGGAGTGAACGAGGAGTGGTGAGCCAGCGGTGAGCAGCGAGAGCCCGCGTCAGAACAGCCCGGGACTGCGGATGGGGCGGCCGTTCGGCATCCCGGTGTACGTCTCGCCGACCTGGTTCATCGTGGCGGCGTTCATCACCTTCACCTACCAGCCGATCGTGACCGGCCGGCTGCCCGAGCTGAGCGTCCCGGTGACGTATCTCGTCTCGTTCGTCTTCGCGGTGCTGCTGTACGTGTCGGTGCTGCTGCACGAGCTGGCGCACTGCGTGGTCGCCAGGATGTACGGCCTGCCGGTCCGCCGCATCACCCTCTACCTGCTCGGCGGCGTCTCGGAGATCGAGCGCGAGCCGGAGACCCCCGGCCGGGAGTTCATGGTGGCCTTCGCCGGGCCGCTGCTCTCGCTCGGACTGGCCGCGATCGGTTTCGCCGCCTCCATGGTCATCGACCCGGGCACCGTCCTCGGCGTGCTGACCTTCCAGCTCTGGTTCTCCAACCTGATCGTCGGGGTCTTCAACCTCCTGCCGGGGCTGCCGCTCGACGGCGGGCGGATGCTGCGCGCCGGCGTCTGGAAGATCACCCGGAGCTCGGGCTCGGGCACGATCGCCGCGGCCTGGGTGGGCCGCGTGCTGGCCGTCGTCATGGTCGCGGTGCCCGTCGGGCTGGCGCTGATGAGCGGGCAGACGCCGGGCTGGGAGCTCATCTGGTCGGTGCTGCTGGCCTCCTTCATCTGGTTCGGCGCCACCCAGGCGCTGCGCGGCGCCCGGGTGCGCGCCCGCATCCCGCAGGTGAACGCCCGAGCCCTGGCCAGGCGGGCCATCGCGGTGACCGGGGACGTGCCGCTGGCCGAGGCCCTGCGCCGGGCCGCGGAGGCCCAGGCCGGGGCGATGGTGGTGGTCGACCACGAGGGCCGCCCGACCGGGATCGTCAACGAGGTCGCGGTGGAGGCCACCCCGGAGAACCGCCGCCCCTGGGTGACGGCCGGTTCGCTGGCGCGCGGCCTCGAACCGTCACTGGTGCTGGCCGCCGACCTGTCGGGGGAGTCCCTGATCGACGCCATGCGTGAGACCCCCGCCGGGGAATACCTCCTGGTGGAGCGCGGCGGCGAGATCTTCGGGGTGCTGGCCACCTCGGACGTGAACCGGGTGTTCAGCGGGGTCTGAGCGAACCGCCGAGGGGTTTCGCGCGTCACACTGAACGTGTGCCGGGACGGAACAGCGGTGCCGGGGGAAGAACGTACCGTTCTGCCCACTCGTTTTCGGTGCGCGCCACGACTAATGTTCTGGCCAACCGAACCGGTTGGCCATGTAGCTAAGGGACGCATCCATTGGCACCCCCCCACGTGCCGGCCTCGGCCGGTGATCTCACTCCGGAGTTGCTCGGCACGTCCGAATGGAGCGATCAGCTGGTCGCAGCCGCCGGCATCCCCATGTACGACATCCCGTTCCTGACGGTCGGCGGGGGCATGGGCTCCTTCGTCACCCTGGACTACCTGCGGATCTACGGCGTGCCCGCCTCCCAGATGCGGGTGGTGTCCAACATCGACACCCCGTGGCAGACCTACGAGTTCCTGACCAGGTGCTCGCAGATCCCCCGCTCCGAGCGGATCCGCTCCGACTCCGCCTCGCGGCCCGACAACATCTGGGGGTTCCCCTCCTACGCGCTGCAGGAGACCTGGACGGACAAGACGCCGGCCTACCTGTGGCAGCTGCTGACCGAGCCGCTCCTGAACGACTACTGGACGCCGCGCGCCGGCACGGTCTTCCAGAGCCTGGAGCGCGAGGCCAAACGCATCGACTACTGGGACATGCTGGTCAAGGGCCAGGTCCGGATGGTCCGCCGACGGGCCGGCGGCGGCTACTTCACCGTGGTCACCCCGCCCGAGGGCTCGGCTCCCACCAAGCGCGTCATCTTCCGCTCGCGCTTCGTGCACATCGCGATCGGCTACCCCGGCTTGAAGTTCCTGCCCGACCTGCAGGAGTTCCGTACCAAGCACGGCGACTACCAGCACGTGGTGAACGCCTACGAGCCGCACGAGCAGGTCTACGAGTTCCTCAAGACCCGCCCCGGCACGGTGGTCATCCGGGGCGGCGGCATCGTGGCCTCCCGCGTGCTGCAGCGCCTGTTCGACGACCGGGAGAAGTTCCGGCTGCAGACCCAGATCGTCCACATCTTCCGGACCTTCGTCACCGGCTCCCACGGCCCGCACGTCTGGGCGCGGCGCAAGGGCGGCGACGGCTGGGCCTACCAGGGCTTCAACTACCCCAAGTCGGTGTGGGGAGGCCAGCTCAAGGCGCAGATGCGCAAGCTGGAGGGTGCCGAGCGCGCCGCGAAGTACAAGGAGATGGGCGGCACCAACACCCCCTACTGCCGGCGCTGGCAGGAGCAGATGCGGGCGGGCCGCAGCGGCGGCTACTACCACCCCGTGCAGGGCACCGTGGACCGGGTGGAACGCGGCTCCGACGGCCGGCTGGTCAGCTACGTGCGCAGTAGCGACGGCATCGTCCGCGAGCCGGTGGCCGACTACATCATCGACTGCACCGGTCTCGAGGCCGACATCGCCGAGCACCGGATCTACGACGACCTGCTCCGGCACGGCGGGGCCTACCGCAACCCGGTCGGCCGGCTGGAGGTGGAGCGCCACTTCGAGGTGAAGGGGACGGCCAGCGGCGACGGCGTCCTCTACGCCTCCGGTTCCGCGACGCTCGGCGGTTACTTCCCCGGCGTCGACACCTTCCTCGGCCTGCAGATCGCGGCCCAGGAGATCGCCGACGACCTGGCGAGGCGGGGGTTCGTCCGCAGGATGGGGCCGTTCCGGTCGACCTCGCAGTGGTTCAAATGGGCCTTCAACTCGCCGGTGTAAGGAGCGACCCCCTGTGGTTCCGACTTTGGCCGGGCGCATCCAGACGCGCCTCTTCCTGCTCGCCACCGTGGGCGCGGTCATCACGTTGCTGATCGTGCCGGTGCTTCCGGGCTCCTCCGGGGCGCTCGGCGACCGCTACGTCAACGGGTTCCTGGTCCTCGCGGCGGTCGCCGTGCTGGGGATCGCCTGGGAGCTCGTCTACCACTTCCTCATGCAGTTCCGGTGGGAGAAGGACTGGCCGACGCTGTTCGGTTTGCTGACGCTCGTTCCCGAAGGTCTTCTGCTGTACTTTTTGCTACGGTCCGGTGCAGTCGATTTCATTGATCCGGTGCCGTCGGCCGCGTTCTGGACGCATTTCATCATCGTCTGGGTATGCGTGTGGCTGGTGGCGAACGGTCCGATGCGCGTGCCGTTCATCCGATGGCGTTTTCGGGGAGGGAGAGTTTTGTGACCGAGCGAAGCGAGACAACGACTCAGCACAGCACCTTGGTCATGAAGCCGGCGAAGGAGGTTTCATGACCGACGAGGGTTTCGGGGTGGTGCGTCCGCTTCCGGGCAACGGGCTGGTCGCCCACGTGGGTGGTCTGCTGCTGGTGTGTGACGCGGCCGAGGCCGTCGTGGAAGACCTGCTGGGGGCCTTGAGGGAGACCGCCGCCTCGGGCGGGGACGGCCGCGCGCTGGCCCGCCGGGTCGCCCAGGTGCTGGCCGTCATGATGGGCGAGCCCGTGGCGTGCGCCGTCGCCGGCCCCGTCACCGGGGGAGTGGCCGTGCTGGTCAGCGGCCCGGCCTACGCGTCGGTCACCGGCTCGGGCGGCGAGGTCCAGCTGGCCGGACGTGACGCGCTCACCTGGTCCGACCGGCTGGTGCCCGGCCCGGTGACCCGCGTGGAGCTGCGCCTGCCCGAGGCCGGCGAGGCGCACCCGCTCGCCCGGCTGGACGGCGGTGTCATCGTCGGCGGCGGCGTCTGGTGCGACCTGACCGAGGGCGGCGCGCCACCGGCCGTCCAGCGGCCCGTGCCCCGGACGGAGCCCGCTCCGCCGGCCGTCCAGCCGTCCGTGCCGCAGCCGCCCGCCCCCCGGGCGGAGGTCGTCTCCCCGGCGGAGCCGTCGCTCCCGCCGACCTCCGCGCGCCCCGAGTGGTCGGCGCCCCCGGCGGACAGCGCACCGCCGGCGCCCTACCCGATGAGCTCTCCCGAGCACTACCCGCCCGTCCTCGTCCCGGAGCCCCAGCTCTCCGCGCCGCCGGCGTGGCAGCCCGACCCCGTGCCGGTCCCCCCGCAGGGGCCGCCCTCCGGGCCGGTCCCGCAGGAGGAGGTGGAGACGGCCAGGGCGAGCGGGATCGGCGGCGATCCCATCGACGCACGTGACCAGCCGTTCGAGTACGAACTGCTGACCCCGGACGGTCCGCAGGCCGCGCCCGAGCCGTCGTCCGGGCCGGAGCCGCAGCCGGAGTCGCGACCGCTGGTCTACGGGGTCGACTGCAAGAACGACCACTTCAACGACCCGCGCGTGCCGTACTGCGCGGTCTGCGGCATCGCCCTGGTGCAGCGCACGCTCGTCCCCTACAAGGGGCCGCGACCGCCGCTGGGCGTGCTGCTCCTCGACGACGGCATGACGCTCCGCCTCGACACCGACTACCTGGTCGGCCGCGACCCCGAGCGGGCCCCCGAGGTCGCCGACGGCTCGGTGCGTCCCGCCAAGGTCACCAGCCCCGACGGGTCGGTCTCCCGCCGTCACCTGCGGGTGGCGCTGGACGGCTGGGACGTCAACCTGGTCGACCTGGGGTCGGTCAACGGCACCCAGATCCAGCCGCCGGGCGACCCCAACTTCTACGACATCCCGCCGAACGAGGCGGTGGCGATCCTGCCCGGCACGACCGTGCGGATCGGCGTCTCCCGCACCATGCGCTACGAGTCGCACCGCAACCGCTAGCGGACCCGTCCTTCCGGGCGGCACGGGCGGCACGGCCGGCACCGTGTCGCCCGTGCCGCCCGGAGGCCCCGCGACGCCCCGGTCAGGGGTGAGGGACCGGGGCGCGCAGCGCGGAGACTGCCGCCGCCCAGTCCACCGGGTCGGCGTCCTGCTCGGCGCGGACCAGCAGGTGGGCACCGTCCACGGCGGTGCCGGCGTCGGGGGCCACGACGAGTGCGCCGGCCGGGACCGCGCCGGAGGTGGCCGCCACCCCGAGCCTGGCCAGCCGCTGGGCCAGGGCGGAGGCCCGGCCGCCGCCGGCGACGACCAGCGGGCGGTCCTGCAGGAGCGCCAGGGTCAGCGCCACATGGGCGGCGGCGTCGCCGCCGGAGCCGTGATGCACGGTGATCGGCCCCGCCGCGGATCCGGCGGGATCGGAGGAGTCCGGGGAGGCCGCGGCGGTCCGGGCGGGGGAGCCCCGGAGGCCGGAGGCGGCCGCCGGCGAGACGGTCACCACGCGGCAGACGGCGCCGTCGCGGATCCCGGCGTAGCCGCTGGCATCGGCCGGCAGCACGACCAGATCGGGCTGCGCGCCGGTGACCAGCTCGGGCAGCTCGGCCGCCACGTCGCCGCTGAACCGGCTCACCACCCTGACCTCCGGGCCGTGGGCGCGGACGGTGCCGGCGAGACCCTCCAGGTCGTGGAGGGTCTCGGCCAGCTCGGCCAGCTCGGAGGAGAGGCCGCTGCCCACTTCCAGGCGCCCCTGAGGGTAGGGCCGCAGGTGGGCGAGGACCACCTCCGACGGGGACGCGGCCCGGGCCAGGACGGACGCCAGCTCCACCAGCGGAGCCTGCTCGGCGGGAGAGCCCGGCACGACGGTCAGCACCCGGTGGGCGACGGCCACCCCGAGGGCGGCGCGCTCGGCCTCGGCGATGTCGCGGGCCACGCGCCGGTCGGGGTAGATCCTGCGCAGCAGCGGGCCGGTCATCGCGGTGGTGACGAGGGCCATCACCACCATCAGCGAGTACAGCTCGTCGTCGAGCACGCCCTTCTGCAGTCCGACGGTGAGGATGACGATCTCGGTCAGTCCACGGGTGTTGAGCAGGACGGCCACCGCCCAGGACGGCCGGTTGGGCAGCCGCTGCGCCCGCGCCGCCGCGTAGGAGCCGAGCAGCTTGCCGCCGACCGCCACCGCCAGGATCGCGGCCAGCGTGCCGAGACTGGACAGGTCCAGCGCGCGCAGGTTGACGTTGAGCCCCGCCACCACGAAGAACATCGGCAGCAGCAACAGCACGGCGAGCTGCTCCAGCCGTTCCAGGATCTCGTGGTTGAGCCGTTCCGCGCCCTCGCGGGGCATCACCGCGCCGAACACGAACGCCCCGAAGATGAAGTGCACGTGCATCCACTCGGTGGCCCAGGCCGAGCCGATGAGGCCGATCAGCACCAGCGACAGCAGGCTCGGCGTCAGCCGTCCGGCCTTCTCGTAGGCGGGCACCAGCCGGGCCAGCAGCGGCCGGACCGCCAGGAACATCACCAGCGCGTACGGGACGGCGAGCAGGACCTTCCACTGCCCCTCGGCGTCACCCGCGCCGGCGATGCCCACCACCACGGCCAGCACGGTCCAGGCGAGCACGTCGATCACCGCGGCCGCGGCCAGGGACAGGCCGCCGAGCGTGATGCGCTGCATCCCGCGGTCGGTGAGGATGCGTGCCAGCACCGGGAACGCGGTGGCGGACATCGCCGCCCCCATGAACAGCACGAACGGCAGCGTCCTGTCGCCGCCCACGTGGTCGCCCGCGATGCCGAGCGCGAGCACGCAGCCCAGGACGAACGGCACCACGGTGGAGCCGAGCGCCACGGTCACCGCGATCCGGCCCTTGCCCCTGACCAGTTTCTGGTCCAGCTCCAGGCCGACGACGAACATGAACAGCACCAGCCCGACGTTGGCCAGTGCCTGCAGCGGGGGGCGCATCTCCGCGCCGAACAGCCGGTCGCCGATCAGCGGGCCGAGGAGGGTGGGGCCGAGCAGGATGCCCGCCACGATCTCGCCGATGACCGGCAGCTGGCCGAGCCATCGGGCCACCGCTCCGAGCAGTCGCGCGGCGGCGAGGACGATCACCAGATCGAGCAGGAGCAGATCTACGTGGAGCACTTTCGAGCACGCTTTCCGTAAGTAAAGAAAAGCCCCGAGAATGACCAGGGCGACGTTACCGCGTGTGGGATGTCGCCGCGAGCGTCGTGAGGCATGGAGGGGAGACGTTGGTGGAAGGCATCGCCGACTACGAGTTCGTCCGCTCGCTGGGGGCGGGTAATCACGGCGAGTTCTATCTGGCGAGGAAACCGGGCCGGCTACCGGTCGAGGCGGAGTACGTCGCGGTGAAGGTGGTGGGGGGCACCGGAGGTGACGCCTTCCGGCGGGCCACCCGCGAGTTGAAGGCCTTCGCCGCGGTGCGCTCCCCCTATCTGGTGACGCTCTATGACGCGGGGCAGCAGGGCGGTGTCTTCTACTACTCGATGGAGTATCTCCCCGCCGGCTCGCTGGGCCGGCCCGCGGAGCCGCCGTCGCGGGAGAGGGCGCTGCGCTCGATCGCCTGCGTGGCCACCGCCGCGCAGGCGCTGCACGAGGAGGGCATCGTGCACCGTGACATCCGCCCCGGCAACGTGCTGCTCACCGACGCCGGGGGCAAGCTCTCGGATCTGGGCCTGTCGCAGGTGCTGACGCCGGGGGCGACGGTGACCGGGATGGGCGACATCGGCTCGGTGGAGTTCACCGACCCGGCGCTGCTGCAGGGGGAGACGCCCACCCCCGCCGGGGACGTGTGGTCGCTCGGCGCGACGTTGCACTGGGCGGTGACCGGCGCCGGCCTGTACGGCGAGCTGCCCGTCCACGACCCGCTGCTGACCCTGCGCAAGGTCTACAGCACGCCGCCGTCGGTCCACGCCGGCCTGGAGCCCGAGCTGTCGGAGCTGGTCCACGTCTGCATCGGGGACGCGGCCAAGCGGCCCACCGCCGGAGGGCTCGCCGACCGCCTCTACGCGCTGGTGGTCTGAAGCCGGTCCAGTTCGGCGCCGAGCAGCCTTTCCAGGCGCTCGGCGCCGAGCCGGTCGGGATAGAGCAGGCTGCGCACGCTCAGCCCGTCGACCAGGGCCAGCAGCCGTTCGGCGACGTCGCCCAGGTCCTCCCCGGTGGTGATCTCCCCGGCCTCGGCGGCCGCGCCGAGCAGGCTGCGCACCAGGTAGCGCAGCTCCGCGGCCTCGGCACGCTGCGCCTCCAGCATCGCCGGGCTGGTCAGGCTCCGGCTCCAGAAGCCGATCTCCAGCCCGCTCTCCCGGGTGCGTTCGTCGTCCAGCGGCAGGTTGTCGAGCAGGAGCTCACGGAGCGCGGCCAGCCCGCCGCGCCCGGCCAGTTTGCCGCGCAGCCGCTCGACGATGCGCCGGTGCGAGGAGCGCAGCGCCGACAGCATGATGTCGTCCTTGTCGGCGAAGTAGTGGGTGAGCACGCCGTTGGAGTAGCCGGCCTCCTTGGCGATGGCCCTGGTCGTGGCCGCCTCGATGCCTTCGCGCAGGATGATGCGGCGGGCGGCCTCCACGACCTCCTCCCGCCGCTCTCCGTGGTCGACGATCTTCGGCATCCGGCCCCTCCCTCTGCTTTCTCGTTGACATGGTATTCGGGCGCCCGTCTATTATCCGCTGAAGACATGAGGAGGACTCGCTATGACCGTCGTCACCCTCGGGGTGCACATCGTGGACGTGCTCGCCCGGCCCGTGGAATCGATCCCGACCGGACAGGACACCCACCTGCTGGAGCAGATCCGCATCACCGCGGCGGGCGCGGCCGCCGGGACCGCCGTGACCCTGGCCAGGATCGGCGTCCCGGTCGCCTCTGTGGGAGCGGTCGGCGACGACGAGCTCGGCGACTTCCTCGTCATGATCATGGAGCGGCGCGGGGTGGACGTCACCGGGATCGTCCGCAAGGGCGGCGAGCAGACCGCCGCCTCGATCCTGCCCATCCGGCCGGACGGGGGGCGCCCGTCCTTCCACGTGCCCGGCGCCAACCTCGGCCTGTCCCTCGCCGACCTCGACCGCGGGCGCGTCACCGGCGCGCGGGTCGTGCACCTGGGCGGCATGGACGTGACCTGGGGCCTGCACGACCCGGCTTTCTTCGCACTCCTGGCCGAGGCGCGGGAGGCGGGCACGATCATCACGATGGACCTACTGTCCAATATGCCGGATCTGATGCAAGGAGCGCGGAGCTTTCTGCCCCACGTGGACTACTTCCTGCCCAACGAGGAGCAGGCGCTCATGATGAGCGGCGCGGACGACGTGGAACGGGCCGCGCTCACGCTGCTGGAAGAGGGGCCCCGGGCCGTGCTCGTCACGCTGGGCGGCGAGGGCAGCCTGATCGCGACCGCCTCGGGGATCACGCGGGTGCCCGCCCTCGACGTCCCGGTGGTGGACACCACCGGCTGCGGCGACGCCTACTGCGCCGGGTTCATCGCCGGCCTGGTCGACGGCCGCGAGGTCCTCGCCGCCGCCGGGCTCGGCACCGCGGTGGCCGCCCGGGTCGCGGGAGGACTCGGCTCCGACGCCGGTCTGGACGGGGCGTCGGAGCTGCGGGCGAGCGGCTGAGCAGGCGGCCTGGGCGCACTGCCCGGCCGGCCCTCGAAACGCGCCGGGCACGCCGGGCGACGTGCCGGCCGCACGCGGCTCCCGGCCTCTCCGACCGCGACTGCCCCCACCCGAGAACCGCGACTGCCCCCACCTGAGRACCGCGACTGTCCCCACCTGAAAGGGGACACACAGGCGCTCACCCGCCGTACGGCTACCAACCACCGAGCCCGCCGCAAGGCGACTCGCCGACACTGATGAGGACGACACACATGTCCATCGACGCCAACCTCCGGGAGCGGGCTGCCAGGGTCGTCCCCGGCGGCATGTACGGCCACCTCAACGCGGCCCTGCACGGCCCCGGATACCCGCAGTTCTTCGTCGGCGGCCAGGGGTGCCGCCAGCTCGACGCGGACGGCCGCGAGTACATCGACCTCATGTGCTCCTGGGGCCCCGTCGTGCTGGGCCACCGCCACCCCGCGGTGGAGGCCGCCGTCACCGCCCAGCTCGCCGCGGGCGACTGCCTCAACGGCCCGGGCCCGGTCTACGTGGAGCTCGCCGAACTGATGGTGGAGACCATCCCGCAGGCCGACTGGGTGATGTTCTCCAAGAACGGCACCGACGCCACCACCCAGGCGCTGATGGTCGCCCGGGCCGCCACCGGCCGGACCAAGGTGCTCATGGCCCACGGCTCCTACCACGGGGCCGACCCCTGGTGCACGCCCAGCCTGTCGGGCACCACGCCCAGCGAGCGCGCCGACCTGATCGAGTACACCTACAACGACCTGGCCGGCGCCGAGGAGGCAGCGGCCCGGGCCGAGGGCGACGTCGCCGCGATCATCGTGACGCCTTTCAAGCACGACTCCTTCGAGGACCAGGAGCTCGCCGCCCCCGAGTTCGCCCGGGGTCTGCGGGCCCTGGCCGACCGGATCGGCGCCGCGCTGGTGATCGACGACGTGCGCGGCGGCTGGCGGCTCCACCTCGGCGGCTCCTGGGAGACCCTGGGCGTCCGCCCCGACCTGTACGCCTTCAGCAAGGCCATGGCCAACGGCCACCCGATCGCGGCCGTCACCGGAGTGGACTCCCTGCGGGGCCCGGCCCAGACGATCTACTCGACCGGCTCGTTCTGGTTCAACGCCGCCCCGATGGCCGCGGCCAAGGCCACCATCGAGACCCTGCGCGACATCGACGGCGTGGCGCTGATGGAGCGGGCGGGCACCCGCCTGCGCGAGGGCCTCGCCGCGCAGGCCGCCTCCCACGGGTTCGTGGTCAACCAGACCGGCCCGGTGCAGATCCCGTGGCTCTCCTTCGAGGGCGACACGACCCTGGACAAGGGCATGTTCTGGTCCTCGGCCTGCCTGCGGGAAGGGGTCTACCTGCATCCCTGGCACAACTGGTTCCTGTCGGCCGCCCACACCGACGCCGACATCGACCGCGCCCTGCAGGGCACCGACGCCGCCTTCGCCAGGCTCAGGGCGGAGTTCGGCGCCGACTGAACACCGCCGCCCGGACCCCGCCATCCGGCCC
>NZ_NGFP01000480.1 GCF_002149035.1 Streptosporangium minutum
CCACGAGCGCGGGCACCCCGACCGCGAGCGCCAGCCGTCCCGTCCCGGGCCGCCGTGCCGGAGGGGCGAGCCGCCCGGCGTCGGTGGGCTGCCCCTGGTGCGGCCACCGCGGGTACGCGGGATCGTCCGGGGGAGGCTGCCCGAAGTGGGCGGCTCCGTCCGGGTAGGACGGTTGCCCGGTGTGGGTGGGGCTGCTCCGGTAGGACGGCTGTCCGAAATGGGCGGGGCCGTCGCCGTAGGGCCGCTGCGCGGGGTCGCCGGGATGGGACGGCTGCCCGGAGCGGGCGGCTCCGTCCGGGTAGGACGGCTGTCCGGTGTGGGCGGCTCCGTCCGGGTAGGGCGGTTGCCCGGTGTGGGTGGGGCTGCTCCGGTAGGACGGCTGTCCGAAATGGGCGGGGCCGTCGCCGTAGGGCCGCTGCGCGGGGTCGCCGGGATGGGACGGCTGCCCGGTCTGCTGCGGATGCCGCATGCCCGGCCCCGCCCCGTCCGGATACGACGGCGCTCCCGCCGGATACGGCGGTTGCCCGGCGTGCGGGGGCCGGGAGGCGTACGGAGAGCCGTCATGGCCCGCCGGGTCGCCCGGGTGGGACGGCTGGGTGGGGCGGGCGGTCGTGCCGGGGTGCGAGGGCGGTGCGCCCGGCCCCGCCGCGCCGGCGTCCTGCCCCGAGGCCGCGCGGCTGAGCAGGGCCGTGGCCTGATCGGCCGTCATCCGGGTGGCGGGGTCCTTGGTCATCAGGCCGAGGACCGCATCGGTCAGGGGGCCGGTGTGCGTCATGGGGCTGGGCTCGCCGTGGAGGACGGCCATCATGGTCGCCGCGGCCGTGGCCCGCTCGAACGGCGCACGCCCCTCCAGGGCGGCGTACAGCGTCGCCCCGAGGGACCACAGGTCCGACTCGGGGGTGGCCGCCAGCCCGTGGAGCCGTTCCGGGGGGAGGAAGGCCGGGGTGCCGACCATCCCGCCCGTCCGGGTGATCGCGGTCTCCTGCGTCATCGAGGCGATCCCGAAGTCGGTCAGCACGACCCGGCCGTCGTCGGCCAGCAGCACGTTCTCCGGCTTCACGTCGCGGTGCAGCACTCCGGCGGCGTGCGCGGCCAGCAGGGCGCCCAGCACCTGAAGCCCGACCGAGGCGACCCGCCCGGGGGGCAGCGGGCCGTCCGTGCGGACGACCTCGCCCAGCGAGCGCGACCGGACCATCTGCATGACGATCCAGGGCCGGCCCTCCTCCTCGACCACGTCGTGCACGATGATCACAGACGGGTGGTCCAGCCGGCCGGCGGTCCTGGCCTCCCGGATCGTCCGCCGGTTCATCTCCGTGCGCGCGGCCTCGTCGATCCCGCGGTGGCGGACCTCCTTGACCGCCACGACCCGGTCGAGAAGCTCGTCGTGGGCCCGCCAGACGACGCCCATCCCGCCCTCGCCGATGGGTTCGAGCAGGCGATACCGGCCCGCCACCTTGCGTTCGGTCATTCTCTCGCCCCTCCCAAACTCACGAATCGTAGCCGGTCGGGGCGGCCCTCACTTTTTCGACGAGAAGGTCCGGGTGAACCCCTCGAAGAAGTGCATGTTCTTCTTCCAGTCCTTGGCCAGGGTGTGCCAGTAGATCGCGTATCCCCGGCCGCCCTTGGTCACGAACCCCCGGTTGAGGACCCGGGCCTTGCCCGAGCTCGTGTTCCAGGTGAACTCCCAGTCGGCGGCCTTCTCCATGTAGTCGACCTTCTCGATCCGGATCCGCTCGTAGCCCGGGAAGTTCCCCCGGCTGGCCCGCTCGCCGTCGTACCAGTCCTGCTTCGGATCGGGGCCCGCCTTGTCGACGTATTCGACGAACACGAAGCTCGTCCGGTCGGGTCCGCGGAACCACACCTGCTGGCCCGGCCGCTTGTCCACCTTCCACCCCTTGGGGAGGCCGATGGAGAAGTCGTTGCCGTCCTTGTGCATGTGCCAGCCGTCGGGGAGCTTCGACTCCTCCTTCTCCTTCTCCTCGGTCTTGGTG
>NZ_NGFP01000481.1 GCF_002149035.1 Streptosporangium minutum
ACCCACGCCGGCCCCCTCCCCCTCGGCGGAGAGCATCCGGCTCACCGTCCCCGACGCCAAGAAGGCCGCGGCGTCCTGGGTGGCCCAGCACAACAGGACGGTCAAGGACCGCGACTGGTGGGACGACCCGTCTAAAAGGGACAGACTGTTCTGGGACGGCACCCGGCACGAGGTCGTCCTCGACCGGGGCCATGTGGAGGACGGCGACAAGGGCAAGATCCGCAAGCCGATCCGCCTGACCGGCAGGCAGACGTACTACGTGCCCCGCCGGCAGCCGCCCGGCGGCGAGTGGTTCATCCTCCAGGCGACCTACCGGGGACAGGACCGGCCACACGTCCTGGCCTTCTGGCGGCCGGAGGGCGAGTCCTTCAAGCTCGCCGCCAAGTCCCCGCTCCACTACGGGCAGCGGATACCCGCGCCACAGCTGGACGCCGAGGGATACGTCGCCGCCGCGCCGCGCGTGGACGGCACGGACATCGCCCTGGAGTACATGGCCTTCTGGAACAACTCCACGGACAGGCGGGCGGGAACGCGCGGCTACCGGCTGGCCAAGGACAACTACAGCCGCCTCGCCCACCCCAGGGTCTCCAAGGGCCTGTACGCGTCTTTCACCTCGTTCACCGCCTCCTACGGCTTCCGCACCCGGGACGGCGGGTCGTTCTATGTCTTCAGCCTGCTGAACCCGCCGCAGGCGATCTTCCAGGTCCTCACCATCGGTGGATTCGTCCCCCGGGGCGGCAAGGCGATCCAGGAGATCGCCGGTTCCTGGTACGCCTAGACCCGCGCCGGGAGGGACGGGCGCCGCCGCCCGCGCACCGGCGTCGCGGGAGGGCGGGCCCCGGGGATTCGAGGGGCGGCGACCCCCGGGCGTCCGGTCAGGCGGTCCGCGSCAGCCTCAGGGCCTCCGCGGCGACGGCGTGCCGCAGGTCGCGGATGCCCGCGCGGCCCCGGAGCGGATGGACGTTGTTGGTCAGCAGGACGGCCGTCAGGGCCAGCCCGGGGTCGACGACCAGCGCGGTGCCGGTGAAGCCGGAGTGGCCGTAGGCGGAGGCCAGCGGGCCGACGACGGCGGGGTCGCCGATCCGCACCCCCAGGCCCTGGCCGAAGACGGCGCCCCGGACGCCCTGGTCGCGGGTCATCTCGGCGACCGTGTCCGGGCGCAGGATCGGGGCTCCGCCGGTGCGCAGCGCCTCGGCGAAGCGCACCACGTCGTCGGCCGTGGCGAAGATGCCGGCGTGCCCGGCGACCCCGCCCAGTCCGTGGGCGGTCTCGTCGTGCACCTCGCCGCGCACGCATCCGGATCCGGCCCGCTCGGGCTTCTCCTCGGTGGCGGCGATCCGGGGACGCAGCGACGGCGGGGGCCGGTATCCGGTGTCGTCCAGGTCGAGCGGGCCGGTGACCCGGGCGTGGAGAAGCTCGTCCAGGGGCGCTTCCCCGGCGATCTCCGCCACCCGGCCCGCCATGATCATCCCGACGTCGGAGTAGAGGTGGGACGCGCCGGGCGGACACAGCGGCGGTGTCGAGACGACGCGCTCCAGGCGGGCGGCGAGGATCTCGGGCCCGTCGCCGGGGATCTCCTCGTGTGCCCGGCGGCCGGGCGGCAGGCCCGCCGTATGGGTGAGCAGGTGCCGCGGCGTCACCCCCGCGGGCCCGCCGGGCAGCCAGGTGGCGACCGATTCATCCAGGCCGAGGCGGCCTTCCTCGGCCAGCGACAGGACGACGGCCGTCGTGTAGAGCTTGGTGAGCGAGGCGAGGTCGAAGATCGAGTCACGGCGGGCGGCCGGGCGGTCGGCCAGGAGCGTCTCGGAGGCGCCCGCGTATCGTACGAGCTCTCCCCGCGCCGCGGCGGCGACCGTGGTCCCGTCCACGGCGATCACGGCGACCGCCGCCGAGCACACCTCCGGCACCGCCGCCGCCAGGATGGCGGCCAGCTTCGCCGAGCCGCCGGACACTCCGCG
>NZ_NGFP01000482.1 GCF_002149035.1 Streptosporangium minutum
GGGTCCGGTCCGGCCGGGTGGGAAGCGCCCGGCTGGGCGGGCGGGGAGCCGTAGGGACCCTGCGGGCGGGAGCCGTACGGGCCCTGTGCGAGCAGCCACGCCCCGCCGCCCGACGGGGAGAGCAGGACGGCCGCCAGGATCGCGATCAGGCCGCCGTAGAGGTAGACGTAGCCGGCCAGGTCGTTGGCGATCACCACGTCGCCCTCCGGGCTGCCGCCCAGCCAGATCAGCGTCATCGCCATCCAGCCCACCCCGGGCGCCAGGGCTGCCAGCCGTCCCCTCATCGCCCGCCCGGCGCCGTAACAGGCCGCGGCCAGCAGGACGACCCAGCCGACGGCCGAGATCGGGAAGGGCTGGAGATACCACGAGTGCTGGAAGCCGCCCAGCACCCCCATCATGAGGCCGAGCAGGACCAGCATGAGGTACGCCGCCGCGGTGACCGCCGCCGCCGAAGGCCGCCGTGCCGTCTGGTGGACCTGCTCCATCACAATCATCGAGGCTAGTGGATCCCCGCGAAGAGATCGGTCTCACGGTCGTACGGCTCGCCGAGCCCTCCGGCTTCGAGCGGCGCCCCCGGTCCCGCCGGTCCGGGCACCCCGGAGCGCAGGATGAAGTGCTCCACCGCGAGCGCCTCCTGGCCGATGTTGTTGGACAGGGCGAACCAGGGCGCCGCCACGCTGATCTGGGTCGCGTGCGCCCGCATCGCGTCGATCTTGCGGCCCACGTGGGCCCGGCCGTCGATCTCGGTGGTGACGTCCTCGTCCGCGCAGCCGAACGGCAGGTCGTCGGCGGGGTCCTCGGTGAGGAAGCCCACATCGGCCGCACGCAACGCCTCGGCCGTCCGGCGCATCGTGGACCTGGCCGTCGCGGTCAGGTAGAACTTGGCGATCCGCCACGGCTCCCCCGCGCCGAACGCCGGGTCGGCGGCCAGCTCGAAGGCGCGCCAGGAGACGCGGTGGGCCTGGATGTGGTCCGGGTGGCCGTAGAAGCCGTTCTCGTCGTAGGTGACGAGGACCTGGGGCCGCACCTCGCGGATGACCTTGACCAGCTCCCCGGCGGCCTCGTCGAGATCGGCCTGCCAGAAGGCGTTGTCGCGGTGGTTGGAGGCGACGCCCATCATCCCGGAGTCGCGCCAGCGGCCCGCGCCGCCCAGGAAGCGGTGGTCGGTGACGCCGAGGGCCTCGCAGGCCGCGGCGAGCTCGCCGACGCGGTGCTCGCCCAGCCTGTCGTCCCGGTCGGCGGCCAGATGGGCCAGCTCCGCCGGGATGACCTCGCCCTCCTCGCCGAGCGTGCAGGTCACCAGCGTGACGTGGGCCCCCTCGGCGGCGTATTTGGCCATGGTCGCACCGCTGCCGATCGTCTCGTCGTCGGGGTGGGCGTGCACGAGCAGCAGGCGCCGATCATTCATGCGTCAGAGGGTATCCGCCTGGTGTACAGGGTGATGCGGACCGCCCCCGATATCCGGGTCTTCCCGGCCTTCCGGAAGTCCCGCTTGAGCTCCATCAACCGGGGGTCCTCCTCCCACTCGGGACCGCGGATGCGCCGCGAGACCAGCCACACACGGTCGGATCCCGGTCCCAGGGCACTCAGCCTGCGGTACGGCTCGCCGTACACGACGACGAACAGCCGGAAGCGCTCGGGAACGTAGAGGACGGCATCGCCGGGCCGCTCCTGGGCGCTCAGCTCCGCGGCGAGGGTACGGAGGTCGTCGGGGCGGTTGGCCGGCCCGCGGACGGCGAGGTGAGCACTCACCGAGAACGCCACCAGGACCGCGAGGACCGCCCAGGTCGCCGGGGTACGGCGGAGCGCGGCCAGACCGGCCCCGGCCAGCAGGGCCAGGCCCGGGACCGCGAAGAGGACGTAGCGCGGGCTGTAGACCGGATGGATCTGCGAGATCAGCAGGGACAGCACCACGGGAAGGACCGCCCAGGGCACCGCCACCCCCACCAGCGAGGG
>NZ_NGFP01000483.1 GCF_002149035.1 Streptosporangium minutum
GGATCGAGGGTCCGGTGAGGGGGCGGCGGTTGGACCGGGCGGGGCAGCGCGTCCGTCACCGGCGGAACCGCACACCATGGCCGTGGACGTGACCGTGAAGAGCTGCCGCCTGGTCGCCGTCCGCACGACGTAAAACGTCCGGGCGGCTGGGAAGAGACCGGATACAGGCGCTGAAGTCGACGTTTCGGCCTCACCCGAAACGTCTATACAAACTACTTGCCGCCGGCTGATCCTTAACAGGAAGTGGCTGCTTCGGCTCGCCATCCAAAGTAATCAAAGCAGCAAATCAAAGGATCGGTGTAGATGTCGGCTCGTCGTGGAATCATTACGCGTCTCAGTATCGCGATCAGCCTCACGGCACTCGTGCTGGGGATCCAAAGTTCGGCGTCGGCGTCCGCCGGAGAGCTGCAGTGGTGCCGTGTCGCCGGAACTCATTGCACCTCGCCGGCAGTGCAGGCCCACGCGGAACACTGGATCTGGTACGAGGTCATCACATCTCCGTTCTGCGGCGCCGACTTCACGGTTTACGACGCAGCAAACGGTGCGACTGTCGGGAAAGGCTATGTCGGCAGCGGAAACAAGCGCTCAGCTCGGATCTTCGGGCTGTACGGCTTCTACAAGGTGAGGGTTTACAATACTTGCTTCGACACCTACGGCGGTATCGCGAACCGTTGATGGTCCAGCTGCGCTCAGCGGTCTCCGAGGCGTTTTCGCCGGTGGCCGGTGAAGTGCGGAGCCCACCCCGTCTTGCCGGAGCCCGAAGGCAGGCCGGTCCACCTTTGCGGGCGTGACCGTTGGAGTGGTCCGCCCCCCGCGCACCCTGGGCTCGGCCTGTGTTCCGTACGAGACCTCCATTGACCTGGGACGACGTCGCACGTGCGGAGAACGGGGTCAGCGGGTGTCGGCCTCAAGCCTGTAGACGGGCCCGGCCAGGCTGAGCGCGTACAGCTCGCCGTCGTGATCCTCGCCGAAGGAGGAGAGCTGCTCGACCCTGCCCACCTCCCGTGCCTCGCGGGGCCGGTCGGTGGGGGCCGCCTTCACCCAGCCGGCGCAGAAGTCGCCGTAGAGGAACCGGCCTCGCAGGCCCGGGATCCGCGTGCCCCGGTAGACGTGGCCGGCGATGACCGAGCAGGTCCCGTCACGCCCCAGGGCGTATTCGGCGACGGGGTCGACCGCCCCGCCCGGCGGGGCCGCCCCCTGGAAGGGATGGCCGCCCTCCCTGAGGTTCCAGCCGTAGTTGAGGCCGCCCTTCCCCCGGGGCTGGAAGTCGATCTCCTCCCAGGAGTTCTGCCCGACGTCGCCGATCCACATGTCCCCGGTCTTCCTGTCGAAGGAGAACCGCCAGGGGTTGCGCAGGCCGTAGGCCCAGATCTCGGGCCTGGCGCCCTTTCTGCCGGCGAACGGGTTGCCGGCGGGGACCTTGTACGGCGTGCCGCGCGGGTCGATCCTGAGGATCTTCCCCAGCCAGGTGCCCAGATTCTGGCCGTTGCCCTGCGGGTCGCCCCCGCTGCCGCCGTCGCCCAGCGCGATGTAGAGGTGGCCGTCGGGTCCGAAGGCGAGCTGGCCGCCGTTGTGGTTGGGGTACGGCTGCCGCTGGACCAGCACGTCCCGGCGCGCGGTGGCCCTGCCGCCGCCGAAGGCCCACTCCGTGACGTGGGTGTGCCCGTCGCGGTCGGTCCAGTCGAGGTAGAGGAAGTCGCCGCCGGGATGGAACGCCACCCCGAGCAGCCCCTGCTCGTTGCCCCGGCTGACCTCTCCGGAAAGGTCGACGACGGGATCCTCCACGACCCTGCCGTCCGCTATCGCGCGCAGCCGTCCCGTCTGCTCGGCGACGTACAGCGTGGAGTCGCCCTTGCGCAGGGCCATCGCCACCGGCATGTCGAGCTGGGCGATCTCGGTGAACC
>NZ_NGFP01000484.1 GCF_002149035.1 Streptosporangium minutum
CCCCCGAGCCCGAGCCCCTGCCCCGATCCGTCATCGTCACCGCGCTCCGGGCCGCCGGCTGTGTCTTCGCCGAGGACGAGGCGCAGTTGCTCATCTCCACGGCACGGACCCCGGCCGACCTCGCCGCCATGGTGGACCGGCGAGTCGCGGGCCTGCCCCTCGAACACGTCCTCGGCTGGGCGGAGTTCTGCGGCCTGCGGATAACCGTGGACCCCGGGGTCTTCGTCCCCCGCCGCCGCACCGAGTTCCTCGCCCGTCAGGCCGTCGTCGTCGCCCTCGCCCGCCGGGCCGCCGCCCCCGCCGCCCCGGCCGATCAGGCCGCCCGCGTCCGGCCGCCGACCGTCGTCGTCGACCTGTGCTGCGGCTCGGGCGCGGTGGGCGCCGCGCTGGTCGCGGCCCTGGACCGGGTCGAGCTGCACGCCGTCGACATAGGCCTCGCCGAGGTGCGGTGCGCCCGGCGCAACGTCGCCGCCGCCGGCGGTCAGGTGTACGGAGGCGACCTCTACGAGCCGCTCCCCGCCACGCTGCGGGGCCGCGTCGACGTCCTGGTCGCCAGCGCGCCCTACGTACCCACCGAGGCGATCGACCTGCTGCCCCCCGAGGCCCGGATGCACGAGCCGCGGGTGGCGCTCGACGGTGGCGCGGACGGGCTCGACGTCGTACGGCGGGTGATAGCCGAGGCGCCGCTGTGGCTGGCGCCGGACGGCTGCCTGCTGGTCGAGATGAGCGAGCGTCAGGCGCCGCAGGCCCTCGAAGCCGTCGCCCGCGCCGGGCTGATCCCGCGAGTGGCCGGTTCCGACGAGCTGAACGCCACCGTCGTCATCGGCGCCAGGCCCGCTCTGCGGCGCGGACCGGACGGCTGATCGGCTGGGCCGGCGCCGTCAGTCCTCGTCGTTCTCGGTCACGGAACTGACCGTGGCGGCGGGTTTCCCGGAGGGGCAGGTCAGGCTGATGGCGGCCTTGCGGTCGTCCGACTCGAAGACCACGGAGACGGTGGGGGCGGGACCGCGCTCGACATCGTCGACGCCGTACCCGGGGGCGGGGCTCCAGGACAGCAGGAGGGCCTGGCCGGCGTCGCAGGCGGCGGTCACCGATCCTTCGGCGTAGGAGAAGTTGCCGGTCTCCGCGGACGGCCCGGCCGAGGCGGCGGGCGCGATGGCCGGTCCCGCGGAGGTGGTGGTCAGGGCCCGCTCGACCTCCTCCAGCGTCATGGAGCGGACGGCCTGCCCGGTGATGTCGGCGCCGATCAGGGACACCGCCCAGGTGCCGGTGGCCGTGGTGAGGACGGCGGTCGCGAGCCAGCCGCCCAGGCCCAGGAGCGCACGCCGGCGCATCGATCGACCACCCTTCGCTGTCCTTTACGATTCATGGAGGAACTTTCTGCCTTTACTAGCATTATCATCCCGTTCCAGAGAGGCTGGCGCGTTGCCGTGGCCCACCTGCTTCTCGTCGAGGATGACGCTCAGGTCAGGTCCGCGCTGACCCGCGCGCTCACCGAACGCGGGCACGCCGTCACGTCCGCTTCCGCGGGCATGCCGGGCCTCACCCGGGCACTGCAGGACCGGCCCGACCTGATCGTGCTCGACCTGGGCCTGCCCGACCTCGACGGCTGCGAGGTGCTGCGCATGCTGCGCGCCGTCAGCGCCGTCCCGGTCATCGTGGCGACCGCGCGCGACGACGAACCGCAGATCGTCCGGGCACTGGACGCCGGAGCCGACGACTACGTCGTCAAACCGTTCAGCGCGGCCCACCTGGACGCCCGGATCCGGGCCGTACTGCGCCGCAGCCGCGACGACGACGCCGAGCCCGCGCCGGTACGGGTCGGCGGCCTGCTCATCGAGCAGGCCGGCCGGGAGGCGTTCCTCGACGGCGCCCGCCTGGACCTGACGCCCAAGGAG
>NZ_NGFP01000485.1 GCF_002149035.1 Streptosporangium minutum
GGAGGGGGGCACGTCAGGGCGGCCGGCGCGGGCGGGCGGCGGACGGCCAGATCGACGATGTCGCCGGTGGCGGTGGCGGTGAGCGCGGCGGCGAACAGGATGATCTGGTTGAGGAGCTTGAGGAAGGCGAGCAGCGCGACGGCGCCGGCCACGACCTGGTAGGCGGGGTTGGCCGCGGTGATCTCCAGATAGAACTGGCCGATCGTCTTGAGGACCTCCAGCCCGAGGCTGATGAACAGGGCGGGCCCGAGCACCCGGCGCGGCGGCAGCCGCAGCCTCGGGGGCGCGGTGAGCAGGGCGACCGCCAGCAGGGTGTTCACACCGAGACCGAGCACGAACGCGACCGCGGCCAGCAGCCACTGCGTCGGGGTGTCGTCGACGCCCACGGTGTGCACCAGCAGCCAGTTCAGCAGCGACTCGGCGGCGAAGGCCACCGCGAGCGAGGCCGACAGCAGCGCCCCGAGCCCGGCCAGCACGCCCAGGTCGATGAGCTGGCGCAGCAGGAAACGGCCCGGATACTCCTCGATGCGCCAGATCGCCCTGATCGCCGACCGCAGGGTGTCCATCCAGAACAGGCCGGTGATCGGCAGGCCGACGAAGGCGATCGCTCCGGCCGTGCTCCTGGCGTCACGCAGTGCCTGCACGTCGAGGCGGGGGAAATTCTCGGTGAGATACCGCTGCACGGTCTGTATCACCTGCGGATCGTCCAGGACGTGCCCGATGATCGAAAAGCTCAGCAGCGCGAGCGCGAACAGCGCGAAGAACGCGTAGTAGGTGAGGGCGGCCGACAGCCGTCCACCGTCCGCCTGGTCGTAGCGCACGCCGGCGCGGACCAGATGGTCCAGCCAGCGGTGGCGGTGGCGGGCCCCGGTCCACAACGCCGCGACCCGCCCAGTGAATCCGGTGACCGTCATGCATCGGTCACTACCCGGAGCACACCGGACTACCGTCGGCGCCGGTCACCTGTGCTGCCGGTTTTCCGAGTACGGCTGTCCGTGAGACGGGCTTCCTGAGACCAGCCGCCCGTGAGGCGGGCTGCCGTGCGGCCGGTCACCTGCGCGGCCGGTCACCTGCGCCCGGCTGTCCGTGGTCCCGGCCGCTCGTGAGAACGGCGGGACCACGCGCCGGCGGCGCGGTGGTGCTCAGTCGCTCTCCGAGCGCCCCAGCCGCCAGTAGCCCATGAACGCCACCGACGAGCGGTCGATCCCGGCCTCCTGCACGAGGTGGCGGCGGAGCAGCTTGACCACGCCGGCCTCGCCGGCCAGCCAGGCGTAGAGGCCGCCGCGGCCCGAGGCCGGCGGGACCTCCCACAGGAGCTCGGTGTCGACGTCGACGTCCTCCAGGAGACCCACCATGTCGCCCCGTACGGTGATCTCGCTGACGGCGTCGCGTACGGCCGGGACGAGCAGCTCGCCGTGGCGGGCCCCCTCGCGGGGCAGCCAGGTGACCTCCACGCCCGGCCGTACGTCGAGGGGGAGCACGTCGGCGCCATGCGGCACCTCCAGCAGGACCGTGGCCCGTACGTCGCCGGAGAGGCTCTCGGCGATGGCGGCGATGGCGGGTACGGCGGTCTCGTCACCGGCCAGCAGCAGGCGCGTCGCCCCGGCCGGCGGAGCCCACTCCTGACCGCCGGTGGGCCCGGGATGGGCCGCGTTGGGGCCGATGACCACGGCGCGGTGGCCGGGGGCGGCGTAGGTCACCCAGCGCGAGGCGGGGCCGGCGTCGCCGTGGAGCACGAAGTCGATGTCGAGCTCGTGCTGCTGAGCTTTTCGATCATCGGGCACGTCCTGGACGATCCGCAGGTGATACAGACCGTGCAGCGGTATCTCACCGAGAATTTCCCCCGCCTCGACGTGCAGGCACTGCGTGACGCCAGGAGCACGGCCGGAGCG
>NZ_NGFP01000486.1 GCF_002149035.1 Streptosporangium minutum
CTGCCGCCCTGGGTCGCCGCCGTGGAGGCCTTCCGCGACCCGCCGGACGCCGCGCTGTTCCCCGAGGAGGAGACCGTCGTCGCCGGCGCCGTGGACAAGCGGCGGCGCGAGTTCACCACCGCCCGGCACTGCGCCCGCCAGGCCCTGGCCCACCTCGGACTGCCTCCGGCGCCGATCCTGCCCGACGAGCACGGCGCCCCGCGGTGGCCCGACGGGGTGATGGGCGCCATCACCCACTGCGCCGGATACCGGGCCGCGGCCGTCTCCCGGAGAGCCGTCACCCTCGGCATCGACGCCGAACCCCACGAGCGGCTCCCCGAGGGAGTCCTGCAGACCATCGCCCTGGACGAGGAACGGGCCGCGCTGGAACGGCTCGGCGGCGGGATCCACTGGGACCGGCTGCTGTTCAGCGCCAAGGAGAGCGTCTACAAGGCCTGGTTCCCGCTGGCCCGCCGCTGGCTCGGCTTCGAGGAGGCGCACATCGTCCTCGACCCCTCCGGAGTCTTCACCGCCCGCCTCCTCGTCCCCGGCCCGCAGGTCGCCGGGCGGAGGCTGACCGGCTTCACCGGACGCTGGATCGTCGCCGACGGCCTGGTGTCCACCGCCGTCACCCTGCCGTTCGGACAGCGTCCCGCGGACGCTCCACAGGATGTCCGGGAAGAGGTCCGCGACGTCCTCGGGAACCTCCCGCCCGGTGGGGCACGGCCGCGGGGTCAGGGCTGGAACCGGTAGCCCATGCCCGGTTCGGTGAGCAGGTGGACCGGGCGTGCGGGGTCGGGTTCGAGCTTGCGGCGGAGCTGGGCCATGTACTGGCGCAGGTAGTTGGTCTCCGTGGTGTGCTTGCTGTCCCAGACCTCGGTGAGCATCTGCCGCTGGCTGATCAGCTTGCCCGGATTGCGCAGCAGGAGTTCGAGCATGCGCCACTCGGTGGGGGTCAGCCGCACTCCTCCGGAGATCGTCTTGCCGGCCAGATCCACCGTGTGGCCGCCGATCTCGATCCGCGCGGGCTCGGCGTCCTGGACGGCCGTGCGGCGGGTCACGGCCCGCATGCGGGCCAGGAGCTCCTCGATGTTGAACGGCTTGGTGACGTAGTCGTCGGCGCCCGCGTCCAGGGCCTCGACCTTGTCCTGGTTCCCGGCCCGCCCGGAGAGCACGATGATCGGTACGGCGGTCCAGCCGCGCAGCCCGTGGATCACGTCCACACCGTCGATGTCGGGCAGCCCCAGGTCGAGGACGACCAGGTCGGGGTGCCAGTCCGCGGCCTGCCGCAGCGCCGAGCCCCCGTCCGGGGCCACCGCCACCTCGAAGTGCCGGGCGAGGAGGTTGATGCGCAGGGCGCGCAGGATCTGCGGTTCGTCGTCGACGACGAGGACGCGGGTCATCCCTGTGCCCCCGAGGAGGCCCTTGAGAAGGCGGGCAGCGTCAGGACCATGGTGAGGCCTCCCCCTGGTGTCTCGTCGGGTGTGAGGGTGCCGCCCATGGCCTCGGCGAGCCCCCGGGAGAGCGCCAGGCCGAGGCCGACCCCGGTGTGGTTGTCGCGGTCGCCGAGCCGCTGGAAGGGCATGAAGACGCGGTCGTGCGCCTCGGCGGGGATGCCGGGGCCGCGGTCGACGACGCGGATCTCGACGTGGCCGCCGTAGCTGCTCGCGGTGATGAGGACCTTCTTGCCCGCCGGGCTGTAGCGCACGGCGTTGGACATGACGTTGACCAGGATCCGTTCCAGCAGCGCGGAGTCGGCGACGACCTCGGGCAGGTCCACGGACACGTCGCCCTCGACGCGGTCGCGGAGCGGGCCGAGGTCGTCGATCGAGCGCGGGATGACCTCTTCGAGCGCGACCGGCTGCAGGGTCAGGC
>NZ_NGFP01000487.1 GCF_002149035.1 Streptosporangium minutum
GACGGACGAACCTCTGGTGTGCCAGTTGTTCCGCCAGGAGCACGGCTGGTTGGCTACGTTCGGAAGGGATAACCGCTGAAAGCATCTAAGCGGGAAGCTCGCCTTGAGATGAGGTCTCCCACCACGTGAGTGGGTAAGGCCCCCAATAGACGATTGGGTTGATAGGCCGGAGGTGGAAGCACAGTAATGTGTGGAGCTGACCGGTACTAATAGGCCGAGGACTTGACCACAAAGCATTTTTGCTCGCGTCCACTATGCGATTCTGAAACAGCAAGCACCGTGTGTGTTTGACAGTTTCACAGTGTTACGGCGGTTATGGCGAAGGGGAAACACCCGGTTACATTCCGAACCCGGAAGTTAAGCTCTTCAGCGCCGATGGTACTGCACCGGGGACGGTGTGGGAGAGTAGGTCGCCGCCGGACAATCTTTAGAAAGGGCCGCTCCTTGTGGGGCGGCCCTTTCTGTTTTTCACCCATTTTCAACCAGGCCCCTTTCCTCCATGAACGACGATGGCCGCCCAGTCCGTTACGGCCCAGCTCGATGGTCGTCTGCTCTCTCCAGAGAGCAGCGAAGATCTGATCAGGCATCAGAGATTCTTGATCTTGGCTGGCTCGCGCTCGCCTCGGTGTATGCGATCAATACGCACCTACGTAGGCAGAAGGCGTACGGACTTTGGGCGACTTGCTAGGCTGGAGGAGCCGGGCCACCCCCCACTGAGGGTGGCCTTCGTCGCGCTAGACCACGATAGGGCGGGGCAGCGATAGCGAACGGGGCGCACCCCGCGGCCGGAGACCGCCCGCACAGCGAATCGTCCCATGCACATAAGAGGACGCGCTCGCCGAGTGAGCAAACGAATGGACCAGAAGTGAACAGTGATAACGGGCGTGACGGCGCGGGCCGGCGCGACGAAGGCGAGAACCGCGGATCTAGCGGTCAGGGAGGCTACCGCGGGGATCGCGCAGGTAGCGACAGAGGGCGTCCGGGAGACGGCCCCCGATATGGTGAGCGCCGCGAGGGACGTTCAGGCGGGCCCTATGGTTCTCGCGACCGAGGCGACCGTCCGTCCGGCGGTTACCGCGACAGCCGCAGTGGAGGCGACCGGCCTCCGTTCAACCGCGATGACCGCCCAGGCGGCGGTGGTCAGCGCTCCTATGGCTCTCGCGACGCGGGCCAGCGTTCCTCAGGGCCGCGTGACGGCGGTGAGCGTCGTTCCTATGGCGACCGTGACCAGGCGCGTAGTCAGTACGGCTCGCGTGAGGGCGGCCAGCGGCCTCCCTTCAACCGCGATGACCGTGGTGGGCGTCCTCCGTTCAATCGTGATGACCGTCCGGGTGGCGGTGAGCGTCGTTCCTACGGCGATCGTGAGGGTGGTCAGCGTCCTCCGTTCAACCGCGACGATCGTGGYGGSCGTCCTCCGTTCAATCGTGATGACCGTCCGGGCGGTGGTGAGCGTCGTTCCTACGGCGATCGTGAGGGTGGTCAGCGTCCTCCGTTCAACCGCGACGATCGTGGCGGCCGTCCTCCGTTCAACCGCGATGACCGTGGTGGGCGTCCTCCGTTCAAYCGTGATGACCGTCCGGGCGGTGGTGAGCGTCGTTCCTACGGCGAYCGTGAGGGCGGCCAGCGTCCTCCGTTCAATCGTGACGATCGTGGTGGGCGTCCTCCGTTCAAYCGTGATGACCGTCCGGGTGGCGGTGAGCGTCGTTCCTACGGTGATCGTGACCAGGCGCGTAGCCAGTACGGCTCGCGTGAGGGCGGCCAGCGGCCCCCCTTCAACCGCGATGACCGTGGCGGGCGGCCCCCGTTCAATCGTGACGATCGTGGTGGGCGTCCTCCGTTCAATCGTGATGAC
>NZ_NGFP01000488.1 GCF_002149035.1 Streptosporangium minutum
CGACGCCCCCAGGCCCCTCGACGCCCCCAGGCCTCTCGACCTCTCCGGCGAACAGGTCAATCGGCACGATCTTCATCATCTCGTACAGGACCGCCCGTCCTCGCGCCTATGCTGGGGGGCTTGTCGCGGAGGCTCCCGTCGCGGAGCCCTCCGGTCGCGGAGACTCGGGAGGTTCTGGTGTCAGCGGGAGTACGCCCGGCGAGCCGATTCCTCCGCGCCCACTGGCTCTTCCTGGCCGCACTGCTGGCCGGCGCCGGACTCAGGACCCTGGCCGTGCTCGGCTACCGGCCCGCCCTGTGGTTCTGGGCCGACTCCTTCGTCTACCTCAACGCGGGACTCGACCCCCGCCCCCTGGAGTCGCGCCCCTCGGGCTACTCGCTGTTCCTGTGGGCGCTGCAACCGCTGTCGAGCGTCCAGGCCGTGGTCGTGGTCCAGCACCTGCTCGGCCTCGCCGTGGCCGCCTGCGTCTACCTCCTCCTGCGCCGCCTGGGCCACCTGCCCGGATGGGGCGCGACGCTCGCCGCCCTGCCTGTGCTCCTGGACGCCCACCAGATCCAGCTCGAACACCTCGTCATGGCCGACCTCCTCATGGAGTTCCTGGCGGTGCTGGCCGTCACGCTGCTGCTGTGGTGGCGGCGGCCTCCGGTATGGGTCGCCCTCCTCGCCGGATTCCTGCTGGCCGCCGCGACCGTCACCCGCACGATCGGACTGCCGCTGATCGCCGTGGTACTGGTCGGCCTGGTCATCGGCCGCGCCGGCTGGAAGGCGGTCACCGCCACCGCGCTGGCCGCCGTGATCGGCCTGGGCTCCTACGCCGCCTGGTTCGGCTCCGAGTACGGCACCTACGGGCTGACCCGCGGAAACGCCTTCCTGTGGGCGCGCACGGCGACCTTCGCCGACTGCGCGAAGATCAAACCGGCCGGGCCGGAGGCCGCGCTCTGCCCCGCCGAGCCGCTCAGCGAGCGCAAGCCCCCACCGGTCTACATCTGGGACGGCGCGTCACCGCTCAACAAGATCAAGGGCACCTGGGCCGAACGCGACAGGCTCGCCGGCGACTTCGCCACCCAGGCCATCAAGGCACAACCCCTGGACTTCCTCCGGGCGGGCCTGGCCGACGTGGCCCACATCTTCGCCTGGGACCGCAGGGTCTACCCCACCCCCGGCCCGCAGAGCGCGTACGTCTTCCCCGAGACCGCCAGACCCTTCCCCAAGGGAACCGCCTCCCAGGGGAAGACCGCCCAGGAGCTGACCGTCGCCTACCAGGGCGCCTCCGGCGCGCCCTCCCTGGTCGAGCCCTACGCCGGCTGGCTGCGCGCCTACCAGCAGTACGGCTTCCTCCGCGGCCCGTTCGTCGCCGCGATCCTGCTGATCGGCCTCGCCGGCGTCCTGCTCCGCCTGCGGCGGCTCGGCGGCCCCGCCCTGATGCCGTGGGCCGCCGGAACCGTCCTGCTGGCCCTGCCGCCCTTCATCGCGGCCTTCGACCACCGCTACGTGGTGCCCGCCCTGCCGCTGGCCTGCCTGGCCGCCGGACTGGCCTTCAGCGCCCGGCGGCGCTCAACGACGCCGGACGTGCAGCCGGACGACCGCTCCGAGCCCGTCGTCGCCGACCGTCCTGCGGACCTTGCCGACGGCGTCCTTGTTCAGCCGCGCCACGAGTTTGGCGACATCCGTCTCTGGCCCACAGGCGACCCCGATCCGCAGCCGGTCGCCCGCCACCGACCTGACATGAATGCGCCTGAGCCCTTCGACTTCTTTAAGCGCGACCCCCAGCATCGCGGTCCCGCTCCCCGTCCGGCTCCCCCACCGCCC
>NZ_NGFP01000489.1 GCF_002149035.1 Streptosporangium minutum
TCCCCGACAGTCCCGGCGACCGGCTCAGCGCCGCCTACGCCTGCCGGAATCTCGAGCGGAACGACTGGCGCCACGGTTACTGCGTCAGGGTCTGGAACGATTACAAAAGACAGAACGGCCTGCCGTAATCGCCTTCCGGGCGGCTCCGGCGCCGGGCATCCGGCCCGGGGCCCGTCCGGTCCTGCCAGGCTCGGCGGTGGGCTCCGCACGGCCGGACCTCACCGGCCTGGAGTGCGGCCCCGCCCGGCGCCCGGCGCACCGGCGGACGGCGGACCCCCGGTACGTCGCCGGCGCGTCGGCGGCTGTCAGGCACCGCCGCCGGTCGGCTGCCCGCCTGCCGCCAGGCCGGCACCCACGCGCCCCCCGTCGCCCGAACCGGCGCGGGCGACGGCGGCCGAGGCGAACGCGGTGATGAGCGGGTGCGGCCGGGTGCCGTCTCCGGCCAGTTCCGGCTGGAAGAGCGTGGCCAGGAAGAACGGATGGGCGGGCAGCTCAAGCGCCCGTACGGCGCCCGTCTTGTCGCGGCCGGTGAAGCTCAGGCCGCCCTCCTCCAGAACGGGCACGTAGCGGGGGTTGAGCCCGAAGCCGCAGAGGTATTTCTCCACGCTCCTCCCGGCACCGATGATCTTCTCGGCCAGTGAGCCGGGCGACAGCCGTACCTCCTCCTCATGACCCGCCAGAGAGCAGGCCAGCGGCAGCACCAGGAACTCGTCGGCGTCCGGGTCGTTCTCGGCGTGCGCGGCCGGCAGGCCCAGGACGTTGCGCGCGTACTCCAGCAGGGTGTGCTGGAAACCGCCGCAGGTGCCCAGGAAGGGGATGCCGTGCTCGCGGGCGGTGCGGATGGCGTTCACCGCGCCGGCCTCGCTGCGGTAGGGGCTGCCGGGCAGCGTCCAGATGCCGTCGAACCCCTCCAGGCCCTCGGCCTCGGTCGTGGGGATCCAGTAGGCGTCCAGGGTCAGCCCGTCGCGCTCGCGCAGCGCCTCAAGGAGGGACGGGACGCGCATGTGTGCCTGGACACTGGGAGATCTGTCGCCCACCAGGGCGATTTTCGCGGTTGTCATGTCACTCATCCTCACCGGGACCCCGAGGTGAGCGCCAACGATCATCACTGCTGGGTCGATAAGCGACACTGATGCACTGTGGATCCTCATCTGCTGCGCACGTTCGTGACCGTCGCCCACCGGCGCTCCTTCTCCGCGGCCGCCGAGGAGCTCGGATACACCCAGTCGGCGGTCTCCCAGCAGATCGCCACGTTGGAGGCCGACCTCGGCCTGGCCCTGCTGCACCGGCGCCCGGTGACGCCCACCCGCGCCGGGGAACGCCTGCTTGAGCACGCCGGCCCGCTGCTGCTGCGCCACCGGGCCGCCCGCGCGGACGTCCTGCGTGCGGCCGCCGGTCCGATCGAACGGCTGACGGTGGTGGCCTCCCCGCTGGCGTGCACCCCGGCGGTCGCCCGGAGCCTGCTGCTGCGGCGGCTGACGGTGACGCTGCGCACGGCCGGACGCGAGAGCGTCGCCGAGCAGGTCGCCTCAGGCGCCGCCGACCTGGGCTTCGTCGACGGCATCGCCGCCCCCAGCGACCCGTTGCGCCTGCCGGACGTCGGATCGCCGGCCGGTGTCGGCGTGGCCGAGGAGGAGCTGGTGGTGATCCTGCCCGGTGGCCATCCGCTGTCCGGCAGGCGCGGGCTGGCGCTGGCCGACCTGGCCGACGCGCTGTGGCTGCAGGCCCCGGCCGCCGTCTCGGTCGAGCGGCTGCGCGAGGTGGCGGGCGTGGGCGGGTTCCGGGT
>NZ_NGFP01000049.1 GCF_002149035.1 Streptosporangium minutum
GCCCGATCGCCTCACCCACCACGTCCAGCACGATGGGGCCGGGGTAACCGAACGGCCCGAGCTTTCCGTACGGCGGGGCCGGGGTAACCGAACGGCCTGTGGCCTCCCGCACGGCGGGGCCGGGGTAACCGAACGGCCCGAGCTTTCCGTACGGCGGGGCCGGGGTAACCGAACGGCCTGTGGCCTCCCGCACGGCGGGGCCGGAGTAACCGAACGGCCCGGAGCTCTCCGTACGGCGGGRCCAAGGGCGCCCGGACGGTGCGGTCCCCCGTACGGCGAAGCGGGGGCGACCGGTCGCCCGGTCGCCCCCGCTCTCAGCGGTGCGGTCAGTCCTGGCGGCGGGCGCCGAACATGATCTCGTCCCAGGTCGGCACGGACGCGCGCCGCCCACGGGCCTTCTTCGCGGGCCGGGCGGGCGCCGGCGCCGCCTTCGGCGGCTCGGCGGGTTTCGGCGGCTCGACGGGCTTCGAGGGCTCCGCGGGCTTCTCCGCCGCGGGCTTGCCCGCCTCACTCTCCTGCGCCTCCGCCCTGTCGGCCTGTCGCGGCCCTTCCTTGACCGGCTCGGCCTGGGCGGGCCGCTCGTCGACGCTGACGCGCGCCGCCGGCACGGCTATCGAGGGCTCCTGGGCCGGGTCCTTCTCGGCTGCGGGCTCGGGAGCGGCGGGCTCCTCCGCCTCGGACGCCACCTCGGCACTCTCGGGCTCCGGTTCGGGCCGCTCCCCGATGGGCTCGGCCGGCTCAGGGCCGGTCTCGGCGACGGCGGGGACGATCTCGGGAACCTTCACGACGACCGGCTCGGGCTCGGCGGGCGCCACCTCGGCACTCTCGGGCTCGGGCTCGGGGGAACGGAACTGCTCGCGCGCGGCGGGCTCGGGTACGGCCGGCGCCGTCTCGGACGCCTTCTCCTGCTCCGGCGCGTCAGCCGGTGCGACGGGGTCGACCGGCTCGGGGGCCTTGACCTGCTCACGCACAGCGGGCTCGGGCGCCTTGGCCGGCTCTTGCGCGGCCGCGGGCTCGGGTGGCCCGACCTGCTCACGCACGGCGGGCTCGGGCGCCCTGACCTGCTCACGGGCGGCGGGCTCGGGCGCCCTGACCGGTGTGTAGCCGACCGGGTCCGGGGCGCGCAGTGGCGGCACCGAGGGCCTGGGCGCCTCGTATCCGGGCGGGATGGGCGGCATCGGCGGCTGCTCGTAGGCGGCCGGGGGCTCGGGCTGGGCGTAGGCGGGCCTGGCCGGGGCCGGCGGCTCGTTGCGCACCACCGAGGGGAACGACACCGGCGGCTGGTTCAGCGGCTCGGGCGCCAGCGGCGGCACCGGCGCGAGCTTGGCCACGCGCGGCACGAACGGCGTGACGATGGAATCCTCCACCGGCTCGACGTACTCCCCGGCGGACAGGCGCATGGCCTCCTCGTCGTGCGGTGTGATGTGGCGCCGTCGCGGATCGAAGATCCATTCCGCGTTGCGGCTGTGACCGTTCCAAACGAAACCGAGCTTGATCCGCCACAGGTTGTCGTCACGCTTGGCGGAGTCCCAGTCGATCTCGTCGGCGGGCACGCCGCGACGGGTCAGCCGCTCGGCGACCAGGTCGCCGAGGGTGGGACCGGGAGCGGAGTCGCCCGGCAGCCGCACGGCGCAGCGCTGCGCCTGCTGAGCCATGTACTCACGTTCCTGGAGCACGGGGCCCTCGAACCAACGCACGCGCTCGACCGGGATGCCCGCCGTGGCGGCGATCTCCTCCGCGGTCTCGCCGGCACGGATCCGGGCCTGGATCTCCTTGGGGCGCAACGGACTCTCCACTTCGATCTCGTACTGGCCGAGACGGGAGAAGTTGCCGCGGACGGCAGCACGGAGCCGGTCGTCGACGGGCAGCGTGAACCGGGTACCCCGGCCGGCTGTCGCCAGCACGAGATAGGTCCCGTCCTCACTCACCGCGACGAGTCGGAGCTCCTGCATGCGAGTCCCTTCGTCGTCGTGCTCAATCTTCCCCCGGACCCTTGAGTCTCTCGCGTGTGCCGGTTGCCTGCCAGCACCGTACCCGGCATGTCCGAACATCGCCTTCCTGGATGGGGCTCGCAGCGATGTGACGCCGGTCACATTTGCTCCATTCATCTACTTACGGGTACCGGTGTGGAGCAGCACGTTCAGGGTCCTCGACGGATTCTCCCGAATAACTTCCGGTGCCGTCGTGGACTTGGGACAAGAGCCGGGAGATGACGTCGAGGCCTGCCCGCCGGTCTCCGGGCGGCGGGCCGGGACCCCGCAGGCGCGCGGAGGCGAGCCGGTGGGGTGCGTGCCGTCACCGCGGCCGGCGGTCACGGCTGCCGGTGTGGCGTAGAGCGGCGGTCGGTGCGAACGGCGGGAGAATGTCATCTCCGGCGTACTCCCTCGGGGTTGGGCGGCGCGGGGCGTCTGCGAATCTGCCTGTCGCACAGGTCACAGGAACAACAGGACACGCGGATGCGTCATTCTTCGGAGGGAGCCTTTACGCACCCCTTTACCGAAAGCTTGTGAGAAGGGACTGATTCGGGGAATGGGCGGCCAGCAGAGGTTCGATCTGAGCGTGCCGCAGATCGTGGGAGGCGCCCTGGCCACGATGACGGCCGCGGTGGCCGCGTCGTACCTGGGGGTCGCCGGGACGGTGATCGGTGCGGCCGTGATGAGCGTGGGCAGCACGGTCGGCGGGGCCGTCTACACCCACTACCTCAAGCGCACCGGCAGCCAGCTCACCCTCCTGGTGACGAACGAGACCGACGACGATCCGCCCAAGAAGGTGGAGGGCAAGGGGGAGCTGGCGACGGCCGTGCAGGCCACCGTACGGGAGGAGGCCCCGGCGGGGAAGGCCGGCAGGCCCGCCCCGGTGGACCCGGACGCCCCGACCTCGGTGTTCCCGGCCGTCGGCGCCACCTCGGCGGAGAGTGTCGGCGACCTCGGCGACCTCGTCGTGGTGGACGTGAACCCGGCCACCGCCGAGCTGCCCAGGATCACCCGCGGCCCCCGCGTCAAGGTCTGGATGCTGGCGGTGACGGCGGTGGTGACCTTCGTGGTCAGCATGGGGGTCATTCTGGGGTTCGAGGGGCTCACCGGGCAGCCCGTGTCGAGCACGCTCAAGGGTGAGAAGAGCTCGGGCACCAGCCTCAACCCGGGCGCGGGGGAGCGGAAGAAGGGCCCCGAGCGGGTCAAGACGTCCAGGCCGGCCAGCCCGGTCCCCCCGCCGGCGACGACGGAGAGGACTCCCGAGCCGGCCTCGACCGCGGACTCCGGGCCGACGCGACAGCCGACGACGGAGCCCACCTCGGGATCCACCCCTCCTCCGACGCCCACCCAGGCCCCGACCTCGGTCCCGACGTCCGGCCCCACCCATGTCGACCCGTCGCCGGAGCCCAGTGAGAAGCCGAGCGTCCCGTCGCCTCCGGGCGAGACGGTCGCCCCCGAGCAGGGCGGTCTCCCGAGCGACGTGCCGGACCAGCAGGGCCTTGACGGCGACCAGTGAGGCCCGGCGGGATCAGCCCAGGACGGTGTCCAGGTAGTCGTTGGTGAACACGCGGTCCGGGTCCAGCCGGTCCCGCAGGGTCCGGAAGTCGCCGAAGCGGGGATAGACCGTGGCCAGGTAGCCCGCGTCGCGGGTGTGGAGTTTGCCCCAGTGGGGACGGCCGCCCAGCCTGGTCATGACCTCCTCGACGCCCTCGAAGTAGGCCGGGTTCGGCGTCGGCCGGTAGATGTGGCAGGCGACGTAGGCCGTCTCCCGGCCGTAGGCGGTGGACAGCCAGGCGTCACTGGCCGGGGTGACCCGCACCTCGATCGGGAAGGTGATCTTCCAGTCCCGCCGTTCCACGAGGTCGCGGGTCTCGCGGAGGGCCTGGCCGAGGAGCTCGCGCGGGACGGCGTACTCCATCTCCAGGAAACGCACGTCCCGCACGCTTGTGAAGATCTTGTACGAGGTGTCGGTGTGGGTCGAGGCCGACAGCGCCGCCGCCGAGATCGCGTTGAGCCGGGGGATCGCGCCGGGGAAGCGCCCGCCGACCCCGCACAACGCGCCGAACAGGGTGTTCTCCAGGAACTTGTTGTCCAGCCAGTGCCTGAACGCGCTCGGCGGGTCGGCCGGTCCCGGGCTCCGGTTGTTCCGCTTGGTCAGGCAGGTGTCGGTGTGCGGCAGCCAGAAGAAGTCCAGGTGCTCGTTGTCCGAGGTGATCGCGTCGAGCGAGTCGAGGATCTCGGTCAGCGGCATCGGCTGCCGGGTGCTGCGCAGCAGGAACGACGGCTCCACCCGGAAGGTCACCGCGGTCACCACGCCGAGCGCGCCCAGGCCGACCCGGGCCGCGTCGAACAGGTCCTGCTCGCTCACCCCGTCACGGATCTTCCCCGTGCCGCCGCGGGAGACCGTGACGACCTCGCCGTCGGCGAGCACCAGCTCCAGCGCCGTCACCTGGTCGGCCAGCCCGCCGACGTCCCTGCCGGTGCCGTGGGTGCCGGTCTGGATGGCCCCGGCCAGGGTCTGGGCGGTGATGTCGCCCATGTTCGCCAGGGCCAGGCCCATCCGGTGGAGTTCCTCGTTCAGAACGCTGAGGGGCGTCCCGGCCGCCGCCGTCACCCAGCCGTCGCCGACCTCCCGGATGCCGGTCAGCGCGTGCGGCCGCAGCAGCAGGCCGTCGGTCAGCGCGACCCCGGTGAAGGAGTGCCCGGTGCCGACCATGCGCACCCGGCGCCCCGACGCGGCGGCCTCCCGTACGGCCCGCGCCACCTCCTCCGCCGAAGAGGGCGCGCGGACCTCCGCCGGAGTGACGGACTGGTTGCCGGCCCAGTTGCGGAAGACCTCGTTCATGCATGCTCCTTGCCTGTCGGCGTCAAGAAGCACGCATGTTCATGCGGTGGCTACCTGTCCACCCTCGCTTCTCTCGCGAATGTGAACAATACTCATGATTATTGCTGCGGAATAGGGGTCCGCAGCCAGGCGGAGCCGCCGATGCCGATGATCACAGCGAGTATGGCGCAGGCGAAGGAGAAGCCGTAGGCGTTGGAGGCGCCGAACGCGTCGGTGAGCCGGCCGCCCGCCCAGGCCCCGAGCGCCACGCCGAAACCGACCGCGGTCGAGACCCACGACATGCCCTCGGTGAGCAGGCGGGCCGGGACCAGCTGCTCGATCAGCGTGTAGCCGGTGATGATCGTGGGGGAGATGGCCAGCCCGGCGAGGAACAGCGCCGGAGCCATGACCCTGACGTCGCCGATCAGGGCGATCGGGGTCAGGCCGACCGCGAACACCCCGATGGCGCGGACGAACCGGCCGCGCAGCGAGAGCTTCCACCGCCGCGCGCCGTACCAGAGGCCGGAGACCAGGCTGCCGCCCGCGAACGCGGCGAGCAGCAGGCCGGCGGCGGGTTTGGCCCCGTGCTCCTCGGCGAAGGCCACCGTGATCAGGTCGACCGAGCCGAAGACCGCGCCCATCGCCAGGAAGACGCACGACAGTAGGGCGACCCCGGGAATGGTGATCGGGCTGCCGGAGCGCCTCTCGCCCCGGTTGACCGGCGGCTCGGTGCCGCGCTGCATCGCGAAGGCGAGGGTGCCCGCGATCGTGCAGACCAGGGCGACGATCAGGCCGGCGTAGGGGTTGACCATGGTGGCCAGGGCGGTGACCAGCGCCGGCCCGGCGACGAAGACGACCTCGTCGGCGACCGACTCGAAGGAGAACGCCGCGTGCAGCCTGGCCGACCCCGCGAGCAGGTGGGACCAGCGGGCCCGCACGAGCGAGCCGAGCGACACCGCGCTCGCGCCGACCAGGACGCCGGTGGCGAACAGGCTCCACGCGGGCGCCCGGAACTGCGCGCAGAGCATCAGGCCCGTCAGCGCGGTGCCGTGTGCCAGGGTGAGCGGGACGATTACCCTGGCCTGGCCGAACCTGTCCACCAGGCGTCCCGTCAGGGGCGCGGCGACGGCGTAGGAGATGTTGACGGTGGCCGCGACCGCGCCCGCCATGGCGAAGGAGTCGGTGAGGGCCTCGATGAGCAGGATGATGCCGAGGCCGAGCATCGACATCGGCATCCGCCCGACGAATCCGGCGATCACGAAACCTTTGACACCGGGCGTGCTGAACAGTCCCCGGTACGGCCCGACCACTGACGACTCCCCCTCGCGCGTTTCAAGCGTAGATCGTACCGACAGTTTCCGACCGAACCGGTGCTCGGCAAGCCATTTTCCACGCGATGGCACACATCATGGCTTCTTGGAGCTAACGTGAGCGCGGTGTCGCATCTTCCCCGGTTGTGGGCGTTCGTCACGATGCTGGCCATCGTGGCCGCGCTCGCGGTCGTCGTCGGCGCGGTGTTCCTCGCCACCCGTCCCGCAGGCTCCCTCACGGCCACCGCCGCCGAGTCCGACCTCCCCGACCTGGCCGGACTCGCCCCGCTGGCCGGCCCTCCGACGGTCAGGCCGACCCCGGCGCCCTCCGCGGCCCCGGTGACCTCGGCCACCGGCGGTCCCGGGATCACCCTGACCCCGCCCCGGCTGCTGGTGATCTCCCAGACGGGCCTGCCCCAGCAGACCAAGGAGGACATCTCCCAGCTCAAGCACGTCGAGAAGGTCGACTCCTTCGACGGCGGAGCGGTCAGGATCTCCGGGGCCGGGCTCAACCTGCTCGCGGTCGACCCGGCGCGCTTCCGGGCCTGGGCGCCGAAGGCCGTGGCCGAACAGCCCAGGGTGTGGAGCGCGCTGACCCAGGGGGAGTTCGTCGCCGACAGCTCGGCGGTGCGCCGCTTCGGGCTGGTCCTCGGATCGGAGTACCAGGTGGACGGCGGCCCCCGGCTCCGGGTCGCGGCGTCCGCCTCGTTCGGCCTGCCCGGCGTGGACGGCCTGGTCGGCATGGAGACCGGCCGGCGGCTCGGGCTGCTGCCGGGCGTGGCACTGCTGGTGCACGGCCCGGAGAAGGCGGCGACCACCCTGAACGCCGGGGTGCGCAGGCTGCTCGGCTCGGGCGCGCAGGTGATCGCGGTGGGCGGCGGCCGTACGGCGCGGGCCGCCGCGGACAAGAGCGCCGCGGACAGGGCCGCCACCGGCAAGACCAAGACCAAGACCACGGCCAAGACCACTGTTAAGACCAAGACCACCGGCAAGCAGTCGCGGGCGGTCCGGCAGGTGGCGGTCGGACGGCCCGGCAGCTACCTGGATCTGTACCGCAGGTCGGCCGCCGTCTGCCCGGGCCTGTCATGGACGGTGCTGGCCGCGATCGGCCAGGTGGAGAGCTCGCACGGGCGCAACAACGGGCCGTCCTCGGCGGGCGCGCAGGGCCCCATGCAGTTCATGCCCGCCACCTGGAAGGCCTACGGGGTCGACGGCGACGGCGACGGCGTCGCCGACATCTGGAGCCCGTACGACGCCGTCCCCTCGGCGGCCAACTACCTGTGCGCCAACGGCGCCGGGCAGGGCGGCAAGAAGCTGGAGAAGGCCATCTGGTTCTACAACCACTCCTGGTCGTACGTCAGCAAGGTCATGTCCATCTCCCAGGGCTACGCCCGCGCCTACCCGTGACGGCCCGCCCCCGGCGCCTGGGCGGTACGGCGGGCCGGGGCGGGGCAGCAGGTGGCCGCGCAGGCGACCGGCTCCGGCTCGGCCAGCAGCTCGCCGACCATCGCGACGAACCGGGGGTGGGTGCCCGCGGTGGCGGCCCTGGCCAGCGGCAGGCCCATCTTCCCGGCCAGCTCCGCGGCCTCCACGTCGAGGTCGTAGACGACCTCCATGTGGTCGGAGACGAACCCGATCGGCACCAGCACCACCGCGGGGGCGTCGATCCCGGCCAGATGGTCGCAGACGTCGGGCTCCAGCCACGGGATGTGCGGGGCGCCGCTGCGGCTCTGCCAGACCAGGTCCCACGGCCGGTCGCCGCCCACCCCGGCGGCGATCAGCGAGGCCGTCCGGCGTAGCTGCGCCTCGTACGCCCCGCCGCCCGGCCCGGACGTCTCCGCCATCGAGACGGGGATGCTGTGCGCGGTGAAGACCAGGCGCGCGGCGTCCCTGTGCTCGGCCGGCAGCTCCTCCAGGGCCGCGCGGGTGTGGTCCACCATGGCCGCGACGAAGCCGGGATGGTCGAAGTAGTGCCGGAGCTTGACGACCTCCGGCGCGCCCTCGACCGCGGCCCTGGCCAGGGAGATGTCATCGATGTACTGCCGGCAGGCCGAGTACGAGCTGTAGGCGGCGGTGACGAAGGCCGCCGCCCGGCGGACGCCGTCGGCGGCCATCTGGCGGAGCGTGTCCTCCAGGTAGGGGTGCCAGTTGCGGTTCCCCCAGTAGACCGGCAGGTCGATGGTCGGCTCGATCGCGGCGATCAGGTCGCGGCACTGCTGGTTGATCGGGCTCATCCCGCCGAAACGCTGGTAGTGCGCCTCGACCTCCAGCAACCGCTCGCGCGGGATCCCCCGGCCCCGCACCACGTTCTCCAGAAACGGCATCACGTCGTCGGGCTTCTCCGGCCCTCCGAACGAGACGACGAGCAACGCGTCGTAAGTCCCCATGGCATTCATCAAACCGCATGCCAGGGCATTCTCTCGCACGGTCACCCTCGGTGTCCGGACAGAGGCGTCCAGCAGGACGCGCGATTGTCCGGACAGAGGTGTCCAGCAGGGCGCGCGATTGTCCGGACAGAGGTGTCCGTCAGGATGCGCGACCGGGGACGACGTCCGAGGTAGGTTCGGATGGTGACCCCTTTCAATGACATTCGCGATTATGTCGGCGTACCGCGGGTGGCATCCCTGCGGCTCTCCCCCGATGGAACCCGCCTGGTCAGCGTGGTGCAGGCACTGAACCCCGACGGCAAGTCCTACGGGACCTCGCTGTGGGAGATCCCCTTCGACGGGCGCAGGCCGTACCGGCTGACCAGGTCCGTCAAGGGCGAGGCCGGAGCGGAGTTCACCGCGGACGGCGACCTGCTCTTCGGCTCGCGCCGTCCCGACCCGACCGTCAAGGACGCCGACGAGGAGACCCCGGCGCTCTGGCTGCTGCCCGCGGCCGGCGGCGAGGCCCGGCAGATCGCCTCCAGGCCCGGCGGTGTGGCCGGATTCGCCGTCGGCGGCCAGAGCGTGGTCTTCGGCTCCGACGTCCTGCCCGGTGACGAGGCCACCGAGGACGAGCGGCGCAAGGCCCGCAAGGAGACCGGGATCAGCGCGATCCTGCACGAGAGCTCCCTGGTGCGCTACTGGGATCACGACCTCGGCCCCGGCGAGCCCAGGCTGTTCGCCGGGATCCTCGGCGAGGACGACCGGCTGGCCGAGGTCAGGGACCTCACCCCGCAGCCGGGCAAGGCGCTGACCAACGCCTCCTACGACGTGACCCCCGACGGCGGGACGGTCGTGACGACCTGGTCGGTGCCGCTGCCGGCGGGCGAGATCCGCTCCCGGCTGGTGGCGATCGCGACGGCCGACGCCGGAGCCCAGCGGATCCTGGCCGAGCAGGACGGCTACGACTTCGACGGCCCCGTCAGGGTCTCTCCGGACGGCCGCCTGGTCGCGTGCGTGCGCAGCGTCCAGGCCGACACCTCGCGGATCCCCGAGACCACCCTGTGGATCGTGGACCTGGCCACCGGCGAGGGGCACGCCGCGGGTGGCGGACTGTGGCCGTCGGACATCGCCTGGGCCCCCGACTCGCGCTCCCTGTACGTGGCCGCCGACCACCAGGGCCGCCGCCCGATCTTCCAGGTCCCGGCCGACGGCTCCGAGCCGGTGCGGCTCACCCCGGACGACGCCGCCTACCTGTCGCTCAACGTCGCGCCCGACGGCGCCGTCTACGCGCTGCGCAGCGCCGTGGACCGCGCCGCGGGACCGGTCCGCGTCACCGCCGGCGGCACGGTCGAGGAGCTGGCCTCCCCGGCCCCCGAGCTGGAGCTGCCCGGAACGCTGACCGAGGTGACCGCGACCGCCGACGACGGCGCGACGGTCCGGGGCTGGCTGGTGCTGCCGGAGGGGGCCTCCGCGGAGAACCCGGCGCCGTTCCTGCTGTGGATCCACGGCGGCCCGCTGTCGAGCTGGAACGACTGGTCCTGGCGGTGGAACCCGTGGATCATGGCGCAGCACGGCTACGCCGTACTGCTGCCCGACCCGTGCCTGTCCACCGGTTACGGCTCGGAGATGATCCGGCGCGGCTGGGCCAACTGGGGCCCGCGCACCCACGCCGACCTGATGTCGATCACCGACGCCGCGCTGGAGCTGCCGGAGGTCGACGCCACCAGGACCGCCGCCATGGGCGGCTCGTTCGGCGGCTACATGGCCAACTGGGTCGCCGGGCACACCGACCGGTTCAAGGCGATCGTCACCCACGCCTCGCTCTGGCACCTGGACCAGTTCGCCGGCACCACCGACGCGCCCATGTACTGGCAGCGCGAGTTCGGCACCCCGGGCGGCGAGCTGTACGCCAGCCTCTCCCCGCACCTGTCCCTGGCGGAGATCTCCACGCCGATGCTGGTCATCCACGGCGACAAGGACTACCGGGTGCCGATCGGCGAGGGCCTGCGCCTGTGGTGGGACCTGCAGCGCTCGGGCGTGGAGTCGAAGTTCCTGTACTTCCCCGACGAGAACCACTGGGTGCTCAAGCCCGGCAACGCCGTGGTCTGGTACGAGACCGTCCTCGCCTTCCTGGACCAGCACGTTCTCGGCCGGGAGTGGAAGCGGCCGGAGTCGCTCTCGTGAGCCCGGCGGAGCGAGGGGCGACGAGGAGGAGGGCGGGACGATGGAGACCCTAGGCACCTTCGCCCACCTGGCCGAGGAGATCGCCCGGGAGGCCGGGGAGATGCTCCTGGCCAAACGCCCGGCCCGGCCCGAGGTGCTGGCCACCAAGTCCAGCCCCACCGACGTGGTGACCGCGCTGGACAAGGCCTCCGAGGAGCTGATCCGCGCCAGGCTCAAGGCGGTCAGGCCGGACGACGCGATCCTCGGTGAGGAGGGCGGATCGACCGGCGACGGCCGCGTCCGCTGGATCGTGGACCCGATCGACGGCACGGTCAACTTCCTGTACGGCCTGCCGGACTGGGCGGTCAGCATCGCGGTCGAGGTCGACGGCGAGGTCGTCGCCGGGGTGGTCAACGTCGTGCCCCGCGGCGAGGTCTTCACCGCGGCCAGGGGCGAGGGCGCGTGGCTGTCGGGGGAGCGGCTGCGCTGCAACACCGGCGTGCCGCTGAACCGGGCCCTGATCGCCACCGGGTTCGGCTACGAGACGGGACGGCGGAGGGTGCAGGCGGAGGTGCTCGCCCACGTGGTGCCGCGCGTGCGCGACATCCGCCGGGCCGGCTCGGCCGCCGCGGACCTGTGCTCGGTGGCGGCCGGCCGGGTGGACGGCTACTACGAGCGGGGCCCGCAGGTCTGGGACTACGCGGCCGGCGGCCTCATCGCCACCGAGGCCGGAGCCAGGCTGGGCGGGCTGAACGGCGGACCGGCCAGTCCGGAGCTCACGCTCTGCGCGGCGCCGGGCCTGTTCGAGGAGCTGCACGACCTGCTGGCGCCGCTGGACCCCGAGCGCGACGCCTGAGGAGCGCGTCCCGGAGCCGGGGCGTCCGGAACGCGGGCACCCGGCTGAGGGCGTCCGGAGCGCGGGCACCCGGGACGCCGGGGACGCGCGGTGGGAGAACGTCAGGGACACCTGACGCGAGGAGGCCCCGGCGTGACGCCGGGGCCTCCTCGCGCCGGCGCTAGAGGGAGAGGCCGTTGTCTGTGGCCAGACGACGGAGGTCCTCGATCTCGGCGGCGAAGGTGTCGGCGAGGTAGTCGTCGCCTGCGGACCTGGCCTCCTGCAGATTCTTGTAGGCCTGGTCGAGGCGGTGTCCGATCGTGGTCGTGAACTCGCCCATTTCACCTTCTTTCTCAACGGGGGATGAAGGGTAGGGCTGGGAGGACTGGCTTCGGGCTGTACCCAGCAATCGGCATCGGCTAAACCTGGATGTGTCACACATCACGGACGGTGTCTATCGTGGCAGTGGCCTTACCGCCGGCTTACGGAGGGTGTGGCGACAATGGGTAGCCGTTCCAGCGGCTCTTTCCATATTTCACGGGAGGTACCAGAGGCCGTGCGGGTGCTTGTGGTTGAGGACGAGCGGGTGCTCGCCGACGCGATCGCGACGGGGCTTCGGCGTGAGGCCATGGCCGTGGATGTGGCCTACGACGGCGCCGGCGCGCTGGAACGGACCGGTTACATCGACTACGACGTGATCGTTCTGGACCGGGACCTGCCCGTGGTCCACGGGGACGAGGTCTGCCGCCGCCTGGTGGCCGAGCGGACCGCGTCGCGGATCCTGATGCTGACCGCCTCGGGTGACGTGGACGACAAGGTGGAGGGGCTGGGCCTGGGCGCCGACGACTACCTGGCCAAACCCTTCGTGTTCATCGAGCTCGTGGCGCGGGTGCGGGCCCTCGGCCGCCGTTCCGCCCCGGCGCTGCCGCCGGTGCTGGAGCGGAACGGGGTCCGGCTGGATCCGGGCAAGCGGCTGGTCAGCAGGGACGGCGAGGAGATCGCGCTCACCAAGAAGGAGTTCGCGGTCCTTGAGGAGCTGATGCGCGCCGAGGGCGCCGTCGTCAGCCAGGAGGACCTGCTGGACAAGGCGTGGGACGAGAACATCGACCCGTTCACCAACGTGGTGCGGGTCACCATGATGACCCTGAGGAAGAAGCTGGGCGAGCCTCAGGTGATCGAGACGGTGCCCGGAGTCGGATACAAGTTGTGAGTTTTCCAGCAGGCGGGGGAGAGGAACGGCCCGGGTCCGCTCCGGCGGACGGGCCGCGCGAGTCGGTGCCCACCCATCCGATGATCAGCCCGCACTCCGAGAGGGAGGCGAGGAAGGGCGCCCCGCCGGCCTTCGCCGCTCCGGCGCGGCCCCAGCCGCCGCCGCCGACCGGCCCGCCGGTGTGGGACGGGCCGCCTCCGCAGGGTGCCTCCCCGCAGCGGCCCTCGGTCCTCGACCAGGTGAGAGCGCTCATGGACCGGATCAGCATCCGGTGGCGGCTGACCATCACCTACGGCGTGCTGTTCTTCGTGGCCGGGATGCTCCTGCTGTTCGTGATCTACATGCTGGTGGGCTGGGCCATCAACGATGCCTGGCCGCCCATCAGCCTGCCGGACGCGCCGCTCGCCTACCAGCAGAAGTTCCAGGAGGAGTGGACCGGGTTCCGGCATCTCGCGATCGACGAGGCGCGTAAAGCCCTGCTCAGGCGCTCGCTGCTGGCTCTGGCGGGCGTGGGCATCCTGGCGGTCATCATCGGCTATCTCGTCGCCGACCGGGCGCTCAAGCCGATCCAGCAGATGACCACGACGGCCCGCAAGCTCTCCGGGACCACGCTCGCCCACGAGCGGATCGACCTCAAGGGGCCCAACGACGAGCTCAAGGAGCTGGCCGACACCTTCGACGCCATGCTGACCAGGCTCAATGTGGCGTTCGACACACAACGGAGGTTCGTGGCCAACGCCTCGCACGAGCTCCGCACACCGTTGACGATCAACCGGACGGTCCTGGAGATCGCGCTGGGAGACCCCGAGGCGTCGGGGGATCTCAAGGCGCTGGGCCGTACGCTCCTGGAGGTCAACGCCCGTAACGAGCACCTGATCGAGGGCCTGCTGCTGTTGGCCCGCAGCGAACGCGAGCTGAGCGTGCGCAAGCGGGTGGACGTGAAGGACGTCGCCGAGACCGCCGTGGAGCAGCTGACCTCACGTGCCGAGGAGGCCGGGGTCACCATGACCACCGAGCTCCGCAGCGCCGAGACGGAAGGCGATCCGGTCCTGCTGGAGCGCTGCGTGGCGAATCTGGTGGAGAACGCGATAAAACACAACCTCCCCGAAGCCGGACGTCTCTGGGTGCGGACGGGAATGGTGGAGGGGGCCCTGGTTGTTCAGGTGGCCAACACGGGGCCGCATGTGCCCGCATACGAGGTGAACAGCTTGTTCGAGCCGTTTCGGCGGCTCAACGCCGACCGGGTCGAATCGGCCAAGGGGGCGGGGCTCGGGCTGTCCATCGTCCGTGCGGTCGTGCGCGCTCACGGAGGCAACGTGACCGCCGTCCCCAGGGACGGAGGAGGTCTCGTGGTGACCGTGAGACTCCAATCACGTTGATCCGGCGGGGGGCGTCTCGTTCACGCCGTACATGTGGTTGGATGTGCCGTCGAACACGGTGGTTCATGTCGCCAATGCTGTGGTTTACGCCATATTTGGCTAACCATGCCCATTGGCGGGAGGTCCCTCACGTGTGGGGAGGTTCAGCGACCATTCCGGCGGGGTACCGAGCAGGAATCTCTCTGTCGGATTGGGCACAACTTGGGCCTCTCGGACGTTACACACGCGCGAGCCGGCGCAGACAGATAGATGAGGGGGATGGAGCAGACCGATGGCTACCGATTACGACAGCCCACGCAAGACCGATGACGACCTCAACGAGGACAGTCTTCAGGAACTGCAGGCACGCCGTACCGACAAGTCCTCGGGCAGTATCGACATCGACGAGACGGATCTCGCCGAGTCGCTCGAACTGCCGGGTGCCGACTTGTCCAACGAGGAGCTTTCGCTCCGGGTGATTCCTCGTCAGGCCGACGAGTTCACCTGCGCGCGCTGCTTCTTGGTGCATCACCGCAGCCAGCTCGCCGTCGAAAGGAACGGCCAGCAGATCTGCCGGGAGTGCGCGGCCTGACGATCGTTCCGATGGCCTGTCCGATGTGTGCCCTCCGATGGAAGGGTAGGGCCCAAGGACAAGCCTTGAGGAGGTTCCGAGACATGCCGTCAGAGAACAGACAGACCGGTGTCGAGCCGGACGACTCCACGGCCGAGGAGTCGGCCGGCACGCCGGAGAACGAAGTGGCCGAGATCGTCGGCAGGCTCGCCGAGCCTGGCGACATGGATGGCGCCGAGCGGCGACGGCTGCTCGGCCGCCTGTCCACCACCCTGGCCGACGGCGCCAGGAAGGCCAAGGCCTCCGGGACGGGCCGGGGCCGCTGGCTGGCCGACGTGTTCATGGCCGTGGCGCCCCGCATCCCCATCCGCGACCTCGCCACCCTCTCCGAGCACCACCACGGACTCACCGCCGAGCCGCTGGCCGACGACCTGGCGCGGACCGCGTCCAAGGCCACCATGACGGTCGGCGCCATCGGGGGAGCCCTCGCCGCCGCCGAGTTCGCCGCCCCGCCCCTGCTGCTGTCGGCCCCCGCCCAGCTCGTGGCGGAGACCCTCGTGGTCGCCGCGATCGAGGTCAAGCTCATCGCCGAGCTCCACGAGGTCTACGGCATAGCGGTGCCCGGCACCGGCTCCCAGCGGGCGGTGGCCTACGTGACCGCCTGGTCCAAGCAGCGCGGGGTCGATCCCATGTCCCCCGGCTCGGTCACCGTCGCCCTGGGCGCGGCCACCAAGACCGCCCTGCGCAACCGGCTGATGCGCACCCTCGGCCGCCATCTGACCACGCTGGGCCCCTTCCTCACCGGTGCCGTGGCCGGAGGGATGCTCAACCGCGCCGCCACCAGGAAGCTCGCCGACATCGTCCGGGCGGATCTGCGGGCTCATCGGGGACTTCCACGTGGAAAGTCATAGAAACGCCCGAATTGGGTAGTCGTTATGGGTAAGACGACTATCTGGAGGAATCTGTGCAGGGCCGCAGTTCATTTCTGATCGTGGCTAACCGCCTTCCCGTCGACCGGATGGGTGAGGACATGTGGCGGCGCAGCCCCGGCGGCCTCGTCACCGCGATCGCCCCCGTCCTCCAGCGCCGGGAAGGCGCCTGGATCGGCTGGCACGGGGCCCCCGACGAGCGGCTCGACCCCTTTGACCACGACGGCATGCACCTCATCCCCGTGCCGCTGTCGGAGTCGGAGGTGGAGCTCTACTACGAGGGATTCTCCAACACCACCCTCTGGCCGCTCTACCACGACGTGGTCGCCCCGCCGGTCTACTCGCGCGTCACCTGGGAGGCCTACCGGGTGGTCAACGAGCGCTTCGCCCGGGCCGCCGCCGAGGAGGCCGCGGAGAACGCCGTCGTGTGGATCCAGGACTACCAGCTCCAGCTGGTCCCGGCCATGCTGCGCAAGCTCCGCCCCGACCTGCGCATCGGTTTCTTCCTGCACATCCCCTTCCCGCCGGTCGAGCTGTTCTCGCAGCTCCCCTGGCGGCGGGAGATCGTCGAAGGCCTGCTCGGCGCCGACCTCGTCGGGTTCCAGCGCCCCGGAGGCGCCTCCAACTTCATCAGGCTCTGCCGCCGCCTGCTCGGCTACCAGCACCACAAGCACGAGATCTACGTGGAGGACCGGGTCGTGCGCGCCGGGGCCTTCCCCATCTCGGTGGACTTCGGCGAGCTGGACTCCCTGGTCCGCGAGCCGCACATCATCGAGCGGGCCAAGGAGATCCGCGCGGAGCTGGGCGACCCCGAGTGCATGCTGCTCGGCGTGGACCGGCTCGACTACACCAAGGGCATCGGCCAGCGGCTGAAGGCGTTCGAGGAACTGCTCTCCGAGGGCTCGATCAAGGCCGGGGAGGCGGCGTTCGTGCAGATCGCGACGCCGAGCCGGGAACGGGTCGAGGAATACATGCGGCTGCGCGACTCGATCGAGCTGCAGGTCGGCCGGATCAACGGCGAGCAGGGCGAGCTCGGCCTGCAGCCGGTGCAGTACATGCACCAGTCCTACGGCCGCGACGAGCTGGCGTCGCTCTACCTGGCGGCGGACGTGATGGTGGTGACGCCGCTGCGCGACGGGATGAACCTGGTCGCCAAGGAGTACATCGCCTGCCACAACGACCTGCGCGGCGCGCTGGTGCTCAGTGAGTTCGCCGGGGCGGCCGACGAGCTACGGCAGGCGTTCATGGTGAACCCCTACGACATCGACGGGCTCAAGCGGATGATGCTGACCGCGATGCGGTCCACGCCGCACGATCTGTCCCGCCGGATGCGCTCGCTGCGCAGACGGGTGGCGACCTACGACGTGGACCGCTGGGCGAAGGAGTTTCTCGCGGCCCTGGAGTCCTGAGGCCCCGGGGCTCCCTCGCACCGCCCTCCCCGCCGTCAGGAGGCGATCTCCTTGGCCGTGCTCTTCACGGCCTTCCAGGCGTCGTAGCGCCTCCTGGCGGTGCGGGCCACCACGATCTGGGCGACCTGCATGCCCACGCCCATCACCACGGCGTAGCCGATCGCCTCGCCGAGGCTGATGTCCAGCGACTCGTTGTCCGCCGGCGGCTTCCTGCCGGTCGTCTTCTCCCAGGCGAACCCGATGACCTTCCTGGCGCCCCAGGCGGTGGCCAGGCCTACCAGGCCGCCGATGGCCCGCCATGCCATGTCCTGCTTCTCGGTCTTGTCGGCCATATGGGTCCTCCCCTTTTTTCGCTCCGCACAGGAACACTAGTCTCCAACAGCGTCGCACCGCGTGAAGCCATACCATAGGGAGGCATGACACAGCAGCGACCGCGCCATGCGCCCATGCCCGAGAAACCGACTCTCGACGGGCTGGAAGCCGTATGCGTAGCCCGCTGGGAGACCGAGGGCACCTACCGTTTCGACAGGTCGCGCACGCGGGACGAGATCTACTCGATCGACACCCCGCCGCCGACCGTCTCCGGGTCCCTGCACGTCGGCCACGTCTTCTCCTACACCCACACCGACACGATCGCCCGTTTCCAGCGCATGCGGGGCCGCGAGGTCTTCTACCCCATGGGCTGGGACGACAACGGACTGCCCACCGAGCGCCGGGTGCAGAACCACTTCGGCGTGCGCTGCGACCCCTCCATCCCCTACGACCCGCGGTTCGAGCCGCCGGACAGGCCCGACGCCAAACGGCAGATCCCCATCTCGCGCCGTAACTTCATCGAGCTGTGCGAGCGGCTCACGATCGAGGACGAGAAGGCGTTCGAGGAGCTCTGGCGCCGCCTGGGCCTGTCGGTGGACTGGTCGCTCACCTACGCCACCATCGACGGCGGCGCGCGGGCCGCCTCCCAGCGCGCGTTCCTGCGCAACCTGGCCCGCGGCGAGGCCTACGTGGCGGAGGCGCCCACGCTGTGGGACGTCACCTTCCGTACGGCCGTCGCCCAGGCCGAGCTGGAGGACCGGGAGTGGCCCGGCGCCTTCCACCGGCTCGGCTTCACCCTCTCCGAGGAGCAGCGGGCCAAGGGGTTCGGCGACCGCGTCTGGATAGAGACGACCCGTCCCGAGCTGATGCCCGCCTGCGTGGCGCTGGTGGCGCACCCCGACGACGAGCGCTACCGGCCGCTGTTCGGGACCACGGTGCGCACGCCGCTGTTCGGCGTCGAGGTGCCGGTGCTGGCCCATCACCTGGCGGAGCCGGACAAGGGCTCGGGAATCGCGATGATCTGCACCTTCGGCGACATCACCGACGTCACCTGGTGGCGCGAGCTGAACCTGCCCACCCGTGCGGTCGTCGGCTGGGACGGCCGGATGCTCCCCGAGGCGCCCGAGGGCGTCCCGGCGGAGCCGTACGCCGAGCTGGCGGGCAGGACCCTGCACGGCGCCCGCGAGCGGATCGTGGAGCTGCTGCGCGGATCCGGCGACATGGAGGGCGAGCCGCGGCCGGTCAAGCGCGCGGTGAAGTTCTACGAGAAGGGCGACCGGCCCCTGGAGATCGTCACCACCCGCCAGTGGTACGTCCGCAACGGCGGGCGCGACCACGCGCTCAGGGACGAGCTGTTGGCGCGCGGCGAGGAGCTGTCCTGGCACCCGCCCCACATGAAGGTCCGCTACGACAACTGGGTGGAGGGCCTGGCGGGCGACTGGCTGATCTCCCGGCAGCGGTTCTTCGGCGTGCCGATCCCGGTGTGGTACCCGCTGGACGGCGCGGGCGAGCCCGACCGCTCCTCGCCGATCGTGCCGGAGGAGTCCACGCTGCCCATCGACCCCTCCAGCGACGTGCCGCCCGGCTACACCGAGGACCAGCGCGGCAAGCCGGGAGGCTTCGCCGGTGACCCGGACGTCATGGACACCTGGGCCACCTCCTCGCTGAGCCCGCAGATCGCGGGCGGCTGGGAGCGGGACGAGGACCTGTTCGAGCGGGTCTTCCCCATGGACCTGCGCCCGCAGGCCCACGAGATCATCCGGACCTGGCTGTTCTCGACGGTGGTCCGGGCGCACCTGGAGCGGGGCACCCTGCCCTGGCGCAACGCCGCGATCTCCGGGTGGATCCTCGACCCGGACCGCAAGAAGATGTCCAAGTCCGTGGGGAACGTCGTCACCCCGCTCGGCCTGCTGGAGCAGTACGGCTCGGACGCGGTCCGCTACTGGGCGGCCCACGGCCGTCCGGGCACCGACACCGCCTTCGACACCGGCCAGATCAAGATCGGCCGCCGCCTGGCGATCAAGATCCTGAACGCCTCCAAATTCGTCCTGAGCCTGGGGGAGGACGGCGGCGAGGTCACCGAGCCGATCGACCTGTCGATGCTGGCCCGGCTGTCGCAGGTGGTCGGAGAGGCCACCGAGGCGTTCGAGGCCTACGACTACACCCGCGCGCTGGAGCGGACCGAGCGGTTCTTCTGGGAGTTCTGCGACGACTACCTGGAGCTGGTCAAGGCCAGGGCCTACGACGGCGGCGCGGCGGCTCGCTCGGCCCACGCGGCGCTGCGCGAGGCGCTGGACGTCATGCTCCGGCTGTTCGCCCCCTTCCTGCCGTTCGTCACCGAGGAGGTCTGGTCCTGGTGGCGGGAGGGATCGGTGCACCGGGCGCCCTGGCCCACGCCCTCCGAGCGGGGCGGGGAGGCGGAGCTGCTCCCGGTGGTGGCCACGGTCCTCGGCCGGGTGCGCAAGGCCAAGTCCGACGCCAGACTGTCGATGCGCGGCGAGGTCTCCCGGCTGACCGTCACCGGCGCCCAGGCCGACCTCGTACGGCAGGCGCAGGACGACCTGTGCGGCGCGGGCGTCATCGAGGAGTTCGTGCTCCGGCCCGGCGAGGGCGACCTGCTGGTGGAGGTCACCCTGACCTGATCCCACACAAGTCTGTCCTCCCGGTCGGGCGGTCCTGCCGTACGGTCGGAACACGACAGGTGAGGGGAGGACAGGACATGACTCCAGGCTGCGGTAGCTGCAGCTGCTACCTCGACGACAGGGTGATCTCCCGGCCGCCGCAGGAGCGCTGATCCGGGCCGCACGACGCGGGGAGGGGCCGGTCATCCCGGCCCCTCCTTTTCGTATCCGGCCGATAACCCCGCGCATTGTCGGCCGCGGCGTGACAGTCTGGAAAGCGTGATCTCCGATCGGGAACGTCTGACGCAGTTGGTGCCGCGCACGCTGCTCCGCCTGGCCGCGTGGAGCCTGTGCCTGATCATCATCGGCTGGGCCGTCTTCTACTTCGCGCAGTTCATCGCGACGCTGCGCATCGTGGTCCTGCCCGTGGCCATCGCGCTGTTACTCACCGCGCTGCTGTTCCCGGTCACCCGCAGGCTCCGGGCGACGGGCATGCGGCCGATCTACGCCACATGGGTCACCCTGCTCATCGCGCTCGCGGTGCTGGGCGGCATCGGCTGGTTCATCGGGGTGCGGGCCAACGACGAGTTCCCCGGACTGGTCGACCAGGTCCGGGCGACCTCCAAGACCGTGGAGGACTGGCTCTACACCGGGCCGCTGCACCTGCAGCCCAGCCAGCTCAGCAAGTGGATCGACGAGATCGCCGTCCAGGTCACCACGCAGCGCAACCAGATCACCCAGACGGTGCTCACCGGCGCCACCGTGGCGCTGGAGGTGCTGGCCTCCATCGTGCTGCTGCTGTTCGTCACGTTCTTCCTGCTCAAGGACGGCGACCGGATCTGGTCGTGGTTCCTGCGGGCCTTCGGGGAGACCGCGCCTCGCGTGGACCGGGCCGGGCGGGCCGCCTGGGTGACGCTCTCGCACTACGTCCAGGGCACGGTCGCGGTGGCCGCCGTGCACGGCGTGATCATGGGCATCGTGCTCGCCGGGATGGGCGTGCCGCTCTGGGCGCCACTGGCGGTGGTGATCTTCCTGGCCAGCTTCATCCCCATCGTCGGCATCTTCTTCGCCGGCGCGGTCGCGACCCTGGTCACCCTCGGCGCCAAGGGCCCGATCTACGCCCTGATCTTCCTGGGCATCCTGGTGGTGGAGCAGCAGCTGGAGAACCACGTGCTCCAGCCGCTGATCGTCGGCCGGGCGCTGAGCTTCCACCCGCTGGCCATCATCCTGGTGCTGGCCGTGGGCGGCATCCTGGCGGGCATCGCCGGGGCGGCGGTGGCGGTGCCGGTCGCCGCCGTGATCTACCGGGCTCTGCCCGAGCTCAGCAGTGATCCGCCGATGGCGCTGCCCGCCGTACCCGAGCCGCCCGAACCGCCGGAGCGGGACGGGTCGTCGGAGCCGCCCGAACCGCCGGAGCAGGACGGGCCGTCGGAGCAGGACGGGCCGTCGGAGCCGGACGAGTCGCCGGGGCGCGACGAGTCGCAGGGGCGGGACCAGCCGGCCGGGGGCGCCGAGCCCTTCGTGCCCGTGAATGAGGGATCACCGCAGCCCAAGGGGTAACGTTCTGCTCCGTGACCCGTTCCACCGTAACAACCCCTCCCCCGGGAGCGACCCGGCCGCAGGCGCACCCCGGCGCGCCCGCTCCCGGCACCCCGCTCGGCCCGCACTACAGCCGCTGCTTCGGCTGCGGCGACCAGCATCCGACCGGCCTGCACCTGAAGGCCACCTCGCCTGACGGGACCACGGTGGTCGCCGAGTTCACCGTGGGGGAGGCGCACCAGGGTGCGCCGGGCCTGGCCCACGGCGGTGTGCTGGCCGCGGCGATGGACGAGGTCATCGGCATGTCCATCTGGCTCTTCCAGCGCCCCTACGTCACCGGACGGCTGGAGACCGACTATCTGGCGCCGGTCCCGGTCGGCACCACCCTGCATCTGCGCGCCTGGTGCACCGGGATGTCCGGCCGGAAGGCGTACCTTGAGGCTGAGGGGCGGATCGGCTCCCCGGACGGCCCGGTCGCCGTGCGAGCCGCCGCGCTCTTCATCGAGGTTGGCATGGAACACTTCGCCAAGCACGGTGATGCCCAGGCCATCATCGACGAACATCACGAGTACGAGGTGAATCCGTGACCGACAACGTCGAGGTGCTGATCCACCGGCTCGACGCCGGGCTGCCGTTGCCGTCCTACGCCCATCCGGGCGACGCGGGCGCGGATCTCCACGCCGCCGAGGACGTCGAACTGCTCCCCGGGGAGCGGGTCATGGTGGGCACCGGGGTGGCGATCGCCCTGCCCGATGGTTATGCCGCGTTCGTCCACCCGCGTTCCGGCCTGGCCACCAAGCACGGTGTGACGCTCGTGAACGCGCCCGGCACCGTGGACGCGGGCTACCGGGGCGAGATCAAAGTGACGCTGCTCAACACCGACACCAAGGACGCGCTACGGCTGCGCAGGGGGGATCGCATCGCGCAGCTCGTGATCCAGCGGGTGGAGAAGGCGGTGTTCCACGAGGTGGACCGGCTGCCCGGATCGGCGCGAGGCGCCGGCGGGTTCGGCTCCACCGGACGTTGACAGGGAGCGAACCCGACGGAGCGAGCGGAGTGGACGGTGAGGGACGGGCCGGCCGCGAAGCGAGCGAGGAGTGGTGAGCGACCAGCGAATCTCAAGGAGCGTGAGGAAAGTGTTCGGACGTCGCCGTCGCGAGGAGTCCCCGGCCGTGGCCGAGGAGGTCGAGAAGGTCGAGCAGGTGCAGGCCCGTGAGTCCGGTCCGTGGGACTCGGGTGAGCCCTGTTCCGAGCGGGAGCGGGTCGATCTGGGCGGTATGCGCCTGCCGGTCGACCCCGGTTTCGAGGTGCAGCTCAACCTGGCCGGTGACCACATCGTCGGTGCGGTCATCATGGTCGGTGAGAGCGCCCTTCAGGTGCACGCGTTCGCGGCGCCCAAGCGCAACGGCATCTGGGACGAGGTGCGGGACGAGCTCGCCGAGGGCGTCAAGGGTGCCGGCGGCACCGCCGAGGAGCGGGAGGGGCCGTTCGGCGTCGAGCTGGCGGCCCGGGTCCCGGCGGACGGGGTCGCCCAGCCGGTCCGCTACATCGGTGTCGACGGCCCGCGCTGGTTCCTCCGGGCGGTGATCAGCGGGCGTGCCGCGCTGGACGCCGAGGCGGCCGCGACGCTGGAGGGCGTGATCCGCGACATCGTGGTGGTCCGCGGAGACGAGCCGATGGCCCCCAAGGAGGCGATCGAGCTGCGGCTTCCGCCGGAGGCCAGGCAGGCCATGGAGCAGCAGGCCGCCGGAGGCGACGTGCCCGACCTCAACCCCTTCAAGCGCGGTCCGGAGATAGCCGAGCTTCGCTGACGTGGGGGATCGCGTACGCTGATTCGACACGTATGTGAAGGAGAGGTCGTGGGTTCTCAGGAACCGCATAAACAGGGCGGATTTCGGGGCTTTTTCCGGCGGCTGACGACGAGTCAGGCCGAGCTGGAAGCCAGCGAACTCCAGCAGGACCTCGATCGTCATGGCGCCACCCCCATCGTCTCGTGCGGCGGGCGCCGCCGGTTCTGCGTTACCGGTACGCTACGGACCGTGACCTTGCGGCCCCGTGGGGGCGCGCCCGCGCTTGAGGCGGAGCTCTATGACGGTTCGGATGTGATCGACCTGATCTGGCTGGGCCGCCGGAGGATCGCCGGGATCGAACCGGGCCGGATGGTGCTGGCCGAGGGGCTCGTCAGCGTGCAGGATGGGCGCAAGGTGATGTTCAATCCTCGATACGAACTACGTCCGGCGGGCGGTGCGTGAGCCATTGACGACCACAGAACGGTGAGCGAGAACATGACCACCACCGATGAGACCGTCGCGCACGACACGGTGGAGGCGGCGATGCGCGTTCAGCTCGCCAAGGCCTTCGGGGGAGTGCGCGGCATCATCGAGGCAGCCGTGCCCACGATCACCTTCACCGGGATGTGGATCGGCACCTCCGACCTGAGGATGTCCCTGGTCGTCAGCATCTCGGCGGCGGTGCTGCTGCTGGTCGTGCGGCTGCTGCAGCGCTCCTCGCCGCAGTTCGTGATCAACAGTCTGATCGGCATCGGCATCGGCGCGTTCTTCGCCTCTCGCACCGGCGACGCCCGTGACGTCTACCTGCCCGGCATCCTCTACAACGCCGGCTACTCGGTGGCGATGCTGCTGTCGATCGTCACCCGGTGGCCCCTGGTGGGCTTCCTGATCGGGTCCGTCACCGGCGACCCGACGGGCTGGCGCAAGGACCCGGCCGTCGTGCGGCTCTGCTCCAGGCTCACCTGGATGCTGATGATCCCGTGCGTGGTCCGGGTGGCCGTGCAGCTGCCCGTCTACCTGATCGGCGGGAACGACGCGGTCGCCGAGCTGGGCATCCTGAAGATCGTGATGGGCTGGCCGCTCCAGGTCGCGGCCCTCGCCGCCATGGTGTGGCTGCTGACCAGAGGCCGGACCCCGGTCCGGCCGCCCGCCATTCCCTGAAACGGACGCCATTCCCTGAAACGGGTGTCGGATCCTGAAGCAGACGCCGGATCCGGGACGGGCGCCGGTCCCGTACGGCATGCCGTACGGGACCGGCGCCCGTCTCAGTGGATGGACCGGTGCGCGGACAGGAGGCGGGCCAGTTCCTCCTCGACCTCCTGGCTGGCCACGAACATCAGCTCGTCCCCGGCCTCCAGCGGGTCGTCGGCGGTGGGCACCAGCACCCGCCCCTCGCGGAGGATCGCGACCAGGGCGGTGTCGGTCGGCCACGGCACCGAACCGGCGCGCTGGCCGACGACCGGCGCGTCCTCGGGCAGGGTGAGCTCCACCAGGTTGGCCTGCCCCTGACGGAAGGTCATCAGCCGGACCAGGTCGCCGACGCTCACCGCCTCCTCGACCAGCGCGCTCAGCAGGCGGGGGGTCGAGACGGCCACGTCCACGCCCCACGACTCGTTGAACAGCCACTCGTTCTTGGGGTGGTTGATCCTGGCGACCACGCGCGGCACGCCGTACTCCGTCTTGGCCAGCAGCGACACGACGAGGTTGACCTTGTCGTCGCCGCTGGCGGCGACGACCACGTGGCAGTCGGCCAGAGCCGCCTCGTCCAGCGAGGAGATCTCGCAGGCGTCGGCGAGCAGCCACTCCGCGCGCGGCACCGTGTCGATCTTGATGGCCTTGGGGTCGATGTCGATGAGCAGGACCTCGTGGCCGTTCTCCAGGAGCTCGGCGGCGATCGACCTGCCGACGGCTCCGGCACCCGCGATGGTGACGCGCATCAGTGGCCCTCCTCCGGCGCACCGGACAGCACCTTGTTGATGCGGTCCATGTCACTTTCGACCGCCATGACGTGCAGGATGTCGCCCTCCTGCACCACGGAGTCGCTCTTGGGCAGCAGGGTCTCGCCCATCCGGTTGACGAACGCCATGCGCGTGCCCGCGGCCTCCTCCAGGTCCTTGCTCCTGGTGCCGATCCAGCCGGGGTGGTAGGCCACCTCGGCCAGCACGACGGACCCGGTCGGGTCGCGCCACAGCGGCTCGGCCCCCTCGGGCAGCACCCTGCGCAGGATCTGGTCGGCGGTCCAGCGGACCGTGGCGACGGTGGGGATGCCCAGCCGCTGGTAGACCTCGGCGCGCCGGGAGTCGTAGATGCGGGCCACCACGTTGTCCACGCCGAACGTCTCGCGTGCGACCCGGGCGGAGATGATGTTGGAGTTGTCGCCGCTGCTCACCGCCACGTAGGCGCCCGCCGACCCGATCCCGGCCTCTTCCAGGACGTCCCGGTCGAAGCCGATCCCGGTGACCCGGCGACCGCGGAAGCCGGCCCGCAGGCGGCGAAAGGCCTGCGGGTCCCGGTCGATGATCGCGACCGAGTGGCCGCTGTCCTCAAGGATGTGCGCCAGGGTCGAACCCACTCGGCCACACCCCATGATCACGATATGCATGCTCCCCCGCCGGTCGCGTTGAGGCGGATCTTCTTCCCGATGTACTTAGCCAGTATGGCCCGCTCAGGGAGTGCCGTGTCAGCGGGGCGGACGGATGGGGACTAGCATCGACAGACGTGTCAAAGGTGATGGACCTTGTCAAGCGCCTGTTCATCGGGCGGGCGCTGCGCAGCACGCAGCTGCATGAGCAATTGCTCCCCAAACGCATCGCATTGCCGGTTTTCGCAAGCGACGCGCTCTCCTCGGTGGCCTACGCCCCGCAGGAGATCCTCGTCATCCTCTCCATCGCCGGCCTCTCGTTCTACAGCTTCGCCCCGTGGGTCGCCGTCGCCGTCGTCGTCGTGATGCTCACGGTCGTGGCGTCCTACCGGCAGAACGTGCACGCCTATCCCAGCGGCGGCGGCGACTACGAGGTGGCCACCGTCAACCTCGGCCAGAACGCCGGCCTCACCGTCGCCAGCGCCCTGATGGTCGACTACGTCCTCACCGTCGCGGTGTCGGTGGCCAACGGCGTCGACTACGTCGGCGCCACGATCCCCTACGTCGCCGAGCACAAGCCGCTGGTCGCGATAGCCATCGTCGTCCTGCTGACGCTGGTCAACCTCCGCGGCATCCGCGAGTCCGGCGGAGCCTTCGCGATCCCCACCTACGCCTTCATGTTCGCGGTCATCGGCCTGATCGTGTGGGGCGGCTTCCGGCTGCTCGTGCTCGGCGACGAACTGCGCGCCCCCACCGCCGGCTACGAGATCCTCGCCGAGCAGGCCAACATGACGTCCTTCGCGGCGGCCTTCCTCATCCTGCGGGCGTTCTCCTCCGGCTGCGCCGCGCTCACCGGCGTGGAGGCGATCAGCAACGGCGTGCCCGCCTTCCGCAAGCCCAAGAGCAAGAACGCCGCGACCACGCTGCTGATGATGGGCCTGGTCTCGGTCGTCATGTTCGTGGGCATCATCTCGCTCGGCATGGCCTCCGGCGTCAAGCTCGCCGACCCCGCCAGGGCCGCCTACGACGTGCTCATCGACGGCAGGCCCGCGGGGCCCGACTACTACCAGCAGCCGATCATCGCCCAGGTCGCCGAGGCGGTCTTCGGCCACGGCTCGCTGTTCTTCTTCGCCATCGCCGCGGTCACCGCGCTGATCCTCTTCCTCGCGGCCAACACCGCCTTCAATGGGTTCCCGGTGCTCGGCTCCATCCTGGCCCAGGACCGTTTCCTCCCCCGCCAGCTGCACACCCGGGGTGACCGGCTGGCCTTCTCCAACGGCATCATCTTCCTGGCCGCCGCCGCGTGCCTGCTGCTGTGGGGCTTCGATGCCGACGTCAGCCGCCTGCTCAACCTCTACATCGTGGGCGTCTTCGTGTCGTTCACGCTGAGCCAGATCGGCATGGTCCGGCACTGGACCCGGCATCTGAAGACCGAGACCGACTCCTCGGTCCGCCAGCAGATGAGACGTTCGCGGGCCATCAACTTCTTCGGCGGCGTCATGACCGGCGTGGTGCTGGTGGTCGTGCTGCTCACCAAGTTCACCCACGGCGCGTGGATCGTCTGCGTGGCCATGCCGCTGCTGTTCCTGATGATGAAGGCCATCCACCGCCACTACGAGAAGGTGGCCCGCGAGCTCGCCGTCTCCGAGGACGCCCAGATGGACGAGTCGATGCTGCCGGCCCGCAACCACGCCGTCGTCCTGGTCTCCAAGATCCACAAGCCGACCCTGCGCGCTCTCGCCTACGCCCGCGCCACCCGGCCCTCGACCCTGGAGGCGCTCACCGTGGGCGTGGAGGGCGAGGAGGCCCGCGCCCTGCAGGAGGAGTGGGAGCGGCGGGGCATCCCGGTGCCGCTGAAGATGCTCGACTCGCCCTACCGCGAGATCACCCGGCCGATCCTGGAGTACGTCAAGTCGCTGCGCCGCCGCTCGCCCCGCGACGTGGTGACCGTCTACATCCCCGAGTACGTCGTCGGCCACTGGTGGGAGCACCTGCTGCACAACCAGAGCGCGCTGCGGCTCAAGGGCCGGCTGCTCTTCCAGCCCGGAGTGATGGTCACCAGCGTGCCCTGGCAGCTCCACTCCTCCGATCGCCTCAAGGGCCGCCCCGAGCGCTACGCCCCCAACGCCGTCCGCCGCCGGCATCGTGAGGCGCCCGCGGGGGAGGCGCGCCACGATGAGGCGCTCCGGGAGGAGGAGGCCGCCGTGGAGGAGGCCGTCCGCGACGCGGTGGTCCGTGACGAGATGGCCCGGGGCGAGGACGGCAAGGCATAACCTTTCGTATGTACTCCTGACGACAGGGAGGCTCGACGACGACGGACTGTGGGGGCATGGCATGGCGGTTGAACTGACGGTGGGACCGGTCGCGCACGGCGGCTGGTGTGTCGCCCGCCACGACGGCCGGGTGGTCTTCGTACGGCACGCGCTCCCCGGCGAGCGCGTCCTCGCGGAGATCACCGAGGAGACCAGCCGTTTCCTGCGGGCCGACGCCGTCGAGATCCTGGAGCCCTCCGCCGACCGGGTGACCCCGCCGTGCCCGTTCGCCGGGCCCGGCCGCTGCGGAGGCTGCGACTGGCAGCACGCCTCCCTCGACGCCCAGCGCCTGTTGAAGACCGACGTGGTCGCCGAGCAGCTCAGGCGGCTGGCCGGAATCGAGTGGAAGGGCGTCGTCGAGGAGGTGCCCGGCGCCCCCGACGGCCTCGGCTGGCGCACCCGCGTGCAGTTCGCCGTCGACCGTGAGGGCGTCCTCGGCCTGCGCCGTCACCGCTCCCACGACATCCAGCCGGTGGACGCCTGCCTGATCGCCCATCCGGAGGTGGAGAACGTCGGCGCCGAGGTCATGAACTGGCGCAACGCCTCCTCGGTCGAGGTCATCGCCTCCAGCGCCGGGGAGCAGGCCGTCGTGGTCGCCCCCCGGCCCCGCCGTACGGTGGCCGTGCCCGACCTCGACACGAGCGTGGCCGTCTTCGTCGACGAGGGCAAGGGCCGCACCCGCGTGGTCCACGGCCGCAACCACCTCACCGAGCGCGTCGGCGACCGGGACTTCCAGGTCACCGGGAGCGGTTTCTGGCAGGTCCACCCGGGCGCCGCGGCCACGCTGCTCGCCACGGTCCTGGAGTTCGCCGCCCCGCAGCCGGGGGAGTGGGCCCTGGACCTCTACTGCGGTGTCGGCCTGTTCGCCGCGGGCCTGGCCGAGGCCGTCGGCCCCGAGGGCGCCGTGTTCGGCGTCGAGTCCGAGGCCGTGGCCGTGCGCGACGCCGAACGCAACCTCCGTGACCTGCCCCAGGCCCGCTTCGCCCGGGGCCGCGTCGAGAACGCCCTCGACCGCTTCGGCATCGAGCGCGCCGACCTGGTCGTCGTCGACCCGCCCCGGGCCGGTCTGGGACGCGACGTCGTCGGCCGCATCGCCACCCTCCAGGCCGGCCGCATCGTCTACGTCTCCTGCGACCCGGCCACCCTCGCCCGTGACATCGCCTGGCTCGCCGACCACGGCTACAGCCTCGCCGACCTGCGCGCCTTCGACGCCTTCCCGATGACCCACCACGTGGAGTGCGTGGCCCTGCTGGTCAAATAGCCGATCCGGCTTCCGGCCGGCGCTGTCCCTCGTCGCCGCCGAGCCGTTCCTCCAGCCGTTCCAGCCTCTGGAGGATCGGCTGCAGTTCCTGGCGGATGGCGGTGGACAGGGCCGCGGCCGGGGTGGCCGGGGCCGCCGCGGCGGTGCCGGCCTGGCCCTGCGCCCGGAGGTGGACGTAGCCGGCCAGGGCGGCCGTGACGGTGCGGCGGGTCAGCCGCGGCTCGGCGCCGAGACCCCGCAGGAGCTGACCGGCGGCCCCGTCGGGTTCGCCGATCAGCCCGAGCAGGAGGTGCTCGCAGCCGACGTAGTTGTGCCCCATGCCGGTCGCGTCGGTGACCGTCAGCTCCAGGGCTCCCGCTGCGGATCCGCTGAACCGGAGCGGGGCGCCGTCCGGTGGTCCGGCGGGAGGCGCCGCGGGGGCCAGCCGGTCCAGCTCGCGCCGTACCTGCTCGGGGTCGATCTCCATGGCGCGCAGGATGTGCAGGGCCAGGTTGCCGCCCTCGGCCAGCATGCCGCTCAGCAGGTGCTCGGTGCCGACCTCGGCGGCCCCCTCGGCGCGTGCCTGCTCCACCGCGAGCTTGACCGCGGTGCGGGTCCGATCGGTGAAATGCGTGAAGCGGGCCGTCGGGTCGTCGAGGTCGGGGGCGCTCAGCGCCGTCTCCCGGATGGCGGTGACCCGCCGTACGGCCTGCTCCAGGGCGCGCTGGCAGATGGCCGAGACCGGCACGCCCGCCTCCTTGACGGCTTCGGCCAGTTCGTCGGGCAGATAGACATTGATCTTCGGCATTGGCCCCCCTGTGGGGTTAGTGAAGGGTTATAACCCAGTTATAACCCCGCCTGGGGGGCCTGTCTAGCGGGACATGGCCGTCAGCAGCCGGGCGACGTCGGAGGTGGGGGCGGCGCCCCGGGTGGACAGCCAGGCCAGCCCGTTGCGGGCGGTGAAGGCGACGAGCTTGCGGGCGTCGGCCGCGGTGAGATCCCGGGAGCCGGCCAGGACGGGGGTGAGGGCGATCCGGTGCCAGGCGGTGGGCACGCCCAGGGAGCGGGCGACCTGGGCGTGGGCGGCGCGGACGGCCGAGGCGACGGGCCGCAGGTCCGCCTGGCCGGCGGGGGTGCGCCAGACCGGGGCGAGGAGGTTGACGGCGGTGATCTCGACGCCCGCCTGCCGGCTGGCGCGGAGCATCGCCTCGTCGCGGGGGGCCAGGCCGGTCCTGGTCACCGGCAGGGTGAAGCTCACGGTGAGCGGACGGCCCCGCGCGGCGGCCTCGCGCTGGAGGGCCGTGATCGCGCCGGCGCGGCGCAGGACGGTCTCGTCGTCACCCGGATCCTGGACCTCGAAGTCGATGTAGGTGGCGCCGAAGGCTCCGACCGCCCGGCGGTAGGCGGCGGTGAGGCGGCCGAGGTCGGTGCAGGCGGCGGCCAGCTCGCGGCCGGCCGGACCGCCGAAGGCGAGACCGGCGTCGCCGCCGGCCGCGCGCAGGCGACCCAGGCGGTTGGCGACCGGATTGCCGTCCTGCTCCTGCCCGCCGCCCCACTCGGGCGTGCAGCCGCGCTGCCCGGCGGTGAGGTGCCCGAGGGTGAACCAGCGGACGTTGCTCTGCCGGGCGGCCCTGGTCAGGTTGTAGAGCGGATCGCGGACGGTGTCCACGAACGTCACGAAACCCGACGGGCGGACGCCGGCGGGGGAGGGCGCCGGTCCGGGCGCCCGGTCGGCCGCGGGCCGGGTGGTCAGATGAGGCGGGCTGACCCTGACGTGGGGCGCCTGGCCGGCCCGCGCCCAGCCGCCGGTCTCGGCGGGCAGCACCCAGATGGCGAGGCCGGTGCCGGCGACGAGCGCGGCCGACGCGAGCGCGACCAGGGATCGGGGCGGGGTGCCCGGCTCGCGGGTCCGGCGGGTGGCGGAGCGGTCTGTCGCCACCGACATCGGATTCACCAGAATCTGCCGAGGACGCCCCGGTCTTCAGGCCGGGGAGGAATCGGGAGCGGGAGGGCCGCCAAGGCCCGAGCGTGTCCTGGCCGGTCAGTCATTTCGATCAGCTTCTTTCTGAGTCGTGTAGCCGTAGCCGTCCGCGCGCTGAAGATGACGGACATGCCTGTGGTTGATCCCGGCGACGCGACCGTGCCGGGTAGTGACGTCGAACGAGCCGGAGGATCGGACCAGGACTCGCCCGACGTGAACCCCGGCTTTCTTGCCTGTCGGGACGTTCGCCCGGACCAGGTCGCCGGTTTGGAAGCCGTGGTGCAATTTGATCCGTGGCCGGAGGAGGCGGGGGAACCCGTATCGGTCGGGGGTGGTGCGGGCGTAGGTACCGCGCCCGGTCGCCGTGACCACCAGGACCGTGGACGGCCAGCCGATCACGGTCTCCAGGTGGCCGACGTGCAGCGCGTCCAACGCGTGCGACTTGGCGGCGCCGGTGCGAGAGCGGTTCCACCTGGTGCGTCCGCCCGACGCCGTCGCGATCGGCAGGCCGGTCGCCTCCAGCGCCCGCCACAGTGCCCACCGGGTGGCGTTGACGGCGGCGGCGTCGCGCAGCGGAGCCTTGACCTGCCTGAGGATCGTCGCCAGCAGGGCGGGCCTGGCTTTGAGGAACTCCTCCACGGGGGTGGCGTTCTTGGTCTGGTTGCACGGGACGCAGGCCACGGTCAGGTTGCTGATCCGATCGGAGCCACCTCGGGAGCGCGGATGGATGTGGTCGATGTTCAGCGGCGCCCCGGAGATTCCGCAGTACGCGCACGCCCGGCCCCATTTGGCCAGTAGGTATTCGCGCACCTCGTACCCGACGAGGGTGCCCCGCTGGTACTCCGCTCCTGCAAGCGGCCTACCGGCCGACAGGGTATGCGTGTCGAACGCGACCCGCTCCACATGCACGGCGCTGACGGGTGCCCAGCGCCTCAGGCGGCCCACCCACGACATGGTGGTGTCCACGCGGTGTTTCAGGGACGGCGCGAGCCACCCCTTGGGTTTGGTGCGGTTGTTGAATCGGGGCGCGCGGTAGCGCAGGTTCCGGGACCTACGTCCCCGGCGCAGCGCAGCCCGCGAGGCGAGCCTGTCGCCGATCGCTGCGCCTCGGTGGTCGAGCTGGAGCGCGTACCTGCCGGTACGGCTCCCGCCGTGCTCGGTGAACACGGCAATGCCGGTGTGCTTGCTGCCGGGGTCTATGCCGACGTGCACGCCTGCGACGGTGGAGCCGGCGGCGGTGCGGTCCTTGAGACGGATGACGAACGGGGTGTGACGGTGAACCACAGCCCGGCCTGAGCGCAGGAGTTTCCGCGCGTAGGCCGGGCTCGTGGGCTGTAGCGGTTGGCCGTGCTTGTCGAGGACGAACACGACCGGGTGGGCTGAACTGCCCGCTCCCTCCCCGGCCGAAGCCAGGTCGGGGTGACGCCGAGCGGACCGGGTGCCGGTCCGCTCGGTCTCCCCTCGCCCATGTTGAACACCAGGTACCGCCGTGTGGCGGTGTCCATGAGCCGTTTCGTCCCGACCCTGCGGGGTGTCTGCTCCCACGGATTCCAGAGCGGCAGACTGAGGAAGCACCTGCCGGTGGGTCTGCTGTCTTGTGTTCAACGTAGCCATCAAAACGCACCTCCTTGAGCTGATGGCTGGGGCTGGTCAACATGGGGCCATCGGTGCGCGGTGCGGCGCCTCAAGCCCCGGCCTTCAGACCGGGGTCGTTGACCTTCTCGACGACATCGAATGGTCGCGGAGAGTGTTCGATCCGTTACCAAGCGGACCGAAAGTTTGAACGTTAGCAAGCGGCCGCGACACCGCGCGGGCTTTCTGTGGATGCCGTCCGGAGTGCCCGGATAATGGGGTTCATGAAGTTGAGGATCTTCACCGAACCGCAGCAGGGTGCCACCTACGACGAGCTGCTGGCGGTCGCGCAGGCCGCCGAACGTCTGGGTTTCGACGCCTTCTTCCGTTCCGACCACTACATGCGGATCGGGCCGGGCGACCCCGGTCCCGGCCCCACCGACGCCTGGGTGACCCTCGCGGCTCTGGCCAGGGAGACCTCCACCCTCAGGCTCGGCACCCTGGTCACCCCGGTCACCTTCCGGTTGCCCGGCCCGCTGGCGATCAGCGTGGCCCAGGTGGACCAGATGAGCGGGGGCCGGGTCGAGCTGGGCCTGGGCACCGGCTGGTTCGACGCCGAACACACCGCGTACGGGATCCCGTTCCCGCCCGTGGGCGAGAGGTTCGGCCGGTTCGAGGAGCAGCTGGAGATCCTCACCGGCCTCTGGACCACGCCCGCGGGCGAGACGTTCTCATTCGAGGGCGCCCACTACCGGCTGGCGGACTCGCCCGCGCTGCCCAAGCCCGTGCAGAGCCCCAGACCGCCGATCATCATCGGCGGGTTCGGGGCCAAGCGCACCCCCCGGCTGGCCGCGCGGTTCGCCGACGAGTACAACCTGCCCTTCCACACCCTGGACGACACCGGGCTGGCCTACGGCCGGATCCGGCAGGCGTGCGAGGCGGAGGGACGTTCGCAGATCGTGCTCTCGGCGGCCCAGACCGTCGCCGTCGGCGCCGATGACGCCGAGATCGCGCGCCGGGCCGAGGCGGCCGGACAGGATCTCGCCGCGCTCCGCACGAGCGGTCTGGCGGGCACCCCCGCCGAGGTGGTCGACAAGATCGGCCGGTTCGCCGAGCTGGGCGCCGAGCGGATCTACCTCCAGGTGATGGACCTGTCGGACCTGGACCACCTGGAGCTCATCGCCGCCGAGGTCCTGCCCCACGTGTAGGCCGTGGGCCTCCACGCCGACGACGCCGGAGCCGGCAGGCTCCCGGCGTCGTCTAACCGATGGCGCACATGATCGGATATCGGGCAGACTGAGCCGGGTGTTGCTCACGATCTCCACGACCGTACGGCCCGCCACCGACCTCGGTTTCCTGCTGCACAAGCACCCGGACCGGGTTCAGGAGTTCGGCCAGTCGTACGGCACGGCCCGCGTCTTCTACCCGGAGGCGGGCGAGGAGCGCTGCACGGCGGCGCTGATGCTCGATGTCGACCCGGTCCGCCTGGTGCGCTCGCGCGGCCGGTCCACCCCCGACTACGCGCTGGGCCAGTACGTCAACGACCGGCCCTACGCCGCGTCGTCGCTGCTGGCCGTGGCGCTGGCGGACGTGTTCCGCACGGCCCGCACCGGCCGCTGCGACAGCCGTCCGGAACTGGCCGCCGGCCCCATCCCGCTGGAGATCACGCTGCCCGTGCTGCCCTGCCGGGGCGGTCCCGAGATGGCCCACCGGTTCTTCGGACCGCTGGGCTGGACGGTCGAGGCCCAGGCCGTACCGCTGGACGAGGGGTTCCCCGAGTGGGGCGACTCCCGTTACGTACGGCTGTCGCTGCGCGGCGAGGTACGGCTGGCCGACGCGCTCAACCACCTCTACGTGCTGCTGCCGGTGCTCGACGACGCCAAGCACTACTGGATCGCCTCCGACGAGGTGGACAAGCTGATCCGGGCGGGCGAGTCCTGGCTGGCCGCCCACCCCGACAGGAGCCTGATCACCCGCCGCTACCTCGGCCGCCGCTGGGCCCTCGCCCGCACCGCCTTCGCCCGCCTGGCCGAGCTCGGGGACGACGTGGAGGAGGACCTCGAACCTCCCGTCGAGGAGGATCCCGCGGCCGACCCCGGGCCGCCGGCGGACGCGCCCCCCTCGGAGGAGCCCGCAGGCGAGCTTCCGGCGGTGCCCGCCGGTGAGCCTCCGGCGGCGCCCGCAGGGGAGGCGCCGGGGGAGCGGGAGGCCGCCCCCAAGCGGCCCCTGAACGTCCTGCGCCGGGAGGCGGTGCTCGAGGCGCTGGCGGAGTCCGGGGCGCACAGCGTCATCGACCTGGGATGCGGGTCCGGGCAGCTGGTCGGGGCGCTGCTGGACAGGCCGGAGTTCACCAAGGTGGCCGGGGTGGACGTGTCGGCGCAGGCGCTGGCGATCGCCGCCAGGCGGTTGAGGCTCGACCGGATGCCCGACCGCCGGCGGGAACGGCTGCAGCTGTTCCAGGGGGCGCTGACCTACACCGACGACCGGTTCGCCGGATACGACGCCGCCGTTCTCATGGAGGTCGTCGAGCACGTCGACCCGCCGCGGCTGAACGCGCTGGAGCGGGTCGTCTTCGGCGCCGCCCGGCCGGGGCACGTGATCGTGACGACCCCCAACGCCGAGTACAACGTGCGCTACGACTTCCTGGAGGGCATGCGCCACCCCGACCACCGCTTCGAGTGGACGCGGGCGGAGTTCCAGGCGTGGGCGGCGGAGGTCTGCCGCGAGTACGGCTACCACGTCGCCTTCCGGCCGGTCGGCGACGACGACCCCGAGCTGGGGCCGCCCACCCAGATGGCCCTGTTCGGCAGGGGAAGCGCCGCGAACGCGGGAGGCGGAGATGACTGAGATCGCTGTGCCGGAGATGTCGCTGGTCGTGCTCGTCGGAGTGTCGGGGAGCGGCAAGTCGACCTTCGCCCGCAAGCACTTCGCACCGACCCAGGTGGTCTCCTCGGACTTCTGCCGGGGCCTGGTGGCCGACGACGAGAACGACCAGACCGCCACCCCCGACGCCTTCGACGTGCTCAACTACATCGTCGGCACCCGGCTGCGGCGGGGCCTGCTCACGGTCGTGGACGCCACCAACGTCCAGTGGGACGCGCGCAAGAAGCTGATCGAGCTCGCCAAGTCCCACGACGTGCTGGTCGACGCGATCGTCATGGACGTGCCGGAGGAGGTGGCGGCCGAGCGGAACGAGGCCAGGCCCGACCGGGACTTCGGCCCCCATGTGATCCGGCGGCAGCACAAGGACCTGCGGCGGTCCATGGCGAAGATCTCCCGGGACGGCTTCCGCCGGGTCCACGTGCTGCGGGGGGCCGACGAGATCGAGGCCGCCACGGTCGTCCGGGAGAAGGCGTGGTCCGACCGGCGTGAGCTGACCGGGCCGTTCGACATCATCGGCGACGTGCACGGATGCCGCGCCGAGCTGGAGACGCTGCTGCGCACCCTGGGCTGGGAGATCGAGCCCGGCGCCACGGGCGCGACCCATCCCGAGGGCAGGACGGCGGTGTTCGTCGGCGACCTGGTGGACCGGGGCCCGGACTCGCCGGGCGTGCTCCGGCTGGTCATGGGCATGGTCGCGGCCGGGACCGCGCTGTGCGTGTCGGGCAACCACGAGCAGAAGCTGGCCCGCGCGCTCAACGGCCGCAAGGTCAGGGTCGCCCACGGGCTGCAGGAGTCGCTGGACCAGCTCGCCGCCGAGCCCGAGGAGTTCCGGACGGCCGCCCTGGCCTTCATGGACGGGCTGATCAGCCACTACCAGCTCGACGGCGGCAGGCTCGTCGTCGCGCACGCCGGGCTGAAGGAGGCCTACCACGGCCGCGCCTCGGGCCGGGTGCGCTCCTTCGCGCTGTACGGCGACACCACCGGTGAGACCGACGAGTACGGCCTGCCGGTGCGCTACCCCTGGGCACGGGAGTACCGGGGCCGGGCCATGGTCGTCTACGGTCACACCCCCGTCCCCGAGACCGAGTGGATCAACAACACGATCTGCCTGGACACCGGGGTCGTGTTCGGCGGGAGGCTGACCGCGCTGCGCTACCCGGCCAAGGAGATCGTCTCGGTGCCCGCCGAGAAGGTCTGGTACGAGTCGGTCAGGCCGTTCGCCGCCCCGGGCCACCGCGACCCCGGCGTGCTCTCCATCGAGGACGTCCGGGGCACCCAGCACATCGAGGTGCGCCACGGCGGCGGCCGCATCAAGGTCCGGGAGGAGAACTCGGCCGCGGCGCTGGAGATCATGAGCCGGTTCGCGGTCGATCCGCGCTGGCTGGTCTACCTTCCCCCGACGATGGCGCCGCCGGAGACCTCCAGGCTCGACGGCTACCTGGAGCACCCGGCCGAGGCGTTCGAGGAGTTCGCGGCCGCCGGGATCACCCGGGTCGTGTGCGAGGAGAAGCACATGGGCTCGCGGGCGGTGGCCGTACTGGCCAGGAGCCCGCAGGCGGCGGCGGCGCGGTTCGGGGTCGCCGACGGCACCGCCGGAGCGGTCTACACCCGGACGGGCAGGCCGTTCTTCGCCGACACCACCGAGCTGGTGGACCGGCTCAGGCGGGCCTGCGCACCCCTCATGGACGAGCTGGGATCGGACTGGCTCGCACTCGACTGCGAGCTGCTGCCCTGGTCGGCCAAGGCGGAGGGGCTGATCCGCAGCCAGTACGCGTCGGTCGGGGCCGCGGCCCGCACCGCGCTGCCGGAGGCGGTCGCCGTCCTGGAGGCGGCGGCGGGGCGCGGGCTGGATGTGGGCGATCTGCTGGACCGCACCCGCCGCCGCCTTACCAACGCTGCCCGGTTCCGGGACGCGTACGCGCGTTACTGCTGGCCGGTCTCCGGCCTGGACGGCGTACGGCTGGCGCCGTTCCAGGTCCTCGCCTGCGAGGGCCGGGCGACCGCCGCGCGGGAGCCGCACTCCTGGCACCTGGACGTGCTCTCCCGGCTCGCCGATCCGCTGATCGCGCCCACCCGGCACGTCTCCGTCGACCTGGCCTCGCAGGAGTCCAGGGACGCCGCGACCGCCTGGTGGTCGGCGCTGACCGCCGAGGGCGGGGAGGGCATGGTGGTCAAGCCGCTGGAGTGGCCGGGCCGCGAGGGGGCGCACGGGCGGGGCGGCGGAACGGGCGCGGCCGTGCCCGAGGGCCGGGTGCAGCCGGGGATCAAGGTGCGCGGGCGGGAGTACCTGCGGATCATCTACGGCCCCGACTACACCGAGAGCCTGGAGGTCCTGCGCCGCCGTTTCCTGGGCCGCAAGCGCTCCCTCGCCCTGCGGGAGCACGCCCTCGGCCTGGAGTCGCTGTCCAGGCTGGCCGACGGCGAGCCGCTGTGGCGGGTGCACGAGGCGGTCTTCGCCGTTCTCGCACTGGAGTCCGAGCCGGTGGACCCGCGTCTGTGACCTCCGGGTAAAGACAGGTGAAGCAGGAAGGCATTTTCCCGATTGGGTCGATCGCTCCCCCCATACAGGTCCATATCGTTGGAGGCCGGACCATCAGGGGGGGAACGTCGTGAGATTCGATCGTGCGGCTCTGCGGGAAGTCGTCGCCATCCACGACGACCAGGGGGTTCTGTCGTTCTACGTGACCGCCGACCCCCGGGAGGAGGCGGCGGTCCGGCCCGCCTGGCGGATCCGTTTCGGCAACCAGCTCACCGAACTGCGGGAGCAGGTCATGGCCGACGGGGACCGGGCGCGGCGGACGGCCGTCCTCAAAAGGCTGGAAGGGCTCGACCAGGATCTCGGGCTGCTGCTCAACCCGACCGAGTCCGGGCTGGGGCGGGTGCTGTACGCCCCGATCGGCAGTGACGAGGTGTGGACCTTCTCCTTCCAGCTGCCGGTCGCCGACCAGATCGTGCTGGAGTCGACCGCCTACGTCCGCCCGCTGGTCAACACGGTCGAGACCGCGCCGCCGGCCGGGATCGTGCTCGTCTCCCGGGACGGACTGCGCATGATCGACTACCGGTACGGCATGGCCGAGGACGCCGACAGGAAATACTTCGAGGTCAGCGCCGAGGACTGGCGGCAGATGCGCGGCCCCGCCGCCTCGGAGCTCGCCCGGCAGGGCGCGGCGCACCGGGACAGGTTCGAGCGCCGGGTCGAGGACAACCTCACCAGGCTGCTGCGCGCCACCGTGCCGGACATCACCGAGCAGGCCGAGAGCCGGGGCTGGACCACGGTCGTGCTGATCGGCGACGTCCAGCTGACCGAGGTCGTGGCGGCGGAGCTGAACGGCGACGTCATCCAGATCGACGCGGTGGTGGACTCGCTGCCCCCGGCGAAGATCGCCGAGTATGCGGAACCCCAGCTGCTGGCCGCCCGGACCCGGCGCGGCGTCGAGCTGGCGGAGCGGGTCAAGGACGCCGCCCTGTCCGGCGGGCGCGGGGCCCTCGGCCTGGAGGAGACACTCACCGGGCTCAACGAGAGCCGGGTGGCTCAGCTCCTGCTGGCCGAATCCCGCGAGTGGAGCGGCAGCCGTACCGCCGGCGGATGGCTCTGCCCGCCCGGCCAGGTGCCGCAGGGGGAGACGGCGCAGTCGCTCGTGCAGGAGCCCAGGATGGGGGAGCGCATGATCGAGCGCACTCTGGACATCGACGCCGAGGTGATCGTCCTGGACCAGAAGGCCTCCGAGGCCCTCGCCGACTTCGACGGGGTCGCCGCGGTCCTGCGCTGGTAGGAGAGACGAGTCCCCCAGGCGGATGCCCGCACCTCTTCCCGGGGCTTCCCGGGGCCGGGCCTCTCGCCGTCCCGGGCCGCCGGTCGCGGGCGGGATCCCGCGACGGCCGCGCGGCTCGTGACGGCGGTGCGCGGCCCGGGACGATCACGCGCGGCGCGCGGCGCCCGGACGCGGGTCCCGTGACGAGAGCCGCGCTGATCCACGGCGAGACGCTGTGAGACACTCTTCATTAAGTCGAATTATGTTTTCGCAGCTCATGACATGAACAGCCCCCCGAACCGGATCGGGTGCGATCTCCTGTGCCGATCCAGGGATACCTACGTTCTTCGGGGGAAAGGACGGTCATGGTCGGTACCGCTTCTTCGGGCACTTCCAGTGAGCATCTCGGGCATGTCGTCTTCATCACCGCGGCGGCGGCACTGGGCGGGTTCCTCTTCGGTTACGACAGCGCGGTCATCAACGGCGCCGTCACCGGAATCCAGAAGCACTTCGGCGTCGGCCCTGTCCAGATCGGCGTCGTGGTGGCCATCGCGCTGCTGGGCTCGGCGGTCGGCGCGTGGATCGCCGGAAGCATAGCCGACCGCTGGGGGCGCACCAGGACCATGCAGGTGGCCGCGCTCCTGTTCGCGGTCAGCTCCGTCGGCCAGGCGCTGCCGTTCGCGATCTGGGACCTGGCCTTCTGGCGGGTGCTCGCCGGCGTCGGGATCGGCATGGCCTCGGTGATCGGGCCCGCCTACATCGCCGAGGTCGCCCCGCCGGCCTACCGGGGGCGCCTGGGATCCTTCCAGCAGCTCGCGATCGTGCTGGGCATCGCGGTCTCCCAGCTCGTCAACTACGCGATCGCGCAGACGGCCGGGGGCAACGTCAACAACGTGCTGTTCGGGCTGCAGGCCTGGCAGTGGATGCTCGGAGCCTGCCTGATCCCCGCCCTGCTGTACCTGCTCTTCTCGACGATCATTCCCGAGTCGCCGCGCTTCCTCATCGCGGTGGGGAAGACGGACCTGGCGCGCCAGGTGCTCAGGGAGGTCGAAGGCGACAAGATCGACCTGGACGCGCGGGTGACGGAGATCTACAACCTGCTGCGCAGCGAGCGCCCGCCCCGGATACGGGACCTGCGCGGCCCGGCGCTGGGACTGCTGCCGATCGTCTGGATCGGCATCCTGCTCTCGGTCTTCCAGCAGTTCGTCGGCATCAACGTCATCTTCTACTACTCCGCGTCGCTGTGGCAGTCGGTCGGCATCAACCAGAGCGACTCACTGCTGATCAGCTTCTCCACCTCGATCATCAACATCATCGGCACCTTCATCGCCATCGCGCTGGTCGACCGGATCGGCCGCAGGCCGCTGCTGCTGATCGGTTCCGCGGGCATGGCGATCGCGCTCGCCACGGCCGCGTGGGCGTTCAGCGCGGGGGTCCGCACCGGCGAGGCCGTCAGGCTGCCGGAGACGCAGGGCACCGTCGCCCTGGTCGCCGCACACGTCTTCGTGCTGTTCTTCGCGCTGTCGTGGGGTGTCGTCGTCTGGGTGCTGCTCGGCGAGATGTTCCCCAACAGGATCAGGGCCGCCGCGCTGTCGGTGGCCGCCGCGGCCCAGTGGGTGGCCAACTGGCTGATCACCGTCTCGTTCCCGTCCCTGGCGGCGTGGAACCTGTCCGGAGCCTACGTGGGCTACGCCTTCTTCGCCGTGCTGTCCTTCGTCTTCGTGCTGTTCAAGGTGAGGGAGACCAAGGGGCGCAGGCTGGAGGAGATGGGGTAGGACCGTGCCGATGCCTCCCGTGAACCCCGCGCCCCGGCGCGTTCCGCGCCTCCCCCGC
>NZ_NGFP01000490.1 GCF_002149035.1 Streptosporangium minutum
GTCCCCCAGCTCGACCAGTTCCCGCCCCACCGCCTCCAGTTCGGCGCGCCGGTGGGGCGTCAGCAGGACGAAGTAGCGGGCGTTGAGCGCCAGGCAGACCAGTTCGGTACGGCCCAGCTTCCGGGCCAGCCGCAGGGCTTCGGCGCTGAACGCCTCACAGCCCTCGTCGTGGCCCTCCAGTTCGAAGGTGAGCGTGGCCAGCAGCCGGCAGCGGGCCTCCTCGCCCGCCTCCGACGACGGCTCCTCGGCCAGCGCCTCCCGGACCGCCGCGACGAACGCCTCGTCGACCTGGCGGTCCGGCTGGATCGACCAGGTCACCGGGGCCTCGTAGGCGGTCAGCGCGCGGGTGAGCCCCGTCCCGAGCCGCCGCGCCACGGCGATCGCCCGTTCCCGGTTCTCCCTCGCGGCCATCACGTTGCCCTCGTTGGCCTGGACGCCCACCAGGCGGCAGAGCAGGTCAAGCCGGCGGTGGTCGTCGTCCACGAGGTCGAGCGCCCCCCGGTAGAAGCTCTCCGCCTCCCGGTAGGCGTGCAGGGCGGCCGCCTTCTCCGCCGCCGCCACCACGTACGGCACCGCCCGCCCGGCGGTGCTCGGGGTGGCCGCGGCGAGCGCGTGGTGGCCCAGCGCCGAGACGTCGCCGGGCCTGACCCGCTCCAGAGCGCCGAAGACCCTGCCGTGCAGCCGGATACGGCGGATGCCCGGGGTGTCCTCGTAGAGGGTCTCCCGCACGAGCACGTGGGCGAAGCGGACCCGGCCCGGGGCGGGCTCGGTCAGCAGCCCGGTCAGCACTCCCGCCTCCAGCCCCTCCAGCACCGCCTCCTCGTCGACGCCGTCCAGCGCGAGCAGCACGTCCACGTCGACGTCCCGGCCGATGACCGCCGCGTCCCGCAGCGTGGTCCGGGCCGTGGCGGGCAGCCGGGCGATCCTGCGCCGGATCAGGTCCCGCACCCCGGGGGGCAGTGCCCTGGCCGCGGGCGTCCCGTCGGTGACGATCAATCGCGCGGTCTCGCACACGAAGAGCGGGTTCCCCCCGGTCCGCTCCGCCACCGTGCGCGCGGTCACCGGGTCCACCTCCCGCCCCGAACGCTCCCGCAGCAGCTGGGCCACCTCGTCGTCGCTGAGCCCGTGCAGGTCGAGGCGGTGGGTCTGCCGTCCGGCGAGAGCCGCCCAGGTCGCGCCGAGATGGTCGGCGGCCTCGGCGGGGCGGTAGGTGGCAATGATCATGATCTTGGCCGACGCGAGCCGTACCGCCAGATGGCGCAGGAGCTGCAGCGTCTCCTCGTCGGCGCGGTGCACGTCCTCCAGCACGACCAGCAGGCGCGTGTCCGCCCGGACGGCCTGCACCAGATAGTCCTCCACCGCCCTGGCCAGCAGGAACCGTCCCGTGGCCGGGGTGTCGTCGGTCAGCAACGGCGCGAGCCGCGCCGCCACGTCGTCGGCGGGCGGTCTGCCGGCCGCCAGACGGCGCAGCACCTCGCTCCACGCCCACGCGGGCGGCGCGCCGCCGTCCGTCTCCGGGCACTGGCCCGCGGCGGTCAGCCACCCCTGGTCGGCCAGCCTCCTCGCGAACGCCTCGGCCAGCGTGCTCTTGCCGGCTCCCGCGTCCCCGCCCAGCCATACCGTGCACAGTCCCGCGGTCTCGGCGACGGCGTGGAGCGCTGCCAGCTCCGCCGTACGGCCGATCAGCTCGCCGCCCTCCTCGCCCTCCTCCGGCGCGTCCCGCCCACCGTCCTGC
>NZ_NGFP01000491.1 GCF_002149035.1 Streptosporangium minutum
GGTCAGGGCCGACGGTCACCCCCACCGTCGGCCCTGACCCCTCGGGCAAGAAGGTCGTCGGTTACTTCACCGAATGGGGCGTCTACGGCCGCAACTACCACGTGAAGAACCTGGTCACGAGCGGTTCGGCGGCGAAGCTGACGCACATCCTGTACGCCTTCGGCAACTCCGCCGGCGGCAGGTGCTCGATCGGCGACTCCTACGCCGACTACGACAAGGCCTACACCGCGGACCAGAGCGTCGACGGCGTCGCCGACACCTGGGACCAGCCGCTGCGCGGCAACTTCAACCAGCTCCGCAAGCTGAAGAAGGCCTACCCGAACATCAAGGTCATCTACTCCATCGGCGGCTGGACCTGGTCCGGCGGCTTCACCCAGGCCGCGGCCAACCCGGCCGCGTTCGCCGACTCCTGCTACAAGATGGTCGAGGACCCGCGTTGGGCCGATGTCTTCGACGGCATCGACATCGACTGGGAGTACCCGAACGCCTGCGGTCTGACCTGTGACACCAGCGGCCCGGCGGCGTACAAGAACGTCCTGTCCGCGCTGCGCGCCAAGTTCGGCCCCAACGCCCTGATCACTTCGGCGATCACCGCCGACGGTTCCACCGGCGGCAAGATGGACGTCGCCGACTACGCCGGCGGGGCTCAGTACCTCGACTGGATCATGCCGATGACGTACGACTTCTTCGGTAGCTGGGACGCCAAGGGCCCGACGGCTCCGCACTCGCCCCTGACCGCCTACCCCGGCATTCCGAAGGACGGCTACAACTCCGACGCCGCGATCCAGAAGCTCAAGGGCAAGGGCGTTCCCGCCAGCAAGATCCTGCTCGGCATCGGCTTCTACGGCCGCGGCTGGACCGGCGTGACCCAGGCGGCTCCGGGTGGCACCGCCACCGGCGCCGCCCCGGGCACCTATGAGGCGGGCAACGAGGACTACAAGGTCCTCAAGACCAAGTGCCCCGCCACCGGCACTATCGGTGGCACGGCCTACGGCTTCTGCAACGGCCAGTGGTGGGGCTACGACACCCCGGCCACCATCACGGGCAAGATGACCTACGCCAAGAACCAGGGTCTGGGCGGCGCGTTCTTCTGGGAGACCAGCGGCGACACCGCCAACGGCGAACTCATCAGCGCGATCTCCAACGGACTCAAGTAGCATTTCGAACACTCGGCCCTCCGTGCGCGTCACGCCGCGGGGGGTCGAGTCGTTTGTCAGCTTCTCAGCCCTGAAGGACTGAGCTTGCAGCTCCTCGCCGTCGGTGGCTTCGACGGTTTGGTCCGCGTCAGGCAGCGTGACTCACTGCCCAGCTTGTGACACCGCGTGCGGCGATGTTACGAGCTGCGTTGACGTCGGCGTGCTCAGCGAAGCCGCACGACGTACAGAGAAAGGTTTCCTGGTCGGGCCGGTTCTTCTTGTCCACGTGCCCGCAGGCCGAGCAGCCTTGCGAGGTGTAGGCCGGGTCCACGTAGACCACGGCGACACCGGCACGGGCCGCCTTGTAGGCAATGAACCGGCCGAGCTGGTGGAAGCTCCACGAATGCAGCGTGACCCGCTGGGGCTTACGGAGCCGTACCCGGTCGCGGATGCCCTGGAGATCTTCCAGGGCGATCCCCTGCCCGGTGCGTGTCGCCTCGGTCACGATGCGTTTGGCGATGGTGTGGTTG
>NZ_NGFP01000492.1 GCF_002149035.1 Streptosporangium minutum
GGCCCTGGCGCACAGCCGGGGCATCATGCACCGCGACGTGAAACCGGCCAACATCATGCTCGCCCACGACGGCGGTGTAGAGGGTCGCGCCCAGGGACCACAGGTCGGCCGCCGGGCCGTCGCCGGTGCCGCGCAGCCGTTCCGGGGCCATGTAGCCGGGGGAGCCGACCAGCGCGTCCGGGGAGGTGAGCTGGACGTCCCCCTCCAGCGTGGCGATGCCAAAGTCGGTCAGCAGCACTCCGCCGTCGTGGGCGAGCATGATGTTGGCCGGTTTCACGTCGCGGTGCATGATGCCCCGGCTGTGCGCCAGGGCCAGCGCGTCGAGCACGGCCAGGCCGATCGCGGCCGCCCGCTCCGCCGGGAGCGGCCCGTCCTGGCGGATCACCTGGGCCAGGGAGCGGCCCCGGATCAGGTCCATCACGATCCAGGGACGGCCGTCCTGGGCGACGACGTCGTGCACGGCCACGATGGACGGGTGGCCCAGCCGGGCGGCGGCGCGGGCCTCGCGGAGGGTGCGCTCCCGCATCTCGGTACGCTGCGCCTCGGGGAGACTCGGGTCGAGTTTGACCTCCTTGATCGCTACCTCGCGGTGGAGCAGCTCGTCCTGAGCCCGCCAGACCACGCCCATGCCACCCGCGCCGAGCTGCCCCAGCGCCCGGTAGCGGCCCGCGAGCACGGGCAGTGGCTGATCAGCCATCGGTCTTCAACGACTGGGCGAGCCAGCGGGCGACCTTCTGGGCGTCCGCCGCGATCCTGCCGTCGCGGTCGTTCTTGACGCCGCCCCGTTCGTACTCGACCTGGGCGATCAGGTTGCCGACCCGGAAGAGCACGGTCGCCTTGTAGGAGCCGCCGTAGAGGTTGATCGAGTTGTAGCCGCCCGTGGTGAAGGCCTCCTCGCCTATCCCCTTCAGGCTCTGGGGCGGCGCGGGCTTCGGGGTCGCGAACTTGCCGCGCTCCACGAGGTCCGTCCGCTTGCCGGACAGATACTCCTTCGCCCGCTCGACCCCGGAGGCGTCCGGCTTCTGGGCGACCAGCCGCACGCGGAGGTCGAACTTCTCCGGGCTGGGCTTGCGCCAGTCATGCTGGTTGAGCCAGTCGCACGCGCCGGGCTCGACCTCGGAGCTCCTGAACCCCGGCACGACCTCGTTCGCCTGCTTGTCGTCGAGCAGGCTGCAGGCGCGGGGCGCGGTGGCGAACAGGCCCTTGGCCCCGGCGGCGGGTGCGGCGGCGGCGTCGTCCTCGCCGGAGTCGCCGCCCGGTGAGGCGAGCAGGACGCCGACGGTGACCGCCATGCCGAGGAGCAGGACACCGGTCAGCGCCACGACCGGGCGGGGCACCAGCACCCCGGCTCGCCGGTCGGAGCGTCCCGCCGGTCCGACGGGACTGGTCGGGCCCGTCGGTTCGCCCCACGCCGCAGAGGCGGGGAGCACCTCGCGTGCACTGCCGGGGACCGGGACGAGTTCCTGGGAGGCGGGAGCGCCGGAAGGGGGCGGGGCCCGCAGGGGAGACCTCGGCCCGTGCGGATCCGCGGGGATCGGCGTGATGACCGCCGGATCGGAGGCGCCCCGGGGCGGCATGGTGTCCGCGGAGTCGAGGACGGGCTGGGGCGGCGAGGCCGCCTCCGGGGTG
>NZ_NGFP01000493.1 GCF_002149035.1 Streptosporangium minutum
ATGGGGGTGTTTCGGTATGTGAACGGCCGTCGGGACAGGCTGCCGGTGCTGGTGCTGCTGGTCGCGGGGCTGGTGACCGGTGGCGGGCAGCCGTCGCAGTGGGGTCTCGCCGACCAGGCCGGACGGGAGGCCCGATGGGAGCCGGCCGGGCAGACCGGGCAGGGAGCCCGATGGGCTGCCGGCGGGCCGACCGGGCAGACGGAACCGCGCGCCGCGACGGCGACGGGCCTGACATCGACCGCGGGAACCGGCACGGCCGCGGAACCGACGTTCGCGGATTATGTCGCCGGTCTGAAGGCGGATGTGGCCAGGGCATGGCCCAGGGCCGGGACGCTCTTCCCCGGAGCCGACTTCAGCAGGCTGGTGTTGCTGGTGTCGGACGGGAGGCAGGCGGCCGTGATCACGGCCGAGGGGGTGACGCCGACCTCGGTGGCGGAGATGGAACGCAGGGGCGTAGCCGTCCCGGAACTGATCGCACCGGCCGAATGGGACGGCCGGCACGCCGTCGCGATCAATACGGCGCTGGGGAGGCTGCGCTTCGAACCCGGACCGGACGGGCAGGGGATCGGACCGGTCCTGACGGTGTTCGACAAGATCACTCATGAGGCGTTCCGGTTCTACGTCCAGGGTTTCGCGCTCGGTCCCGACCGGATCTGGCCGTCGCTGCGCGCCGAGGGACGGCGCGCGACGGAGTATCCCCTACGGGCCGCGCCACGGCTGTACCGGGCGATGATCTACAACGAGCTGCGGGAGGCCTACCGGGCACCGGCCACCAGGCCCGCGCGCCTGGCCGCGGCGGCGTACTGGGCCGAGCGGTGGGCCAGGGAGTTCCCCGCCGAGCGCAGGGGGATCGCGGTCGTCGACATCGACGCGGGGACCGCCGAGTACGTCGGCAAGTCCGCCGTCGCGATGGCGGCCGCCACCCCACCGGGCGGCCGGCGCGAGCAGCGCGCCTTCCTGCTGAACGAGCTGCTGAAGCCCGCGACCGGCGGCACCGACAGCGTGGACCTCGAAAGCTATCCGATCGGACTGGCCGCCGGGCTGGTCGCCGACGACCTCGGACTGGACTGGAAGGCGGCGGTCGTCAACGGGCCGGACACACCGCTGGACCTGGTGGTCAGGGGCGTGACCCCCAGCGCCCGGCCCGAACCCGCCGGGCTGCGCAGGACGATCGACGAGCAGGTGGCACAGGCGAACACCGAGATCGCCATGGATCTCGATCCGGCCATAGCCGCCTTCCGGGACCCGCGGACCGCCCTGCTGCTGATCCCGCCGCCCCCGGAGGGCACTCAGCCCGAACCCAGGAGCCTGAGCGGTGAATACATCGTCGAACGCGTCCCCGGCACGGTGTACCGCCGTTTCACGCAGAAACTCCGCGTGAACAGCGGTGTGCTGGAGGCGAAGGAATTGTCGGTGTTCGCCGACCAGGTCGACGGGGTGGACTACACGATCATCCCCTTCGACCCCACCGGCGGCGACAGCCCGCTGTCCGGGGACGCGTTCGACGATGTATTCACCGCTCAGGCTCCTGGGTTCGGGCTGAGTGCCCTCCGGGGGCGGCGGGATCAGCAGCAGGGCGGTCCGCGGGTCC
>NZ_NGFP01000494.1 GCF_002149035.1 Streptosporangium minutum
CCCCGGCCCCGCCACCCGCAACCGCAACACGTCATGACAGTCCAACACGGCCTGCACCGCGACCGTCAGATGATCCAGACCGAGCCCCGGAGGCACCCGCAGAACCACCGTCTGGCTGAACCCGCCGATCGGCCCGCCCCGTTCCGCCAGCCAGGCCATGATGGGGGTGGCCGGCAGCGGGCCGATCCCGTCGTCGCCGTCGGTGACGGCCGTCTCCACGGACTCGTGTGCGACGAGCGCGAGAGCCTCCGGGCTCCGGTGCTGGAAGACGTGCTTGGGCGTGAGTCCCAGCCCGGCCTCGCGGGCGCGGGCGACGAGCTGGATCGCGAGGATGCTGTCGCCGCCCAGGTCGAAGAAGCCGTCGTCGGCCCCTGCCCGCTCCACCCCCAGCACCTCGGCGAACAGCCCGCACAGCAGCCGTTCCCGATCCGTCGCCGGCTCCCGGCCGGAGGTCTCCCGCTCCGGCGCGGGCAGGGCCTGCCGGTCCAGCTTGCCGTTGGCCGTCAGCGGCATCGCCTCCAGCACCACGATCGCGGCCGGGACCATGTAGTCGGGCAGGGCCAGCCGGGCATGCCGCCGGAGCTCGTCGGCGTCCGCCGTACCGGTGACATAGGCGACCAGGCGCCGGTCCCCGGGCTGGTCGTCGCGGGCCAGCACGGCCGCCTGACCGACGCCGGGGTGGCCGGCGAGCACGCTCTCGATCTCTCCCAGTTCGATCCGGAAGCCGCGCACCTTGACCTGCCGGTCGGCCCGGTCCAGGTACTGGAGCTGGCCGTCAGCCCCCCACCGGACCAGGTCTCCGGTGCGGTACATCCGCCCGCCGACCTGGGACGGATCGGCGACGAACCGCTCGGCTGTCAGGCCGGGCCGGTTGAGGTAGCCCCGGGCCACGCTCGGACCGGCGACGTACAGCTCACCGGCCGCGCCGGGCGGGACCGCGCGCAGGCCGGGGTCCAGGACGTGCAGTCGGGTGTCGTAGACCGGGCGGCCGATCGGGGTGTCGTCAGGAGAGGTCAGCGGGTCGCTGGTGGCGACCACGACCGTGGTCTCGGTAGGACCGTACACATTGATCATCCGGCGGCCGGCGGCCCAGCGGCGGACCAGTTCGGGGCGGCAGGCCTCGCCGCCGACCAGCAGCGTCCGCAGGTCGGGGAGCGGCCGTTCCGGGATCGTCGCCAGCGCGGCCGGGGTGACGAAGGCGTGGGTGACGCGCGCCTCGGCGAGGAAGCGGCCGAGCGGTTCCCCGCCGTAGATCCCGGCGGGGGCCAGCACGAGCGCCGCCCCCGAGGAGAAGGCCATCAGCCACTCCAGCACCGCCCCGTCGAACCCGATCGAGGCGAACTGGAGCACCCGGCTGTCCTCGGTCACCGCGTACCGGTCGATCTCGGTCCGCGCGTAGCCCGGCAGGCCCGCGTGGGTGACCAGCACGCCCTTGGGCAGGCCGGTCGAACCGGAGGTGAAGACGACGTAGGCCGGGTGGCCGGGCAGCAGCGCGGTCACCGGATCGGAATCGGGGAGGCCGTCGCCGGTCCAGGTGTCCATCATGACGACCTCCGCGCCGGAGAGACCGTCCTCGATCCGGGAG
>NZ_NGFP01000495.1 GCF_002149035.1 Streptosporangium minutum
GGGGGTGCCCCTGTGCGGGGCGTGGTGGCGGGATCGCAATAGACTGACGCAACGTGACTGCCAAGCCGCGTATCCCCAATGTCCTGGCCGCCCGCTATGCCTCTGCGGAGCTGGCCCGTCTGTGGTCTCCTGAGTACAAGGTGGTGGCCGAGCGCCGCCTGTGGCTGGCGGTGCTGGCCGCGCAGGCGGAGCTGGGGGTGGCCGTCGCCCCGCAGGCGGTGGCCGATTACGACAAGGTCGTCGAGCAGGTGGATCTGGCTTCCATCGCCGAGCGGGAGCGTGTGACCCGTCATGATGTGAAGGCCCGGATCGAGGAGTTCAACGCCCTGGCCGGGCATGAGCACGTGCACAAGGGCATGACGTCGCGGGATCTGACCGAGAACGTCGAGCAGTTGCAGATCCGCGACAGCCTGCTGGTGGTGCGTGATCGGTGTGTGGCGTTGCTGGCGCGGCTGGGTGGGCTGGCGGCTGAGCATTCGGGCACGGTGATGGCGGGCAGGTCGCACAATGTGGCTGCGCAGTCGACCACGCTGGGCAAGCGTTTCGCGTCGGCGGCCGATGAGCTGCTGGTGGCTTTCGCCCGGTTGGAGGAGCTGATCGCCCGTTATCCGCTGCGCGGTATCAAGGGCCCGGTCGGCACGGCTCAGGACATGCTGGATCTGCTGGGGGGCGACCGGGGCAGGCTGGCGGAGCTGGAGGATCGGGTGGCGGGGCATCTGGGGTTCGCCCGGCGTCTGACCAGTGTGGGGCAGGTCTATCCTCGGTCGCTGGATTACGAGGTGGTCACGGCGTTGGTGCAGCTGGCGGCCTCTCCTTCCTCGCTGGCCAAGACGGTCCGGTTGATGGCCGGGCACGAGCTGGTCACCGAGGGGTTCGCCGAGGGGCAGGTGGGCTCTTCGGCGATGCCGCACAAGATGAACACGCGTTCGTGTGAGCGGGTCAACGGGCTGACCGTGGTTTTGCGGGGTTATGCCTCCATGGTGGGGGAGCTGGCGGGCGACCAGTGGAACGAGGGGGATGTGTCGTGTTCGGTGGTGCGGCGGGTGGCGTTGCCGGATGCGTTCTTCGCCTTCGACGGGCTGGTGGAGACGATGCTGACGGTGTTGTCGGAGTTCGGCGCGTTCCCGGCGGTCATCGCCGCTGAGCTGGACCGGTATCTGCCGTTCCTGGCGACGACGAAGATGCTGATGGCCGCGGTGCGGGCCGGGGTGGGCCGGGAGAGCGCCCATGAGCTGATCAAGGAGCACGCGGTCGCCTCGGCGCTGGCGATGCGTGAGCGGGGCGCCGGTAACGAGCTGCTGGAGCGTCTGGCGGCCGATGAGCGTTTCCCGCTGGGCGCCGAGGCGCTGGCCGAGCTGCTGGAGCAGCGGATCGCGTTCACCGGGGCGGCGGCCGAGCAGGTGGAGGCGGTCGTGGCGCGTGTCGGTGAGGTCGTCGCCCGCTATCCGGCCGCGGCCGCCTATGTTCCCGGGGCGATCCTCTGAAGAGGGTGGAACTGCGGGCGGCCGCGGAGGTGGCGGCCGCCTGCGATGACGACACGCTGCTGGTGTGGGCGGCGCAGGGGATGCG
>NZ_NGFP01000496.1 GCF_002149035.1 Streptosporangium minutum
CGCGGCGGGGATCAAACCGACGGTCGACGCGGCCGTCTCCGACGCCCGCCTCCACCTCGACAACGCCGACAAGGCCGTCACCAAAGCCGCGGGCGACCTGAAGAAATACATGGACGAGCGGTCGATCCACTTCTCCGACATCCCCGCGGTCGGCGACGAGAGGTTCATGGCGCCCGACCGCATCCTCCACTGGCAGAAGACCCCGCTGGCCGGCCCGGGACAGACAACCCTCGCCGGCACGAACGGCGGCAACGGCGCGGGCCCCTCCGGGAGCGGCGGCTACGGCGGCAACGGTCCGGCGGGCGGCGATCCGGGCGGCCCCGCGCAGGCGCTGCCGTACGTGCCGGGGTCCGGGAGCGGATCCGCGATCGTGGCCTCCGCGCGGGAACACCTCGGGAAACCCTATGTCTGGGGTGCCAACGGGCCGTCGGCCTTCGACTGCAGCGGGCTCGTCTACTACGCCCTGAACAAGGCCGGAATCAAGATCGGCGACACCACCGCCGCCGGCTACCAGGCGAGCGGGCAGCCCATCACGCCCCCGCCGCAGCCCGGGGACATCGTGTTCTTCGGAGATCCCGCGACCCACGTCGGGATCTACGCCGGCGACGGCAAGATGATCCACGCGCCTCGGCCGGGAACGGTGGTCAGGGTGGAGGACGTGGCGGGGGCGGGGCCGTCCCCGATCACCTACCGGCGTTTCACGTGACGGCCACGGCCATGGGAAGCACTCCGTATGGAGCTCGCACACCCGGCCGGGACGACGGGGCTCACGGAGTCCGGACACGTCCGCGTCCGCCTGGAGAAAGGCGGCTCGGTCCTGGTGATCGGCCCGGGCTCCTTCGGTGAGGATGCGGGCAAGATCCATTCCCGGAGAGACTCCTATCCCCCTATGATCGTTATTCATCCGCTTTGTACCAATGCCGGAAGGGGTCGGCCAGGTGAAGGACATCGATGTCCACTTCGACGCGCTCGATGACTGCCGTACGGCCGCGAAAAAGCTCATGGGAAAGTTCGGCGCCTTGGCTGAGACATATCCCGCCCAGTCGACCGACTCCTCCATCTTCGGGAAGCTGACGAGCTCCAGCGCGCTGGCCGCGGCCGTCGACGGGATCGAGAAGACGGTCGACAGCGAGATGGGTAACGTCCAGAGCAAGCTCGACGGCGTCGAGCATGCGCTGGGCACCGTGTGGGAGACCCTCCGCAACGTCAAATACCCGAGCGTGAACAGCTCATGAGCGACGACCGCGGATCGCTGACCGACAGGGGCGGCGACAGGGAGCCGCTCACCCCCCTCGTCCCGGGCAGTTCGGAACTGCTCACCATCGCCATGAAGGTCAACGGCGCGAAAGAGTCGATCACCACGATCGCCAACCGGTGGCGGACCACGGCGGGCGACCTGAACGACCACGCCATCGAGCTCACCCGCGCGGTCAACACGGTGGACCACTCCTGGCAGGGCGACTCGGCCGACGCCTTCGACGACTACATGCGCAAGTACGGCAAGGCCGGCCACGCACTGCGTGGCGCTCT
>NZ_NGFP01000497.1 GCF_002149035.1 Streptosporangium minutum
GTTCTGGGAGATGCCGAGCAGGACGTTGCGCAGGGTGCCGGGGGTGGGCCGCTGGGCGGGGTCGCCGGAGAGCAGCTGGAACAGGATCGGCGCGATCGGGCCCGCGTTGTCGAGGGAGCCGCCGGGTGAAGGCGCGCGCCCCTCGACGGCGGTGTAGAGGGTGGCGCCGAGCGACCACAGGTCGGCCGCCGGGCCCGTCACGCCCTCGGGGGCGGTGAAGGTCGGGGACCGGAAGGTCGGCGCGCTGAGGATGATCTGGTCGTAGGGGCCGAGCAGCACCGAGCCGGGCCGTACGTCACCGTGGAGCATCCCCTGGCCGTGCACGACCACGAGCTGGTCCAGCACGGCGAGGCCGACGGTGGCGGCCTGCTGCGGCGCCATCGGCCCGAGCCGCCCGATCACCTGTTCCAACGAGGCCTGTTCCAGCACCGCCGGGCTCGGCACCCCGGTGGAGGCGGGCCCGCCGGCGTGCCTGCCCTGCGATCGAGGGACGTCTGGGTGGTTCATCAGGAACTCCCCAGGAGATCCCGGGCTTCGGCCCAGGGGAGAATCGGGGGGCGTGGGAGGGCCGTCAAGGCCCGAGGGGTGTCATGACCTCGGGGGTTCCGCATGCCGTCGTCCTTCTCTTGGTATGGTCTGTGTATTCGGACGGGCTGGCGATAGTCAAGTCGGCCTGTCCGGGTCTTGGCCGCCGGGCTGGCGGACAGGTGGAACGCCTGCGGAGCGGGTGTAAGACCTCGGCTTGGGTCCGTCCCGGGGGCTGCCTGCGGTGAAACAGGAAGATCCCACCCGCGAGGGTGGGAATCCCCGGCTTCAGCCGTGGGGAGGATGTCAACCGGTCGCTTTCTGCTTGTTCAGCGCGTTCGCGATCCAGGTGGCGGCGGTATGAGTGCCGGTCTGGATCGCGGGGCCGTCCTTGCTGCCGTCCACCACGGTGTAGCTGACGTCGACGACGAGGTTGTCGACGCGGAGCACCACGTGGCTCTTCTCGAGCCTGCCGGTCTTCCGGTTCTCGTAGAGGTCGTAGCCGAACGCCTCGTCCCCGACGGGTTTGACCGTCAGCGGGCCGGTGGTCCGGGCCGAACGGTTCCCGGCCTCGATGCCCGACCAGCTCCAGGCGGTCTCCCCGTTGGGCAGGGTGCCGTTGCGCTGGTTCACGAAGAGTTCGTGGGCCTGGCGTGGGCTCTTGCCCCACTGCTTGTCCGTTCCCGCCGGGTAGACCTCCAGACCGGCCCCGGAGGTCGTCCACTGGCAGCCACCGTCGTTGGTCGGCTGCCCCTCCGCCTTCAGGGCGGGCAGGAGCTTCTTGAACGTGGCCGAGGGGACCAGCTTGCACAGGTTCACCGGGGTGGCGAAGACGCCGGGCCGCTCGCTGAGCCGCACCGGCCCGTCCGGGGCCGTACGGTCCGCGACCAGGTGGGTCACGCCCATGGCGGCCCCGATGACCGCCGCGACCGCCGCCACCTCCGCGGCCGCCCACAGGGCCGTGCGTCCCCTGCGAGGGGCGGGTGCGGGC
>NZ_NGFP01000498.1 GCF_002149035.1 Streptosporangium minutum
GCGGGAGGGGGACCGCCCTGCCGCCGGACGTCGTCACGGGCCTGCGCGCGATGATGCGGGCGGTCGTGACGACCGGCACCGCCTCGTCCGCCGGTTTTCCCCCCGGTACGGCGGGCAAGACGGGGACCGCCGAAGTGGGCGGGGGGCGGGAGCACGCGTGGTTCATCGGGTACCGCGGCAAGGTCGCCTTCGCCGTCCTGGTGAAGAACGGCGGGAGCGGCGCCCAGGCGGCGGTGCCCATCGCGTCGCGCTTCCTGCGGGCGCTCTGAGGGCGCCCCCGGACCGGCGGTGGACCGGCCGGTTCTGTAGGCCAGATCACAACCTACGCTGTCGTAAGTTACGGTAGCGTAGGTTCATGACCACGACCGCTGACGAGAGGTTCACGCTACCGGAGTCGATCAAGCCCCGACTCCGGGGATGGCTGCACGCCGGAGCCCTGCCCGTCGCACTCATCGCCGGATTCGTCCTCGTGGCACTGGGGCCCACGCTGCAGGCGCGGCTCGCCGCCGCGATCTATGCGATCACCTCCGGCCTCCTCTTCGGCATCTCGGCCACCTATCATCGAGGCACGCTCTCGCCGCGCCTGGGGGAGGTGCTGCGCCGTCTCGACCACGCCAACATCTACCTGATCATCGCCGGGACCTACACGCCGTTCGCGATGCTGGCCCTGGACGGGCCGGCCAGGGCGGTGGTGCTCGGCGTGATCTGGGCCGGCGCGGTCGCCGGGGTGCTGTTCCGGGTGCTGTGGACCGGCGCCCCCCGCTGGCTGTCCACCGCCCTCTACATCGCACTCGGCTGGACGGCCGTCTTCGTGCTGCCCCAGCTGCTGGAGGGCGCGGGAGCAATCGCGGTGGCCCTGATCTTCGTGGGCGGGCTGCTCTACACGGCGGGCGGAGTCGTCTACGGCCTGCGCCGTCCCGACCCCTCGCCCCGCTGGTTCGGCTTCCACGAGGTCTTCCACGCCTTCACCGTCGCCGCCTACCTGGTCCAGTACGTAGCGGTGTCGTTGGTGGTCTACGCGGCGGCGTAATGTGCCGGGCATGACGACGATCGAGGATCTGAGCGCCGAGCAGTACGTCTGCCTGACGACGTTCAGGAAGAACGGGACGGCGGTCCCGACACCGGTGTGGGCGGCGGCCGACGGGGACGCCCTGGTGGTCTGGACCCAGGCGGACTCGGGCAAGGTGAAGCGGATCCGTGGCAACCCCGGCGTCGTCGTGGCGGCCTGTGACATGCGGGGGAACACGCGCGGCGAGCAGGTCGAGGGCCGCGCGCGGGAGCTGTCCGCCGGGGAGACCGAGCGGGTCCGCCGCCTGATCGTGAAGAAGTACGGCCTGACCGCCAGGGCGCTCATGCTCGGCAGCAGGCTCCGCCGGGGCCGGGAGGGCACCGTGGCCATCCGGATCGCCCCGGCGAGCTGAGCGCCCCCGGGTCGGGTCAGTTCGGGGTGAGCCTCGGGGTGAGGCTGAGCCGGGTCAGTTGGGGGTGAGCCTCGGGGCGAGGCCGGGAGGGG
>NZ_NGFP01000499.1 GCF_002149035.1 Streptosporangium minutum
CCACGGCCGCCGCCGGGCCCCCGCAGCCTCCCCGGCCCGCGCGGCACCCCGACCAACTCCAGCAGCCCGCGCAGCCCCAGCAGCCCGCGCAGCCCGAACGCCGGGCCGAACAACCCGAACGCCGGGCCGACCAGCCGGAGCGTCGGGCCGCGCAACCGGAACAGCCCCGGCAGGCGATGTGGAGCCCCTACGACGAGGGTCCGCGCTCCCGGCGGCCGATCCTCATCGCGGCCGGCGGTCTCGGCGTGCTGGTCGCCGGAGGCATCGGCCTGGCCATGCTCGCCAACTCCGACCCGACCTCGCAGCCCAGTACGGCGAGCCCCCCGGCGCAGGCCTCCGACGCGCCGATCCCCAGCAATCCGGGGGGCAAGTTCGGGTTCGCCGCCTCCCGGGCGACCGACCGCCACCCCCTCGGACTGAAGGAGGTGTTCAAGAGCAGGAAGGTGACGTTCGGCGGCCAGAGCTACCTGATGACCACCAGCAGGCACGACAAGAAGTGCAAGGACGCCGTGGTGGGCGCCAAGCTGCAGAAGGCACTCACCGCGGGCAAGTGCACCCAGTTCCTGCGCGCCAGCTTCCGGGACGCCTCAGGAAAGATCATCGGAACCGTGGGGGTGGCCAACCTCAGAACGTCGGCGGCGGCCTCCAAGGTCGCCTCGGTCGGAGCCGGCAAGTCGCGGGAGGAATACCTCAAGGCGCTTCCAGGCAAGGATAAAGTCACCAAATTTCTCGGCACGGGTGAGGCGTTCGCGGGCGGGTGGAGCCACGGGCACTATGCCGTAATGGTCTGGTTCCAGTACAAGGACGGGCACCTGCCGAAGAAGTCCGAGGTCAAGCAACTCAACCAGGCGGCTTTCGGAGCCACCGACGCGACGGTCACCCCGGCGCTGGAGTCCCGTTCGCTGACCGGAAAGCGTCCTTGAGCAAGGGCTCATCGAGTCGATTTCCCTCACAGAACCGGCGGGCGATACGGCCAGGAACGCCCATACCCGCATGCCGCTCTCCGGCTATCGCTACGCTTCGACGTATGCGTGGCCAGGAATCCGGGTCCGAGCACGAACGCGAAGCCGAGGGTTCGGCTGCACCGGCGACGCCTCCGCCGAGTTTCGGCCAGCCTTCGCCTCCCGTGCCCCGGACCGATCTCACAGGTGACGATCAGCCCTACGACCCCTCGGCGTGGCCGGTGCCGGCGCCCGGGGCAGCCCAGCCGTGGACGGTTCCCGGTGACGGCGGAGCCCCCTACGACTGGTTCGCCGACCCCGAGGACGAAGTCCCCACCCCATGGTCCGGCTCTCCGCAGCCCGGGCCGCGTCCCGACCGTCCCGCGTCTCCGGAGCCGCCGGGGGCGGCATGGCCCGACTCCCCC
>NZ_NGFP01000005.1 GCF_002149035.1 Streptosporangium minutum
GCCCGCGCCCCCTCCCGTCCCCACCGCGCGGGCCGCCTCGCCGAGCAGCCATTCGGGGACCGCCACCTGCCGGCCCACCTCGCTGTTCCACACCTGCGCCGCGCCGGCCGCGTCCGGGCCGTCCGTCCAGAGCCGGGCGGGGTCCTCGGGCAGGAGCGCCGCGACGACCGCGCGCCGGGCGTGGTCGCTCAGCTTGCGCAGCTCGTCCTTCGCGACGGCGGCGTCGGCGACCTTCACCCCGAGCGTGGCCCGCGCCTCCTTGGGGAGGAAGCTCCGCTCGTAGGCGTCCACGTACGGCAGGCCCGCCACGACCAGCCGGGCGGTCGTCGGGGAGACGCCGGTGAGCTGAGCGAACTCCTCCGCGGCCTCGGGTCGCCAGGGCGCCGGGCCCCGCTCGGCCAGCTCGGTGAGGAACGCGTCGAGCCAGCCCTCCCGCCGGTCCTCGCCGACGGGGGACGAGGACCGGACGGTGTAGGGGCGGGGGACGTCGAACCGGCCGGCCGGGTCGTGGAACAGCGCCGTCCACACGCAGCCGGAGTCGTCCGGGGACGACCGGTTCACGAAGGCGAGGAGCGCGCCGCCGCCCAGCGGCAGCACCCCGAGCCACGTGCCGGGGCGCAGGCTGCCGTCGGCCATGGGCAGGTGGTCTCTGTCGAGGTGCAGTGACATCCGGCGCCATCGGGAGGGGTCGGCCGCGGTGGGCAGCCCGAGATCGCGCAGTTCGCGCAGGAGTCCCCGCAGTGCGGTGCGGTGTTCCTCCTCGATCGTCGCCGCCGCGGCCCGGAACGCCAGGGCGGCGGAGTGGTCGAGCAGGGGGTCCCAGCGCAGGGCCGCGGGCGGCGACTCCGGCAGGTCGAGGTGGAGGCGGGCCGGGGCCGCCTCCGGGGGGTCCGCCGCCAGCGCCTGGCCGATCGACTGGATCTGCCGGAAGGCGCCGTCCCGGTCCTGGCTGTGCCAGGAGTGGGTGGCGGAATCGCCGAGGCCGCTGAGCGCCTGACCGAGCAGCCGGTCCACGGGGCCGGTGGGCGACTCCTCCCGGTGTCCGCCGGCGAGCGCCTCGGCGAGCCGGGCCGCGACGGCGTGGAGCTCGGCCTTCCGGGCGGCGGCGAAGCGCACGACCCCGGTGATGCCGGCCACCAGCGCGTCATGGCTCACCTGCGGCAGCAGGGCCCGGATCCGCGCCCGCAGCTCCTCCTCTCCGATCTCGCCCCTGGCGTCGACCGCTTCCAGCAGGGCCGCCGAGGTGTCCCGGTCCATGCGGCGCAGCAGCGCGGAGCCCTCCGGATCCCTCGGCTGGAGGCAGTGCCAGTAGCGCAGCGGCGGCAGGATGAGCGTGCCCGCGGCGAAGGGGCCGGGGGTGTCGTCCGTCTTGGCCACGGCCGTGACGACGCCGTCCGGGTCGACCAGGTCGACCCGGTAGCCGCCGTTCTTCACGACGGCCCGGGGCCGGTCGTCCCCGGGGAACGTCAGGGCGCGCAACGGGGCTCCGGAGTCGGCCCCCACGGTGACGGCACGGCCGGAGAGGTCCTCACCGCGCATCGATCCGTCGGGCAGCCGCACCACCCGCCAGCCGAACAGGCCGTCCACCGGGGTGCCGACGGGGGTGGCATCGTCCGAAGGGGCGGGCAGCAGCCAGCCCTTCTGGAACGCGCTGCCCTCCGGGGCGGTGCGGAGCGCGTCGGCGAGGAAGCCGGGCATGCCCTTCCTGCCCTGCTCCCCGCTGAGCGGGTGGTATTCGTACCATCCGGTGCTCTCGTGGTCCGAGCCGTCCCAGGTCCACACCCAGAACGAGGTGCCGTCGGTGATCACCGACCGCTCGGCGGGCACGGTCGTGTCTCCGGCGTGCAGCACCCCCCGGCCGGTCGTCCGCCCGCCGCCGGGCAGCGGCAGGGTGACCGGGTCGTCGCCCCGGTACCAGTCCAGGCGCGTGCCGCGGGTGCTGCCGTCCCCCTCCAGCCGGTGGATCCGGTCGGCGGAGGTGTGCCAGTATCCGCGCAGCTCGCTGCCGAGCTGCCGGGAGTGCCAGTAGACGAGCAGCTCGCCGTCCACGTAGTGGAAGCCGTGGTCGCCGCCCCAGGTGTCCCCGGCCGGGACGCGCAGGTCGTGGGTGAGCACGGCGCCCTCGGCGCCGAGCACCCGGGCCTGTGAGGAGCCCGCGACGATCAGATGCGGCCAGGCGTCGGCGACGACGAGGTCGTCGACGTCCTTCCTCGGCACGAGGGCCTCGGCCGCCTCCTCCCAGGCCGGCCAGCCCAGCTCGTCGAAGAGCCCGGCCCGGAGCGTGCGGGCGAGCACCAGCGCGACGTCCGCCCCGGCCGCCCGGCGCACCTCCTCCTCGGCCAGGACCAGCGCCTCACCCGGCAGCCAGGACAGCCGCCGCATGGCGTCGGGCAGCTCCGGCAGTCCGGCGGCCGACGACCGCATGGCCACCTTCCGCATCCACTCGGCGAGCATCGGCCGCCCGCCGGGGGACTCCGCCAGGACGCGGACGGCCCGCCGCCCGTACTCGTTGTCGCCGAGCCCGTCGGCCCCGCGCTGGAAGGCGGGCCGGAAGCGGGGGTCGGCGGCCAGGGCGAGCAGGTCGCGCCGGTCTTCGCCCTTCGCCCACTCCACCAGGTGCAGCGACCGGCGCTCGTCGGGGTCGGCCACCGGGATGTCCAGGGCGAGCAGCAGGTCCAGCAGGTCGACGTCGTATTCGGCCGTCGGCGCTTTCCGGTCCGGCTCGGCGAGCTCGGCCCGCAGCCGGTCGGCCACCCGCTCCACCAGCGCGTACAGACCGGGCAGGCGCGGCGGAACCCCCCAGGCGCGGTTCCGTGCCCGCAGGAACCTCTCGAACCAGCCCGCGGTGCCGTCGGCGGGCCGCTCCCGCTCCGGCACCTCGCCGCCGGCTAGGCCGGCGGCGGCGCCGGACTCCTCGAGGACCTCCAGCCACAGGCCCGCCAGCTCGCCGTCCAGAACCTGCGGCATGCTGTTCAGCAGCGTCCCGCGGACCTCGGGCTCCCGCCGGCCCAGCGACGCGATCGCCRGGCGGTGTGCCTTCCACCAGCCCACCGCGGCCCGCTGGGTGGCCGGCAGGCCGAGCAGCTCGGCCAGGTACGCCTGCTCCTCCCCCTCCGCGTCGGCGCCGGCGGCTCTGGCGAGCCTCCGCAGGTCGTTCGCCATCTGCGCCGACGGCGGCAGCCCTCCCGCGGTACGCCGCACGCACAGCCGTGTGAACCGGCGCAGCGCCTCGTCCGCGGGCAGCCGGCCGGCCAGCTCCCTGGCGTATCCGGAGAGCACCTTGACCGGCAGCGCCCCCGCGAGCGCGAACTCCAGGAACACCGCGTCGAGCCGGTCCTCGTCCACCGCGAGGCCGTGCTCCGCCTCGGCCTTGCGCGCGTGGGCGAACATCTGGGCGGCGTAGGTGGTGTTCTCCACGCCCAGGAACACCCGACCGGCCTGCTCGTAGAACGTGGGCAGGAAGTACGGGACGGACGCGGCCAGCTGACCGGCGAGCTGCTGGTAGGCGTCCAGCGCGGCCTTCGGCTTGGACTTCGCCTGCCGGGCCGTACGCTCCAGCTCGGGCACGACGGCGAGCGCGTGGTGTCCGTCCTCGGGGTGGTTCGCCAGCACCCATTCCGGGAAGCCGAGCGAGCGTCGCGCCCCCAGCCCGACGACGGCGGGCTCCCCGTCCGGCTCCAGGCCCAGGAAGCCCGCCGCCAGGTCCTCGGCCGCGCCGAGCTCCCCGGCGACCAGCCGTACGACCACCCGGCCGTCCAGCCCGGGGTGACGGTAGCGCCGGGCGGTCAGCGGCACCGCCCGGTCACCGGCCCCCTCGGTGTCCGGGGGCAGCACCGCTCCGGCCTTCAGCAGTTCCGTGGCCGTGGCCTCCGCCGGCGACATGTCCCCGCTCACGCGTCCTTCCCCTCTTCCACTTCCACCTGCCGGCCGGCGTGCAGCGCCGCGGCCATCCGCATACCCTCCGACCAGGCCACCGGACCGACCTCGCGCAGCGGGAGCGATCGGCCGTCCTGGTCGTTCCAGGTGAGGCCGCCCGTCGCCGCCTCGCCGTCCCAGTACGGCTCGCCGATCCACACGGCCGCCTCCACGATCCGCCCGGCATCGCGGACCCGGCACGTGGCGTAACCTCCGGACACCCGGTAGCCGAGCGAGGTGGCCCGGGCCGCCAGGCCGAACCGGGAGGCGTACTTGCCCCCGGCGAACTCCGTCACGTCGGTCGCCTTCTCCCCGCGCTCCGCGAGGTCCGCGGGCCTGCGCCAGGTGGCGCGGTGGATCTGCTCGACCTTCTGGACCACGCCCAGCTCCGCGGCGAACTCCCGGAGGTCGTCCAGTTCGGGCAGCAGCACGGGATGCGGCAGGGTCACCGTCCGCGGCGACAGCCGGACGGTCTCGCCGTCCAGGTTCACCACCCGCAGCTCTCCGGAGTCGGTGGCGTCCCGCAGGAAACCGACCTCGTCCGGGTCGTCGCCGACCACGGCCAGGTCCCGCAGGGCCGACTGCCACGCCTCGTCCGGCCACACGCGGGCCAGCAACCCGGTCGGAACGGGCAGGGACGACACCATCCAGGTGTCCACCTGTGCCACGCACGCGGCGGCGTGCCGGTCGAGCCATTCGGCGAAGCGGCGCAGCCGGTCCACCTCGGGATGCTCCCGCAACGCCTTGGGCAGCGACTTCAGCTGCCGCCCCGCCGCCCTGCCTGAGGTGGCTCTCGCCGTGATCCGGCCCTCTATGAGGGCGACTTCGTACGCGTCGCCCACCGCCAGCCAACCCAACGGTTCCACCTTTCGCCGTTCATGATCTGTCACATTCCGCAGGGAGTCACAGCATCTGCCGATGTGATGGGCGGAACGCTAGCGACCCTGACCGACAAACGCGATCACGCGCCTGACGCTCCGCCGCCGGGGGACCTGCCGCGCGGCCGGATCGGAGGTGAGGGACGACGGTGGCCGCCGGCCACAGGCGGGTTTCCGCTCGCCGCCGGTCGGGTAACCCGCAAAACCGGTCAGCAGTGCATGTCACCCCGGAGATCGTCCCCTTATGTCATTGATTGGTAGGTTCAGGTAAACAGCCGCTACATGCACAAACGGAGGAAGGTCACGGTGGAGGTCGAGCAGACGGCGCTGCCCGGAATCGGACTACGGCACGAGTTCACCACTCGTTCAGGCCGGCGGATCGGGATCGTCTCCCACCGGACGGGCCGCCGCGACTTAGTGATATACGACCCGACCGACCCCGATCGCGCGTGCGAGACCGTCAAGCTGAACGACGAGGAGGCCGACGCGCTCTGCGAGCTGCTCGGCGCGCCGCGCATCGTGCAGCGTCTCAACGCCCTGCACCGCGAGGTGGAGGGTCTGGTCAGCCTCCAACTTCCCATCCTGCCCGGCACCTCGTACGACGGGCGGCCGATGGGAGAGGCGCGCGTGCGCACCCGCACCGGCGCCTCCATCGTGGCCGTGGTCCGTGCCGGGCAGGTCTTCGCCAGCCCCGGCCCCGACTTCGTGTTCGCCGGCGACGACGTGGTCGTCGTGGTGGGCAGCCCGGAGAGCACCGCCGCCGTCGCCGACATCCTGACCAACGGTTAGGGCAGCGGGTGCACGACACAGCAACTCTGATCCTGGAACTCGGTGCCGTCCTCCTCGGCCTCGGCATCCTCGGTGCCCTCGCCATGCGCGTCGGCATCTCCCCCATTCCCCTCTACCTTCTCGCGGGCCTGGCCTTCGGCCAGGGCGGCATCCTGCCCCTGGCCACCAGCGAGGAGTTCATCTCGGTCGGAGCCGAGATCGGCGTCATCCTGCTGCTGCTCACCCTCGGCCTGGAGTACAACGCCGACGAGCTCGTGACGAGCCTGAAGGGCAACGCCCGTGCCGGGGTCGTCGACCTGGTGCTCAATGCGGCGCCCGGTGCGATCGCGGCGCTGCTGCTCGGCTGGGGCCCGGTGGCCGCGGTGGCCATGGCCGGCGTCACCTACGCCACCTCCTCGGGCATCACCGCCAAGGTCCTGTCCGATCTGGGCTGGATCGGCAACCGGGAGACCCCGGTGGTGCTGTCCCTGCTGGTCTTCGAGGACCTGACCATGGCGGTCTACCTGCCGATCCTCACCGCCCTGCTCGCCGGGGTGAGCTTCGTCGGCGGCGCGATCACCGTGGGGATCGCGCTGGGCACCGTCAGCGTGGTGCTGCTGGTCGCGCTCCGCTACGGCCGCTTCATCGAGGCGTTCATCTCCAGCCCCAACTCGGAGGTGCTGCTGCTGAAGGTGGTCGGGCTCGCGATGCTGGTCGCCGGAGTGGCCCAGCAGCTCCAGGTCTCCGCCGCCGTCGGGGCCTTCCTGGTCGGCATCGCGGTCTCCGGGGAGCTGGCCGAGGACGCCCAAGCGCTGCTGAGCCCGCTCCGGGATCTGTTCGCCGCGGTGTTCTTCGTCTTCTTCGGCCTGCAGACCGACCCCGGCAAGATCCTCCCGGTCGCCGGGCTGGCCGCACTGCTCGCCCTGGTCAGCATGATCACCAAGCTGCTCACCGGCGCCTACGCCGCCCGCCGGGCGGGGATCGCCAGGGCCGGACGGGCGCGGGCGGGCATCGCGCTGATCCCCCGCGGCGAGTTCAACATCGTGATCGCCGGGCTCGCGGTGGCCGCCGGGGTCCATCCCGACCTCGGCCCGCTGGCCGCCGCGTACGTGCTCATCCTCGCCGCGTTCGGCCCGCTGGCCGCGCGGCTCGTCCAGCCCCTCATCACCGCCATCGCCAAACGCGCCTGACGGTCGGGTCCGGCGCGCGTCTCCCCCAGCGGAAGCGCGCGCCGGTCGCGTTCTCAGCCGCCGGCCCACTCCGCGGCGAGCAGCTCGTAGGAGCGGACCAGACGACCTCGTCCTCGCGCCGCAGCCGGCGGAACAGCGGACTTCATACGTCGCCCTCCAGTCCGAGATGGCCGCGGAGCGTGGTCGTCCCGTATTCGGCGCGGAAGACGCCGCGTTCCTGCAGCAGCGGAACGACCTTGTCCACGAACTCGTCCAGGCCGGTGGGCGTGAGGTGCGGCACCAGGATGAAGCCGTCCGCCGCGTCGGTCTGCACGGACTCGTTGATCTCCTCGGCGACCCGCGCGGGCGAGCCGATGAAGGACTGCCGGCCGGTGACCTCGATGATCAGGTCGCGGATGCCGAGCCGCTTCGCCTCGGCCAGCGCCCGCCACTCCGCCGCCGTCTTCAGCGGGTCCCGGGACATGCGGGTGCGGCCCTTGACGATGGAGTCCTCCGAGACGTCCGGGTCGATCTCCGGCAGCGGGCCCTCGGGGTCGTAGGCCGACAGGTCGCGGTTCCAGAGCTGCTCCAGCAGCAGGATCGCGGTCTGCGGGCTGACCTGCTGCCGCCGGATGTGGTCGGCGTTCTCCTGGGCTTCGGCGTCGGTGTCGCCGAGGGCGAACGTTGCCCCGGGGAGGATCTTCAGCGAGCCGGGCGCCCTGCCGTGCGCGGCGCCCCTGGACTGGATGTCGCGGTAGAAGGCCTGCCCGTCCGCCGGCCTGCTGTGTCGGGAGAAGATGGCGTCGGCGGTGGCCGCCGCGAAATCCCTGCCTTCCTCGGAGTCGCCGGCCTGGATGGTCAGCGGATGGCGCTGCGGACCGCGGGGCACGGTGAAGTGGCCGCCGATGTCGAAGTGGGCGCCCCGGTGGGCGAACGCCCCGGCGTTCGCCGTGGCGAAGACGCCGGTCGCGGGGTCGGCCACGAGGTCCTCGGCGGCCCAGGAGTCCCAGAGCTCGCGGACCGTCCGCACGAACTCCTCCGCGCGCTCGTAGCGCTGGGAGTGGTCCAGATAGCCGCCCCGGCGGAAGTTCTCCCCGGTGAAGGCGTCGGAGGAGGTGACGACGTTCCATCCGGCCCGGCCGCCGGACAGGTGGTCGAGGCTGGCGAGCTTGCGCGCGAGCTCGTAGGGCTCGTTGAAGGTGGCGTTGATCGTCCCGGCCAGCCCGAGGTGGGTGGTGACCGCGGCGAGGGCGGAGAGCACGGTGAGCGAGTCGGGGCGGCCGACCACGTCGAGGTCGTGGATCCTGCCGCGCTGCTCGCGCAGCCGCTGGCCGTCGGCGAGGAAGAAGAAGTCGAACCTGCCCCGCTCGGCCGTCCGCGCGAGGTGGGCGAAGGAGGCGAAGTCGATCTGGCTGCCCGAGGCCGGATCGCTCCAGACCGTGTGGTTGTTCACGCCCGGGAAGTGGGCGGCGAGGATGACCTGCTTCATCGTCTGCTCCCCGCGTAGCGGCTGGCGGGGCGGGGCAGTCCGAGGTGACCGCGGAGCGTGGCTGCCCCGTAGGCGCGGCGGAAGGCGTCGCGCCGCTGCAGCTCCGGGACCAGGCCCCGGGTGATCGCGGTCAGGTCGGCCGGCAGTACGGCGGGGCGGAGCCGGAAGCCGTCCAGGCCCGCCTGGCGCCATTCCAGGAGCAGGTCGGCGAGCTCGCCGGGCGTCCCGGTGAAGATCGCGGCGTCGGAGGCGTACGCGGCGCCGTCGAGCTCGTCGAGCCGGGCCCTGCGGTCCCGGGCGTCCTCTCCCACGAAGACGACCAGATCGGCGAAGATCTTCAGCTCGCCGCCGCCGAGGCCGCGGACCTCCGCCGCGACGGCACGCGCCTGCTCGGCGTCGTGCGGCGTGATGTAGACGACGTCGGCGCTGCGGGCGGCGAACTCGTACGGCAGTCGGGAGTGGGCCAGCGCGGTGACCAGCGGCTGTCCCTGCGGCGGGCGCGGGACGATCGAGGGGCCCCTGACGCTGAAGCGGGGGCCTTCGAAGTCGATGTAGTGCAGCCGGTCGCGGTCGACGAAGCGGCCGGTGGCCACGTCGCGGATCTCGGCGTCGTCCTCCCAGCTGTCCCAGAGGCGGCGGACCACCTCGACGGCGTCGGCGGCCTCGTCGAACAGCTCCTGGAACACCGGGAACGTCTCCAGGTCGCCGGCGTGCTCCGGCCGGAGTTCGGGGATGTCACGGCGGCCGAAGTGGGCGGCCTCGGCGCGCCGCCCGGAGACCTGCACTCGCCATCCGGCCCGGCCGCCGCTGACGTAGTCGAGGGTGGACAGGGCGCCGGCGAGGTGGAACGGCTCGGTGTGGGTGGTGGTCGCCGTGGGCACCAGCCCGATCCGTCCGGTCAGCGGGGCGATCCGGGACGCCACGAGGACGGCGTCGAGACGGCCGCGCACCTGGTCGGTGCGGCCGTCGGGGCCGTCCAGGCGGGTGGTCTGCAGGGCCAGGGTGTCCTCGATGGTGACGAAGTCGAGCAGGCCGTGCTCGGCTTCGGCCGCGAGACCGGCCCAATAGGCGGCGGTGAACAGGATCTTCGGAGTGGCGGCGGGGTCGCGCCAGGCCGCCGGATGCCATCCGGCGCCGTCGAGAGCGACGGCGAGATGGAGAGGAGCTGCCGACATGTCCCGACGATAACACCAAAACCAAAAATTCCTACATGTTTAGTTGGATTTATGGGGGGATTGACCGGACGGGGCCCTCTCCCCCACGCTGCGTTTGAGCCGATCAACAGGAGGGCCCATGCCGCACATCGATCTGCCCACCGACGCACCTGGAATCGGAGGGCTGTTCCACTACCGGCCGCAGACCGCCCTGCCCATGGCGCAGCTCGCCGAAGTACTGCTGTGTGGCGAGCACTCCCTGTCCCGGGGCGAACGCGAGCTGATCGCGACCTATGTGTCCTCGCTGAACGACTGCGGGTTCTGCACCCGCTCGCACGCCGCGTTCGCCGCCGCGCAGCTCCCCGGCGGCATGGACCTGGTCCGCCAGGTCACCGACGACCCGGACGGCGCCCCCGTCACGGAGAAGATGAAGACGCTGCTGGACATCGCCGGAGCCGTCCAGCGCGGCGGCCTCGAAGTCACCCCCGACCACATCACGGCCGCGAGGAAGGCCGGGGCCACGGACGTGGAGATCCACGACACCGTGCTGATCGCGGCCGCGTTCTGCATGTTCAACCGCTATGTCGACGGCCTGGCCGCGCTGACCCCGGAAGACCCCGCCGTCTACGAGTCGATCGCCGAACGCATGGTGATCGGAGGGTATCTGCCCGCCGCGGCCGCCCCCGGCGGCTGAGGACCGGCCGCCGGGGATCCGCCCGCCTCCGCCGCCGGGATCTGGTAGGCATTTGCGCGTGATGCGTTTCCTGGCACTCCTCGCGACCAGCCTCCCCCTCCTGGCGGCCACCGGCCCGGCGGCCGCCGCAGTCCCCGGCGCGCCCCACGTCCCGGCCGGGGTCACCGCCGGATACGTGGTCTTCGACCGGCAGGCGGGCGGGGTCGCCTCCCACCGCAACGCGCACCGGAGGTTCCGGTCCGCCTCCGTGGTGAAGATCCTGATCGCCATCGACTTCCTGGAGACGCGCAGGAGCGTCTCCAGGAGCGACCTCGCCCTGCTCGGGGTCATGCTGCGGGTCAGCGACGACGACGCGGCGACCTCCTTCTGGACCCGGGGCGGCCGAGGGAGGATCATCGAGCGCACGGCGCGCAGGCTGCGGCTGACCGACACCTCTCCCCCGCCCGCCGACCTGCCGGGATTCTGGGGATACACCTCGATCAGCGCGCTGGACATCGCCCGGACCTACCGCTACCTGCTCGACGACGCCGATCCGAAGGTCAGCGGCCTCATCCTCGGCCACCTGCGCAAGGCCGGGCAGTGCGGTTCCGACGGCTTCGACCAGTACTTCGGCATCCCTCGCGGGGTCGCCGGCCCCTGGGCGGTCAAACAGGGCTGGTCGGGGTACGGCTCGACACCCCCGGTCCGGTGCGATCGGACGCCCACGCCCGCGTCGGCCCCGGTGACGGCCGCACCGGCGAAGACGCCGAACGCGGCGGCGGGCGCCCCGGCCCGGCACGCGGCGGCGCCGGCCGCCACTCCGGGGCAGGTCGCGGCTGCCACGGCCGCCGGCCCGGTCCCCGATCTGGGGCGCCCGGTGCTGCACACCACCGGGCTCGTCGGCCCGAAGGAGCGGTGGATCATGGTGCTGCTCACCGCCCACCCCGCCGGGACCACCTGGCAGCGCTCCACCGCCCAGGTGACCAAGCTGGCAAGGGAGGTATATCTCAGCGGGACGTCATGACCCCGGGCTCTTCGCGGCCGGCTGCTGCGGCAGCGAGACGTTCGGTACGGCCCGGAGGTCGTCACAGGTGCCGGACAGGTGTCATACGGTCAGGTGGCCTGTCGGCCGGGGAGTGAATGCAGGCGCTTCGGCGCGACCATCCGCCATGCCTCCTCGACGAGCTCCCGCGTCTCGGGCCCGTCGATCGCGCCCAGCCACACCTGCACCCAGTTGTAACGCTCGTCGGAGGGCCGGGGCAGGTGGAACTTCCCCGGTTCGGCCGCGATGAGCGCCGCCCTCTCCTCCTTGGGGAAGGCGAAGCCCATGGAGGTCTCGTCGGGCGAGAGCGCGACGTAGACGATCCTGCCCACCCGGAACGTCACCCGGTCCCTGACGATCCTCTCCTCCGTGCGGGGCAGCGCCATGGCCACGCGGCGGACGTCGTCGCCTGTGATCACCGGGACGCCTCGTCGAGGGCGGCGGTGAGGCGGCGCAGGGTGCCCTGCAGCTCGATCACCTCGGCGAGGTCGAGGCCGGTGGCCTCGAAGATCCTGCCCGGCACCTCCAGGGCCCGCCGCCTCAGCCCGGCGCCCTCGGACGTGAGCCGTACCAGCACGGAACGCTCGTCGGCGGCGCTGCGCTCCCTGCGCACCAGCCCCGCCGCCTCCAGCCTCTTGAGCAGCGGCGACAGCGTGCCCGAGTCGAGGCGCAGGGCCACGCCGAGCTCCTTGACCGTGACCGGCTGGCGCTCCCAGAGCACCATCATCGCCAGGTACTGCGGGTAGGTCAGGCCGAGCTCGCGCAGCTCCTTGCGGTAGACACCGTCCAGCGCCCGCGACGCGGCGTGCACGTCGAAGCAGACCTGGTTCTCCAGCAGCATCTTCACGACGGCCAGTATACCAATTTGACTGTCACCAATTTAGTTGTGCACAATCAAGTTGCCAGCAACCAAAAAGGAGACTCCATGAGCACGCTGTACACGGCCGTCGCCACCGCCTCCGGACGCGAAGGGCGGGCGGTGACCTCGGACAACCGCCTCGACGTGACGCTCGCGCCGCCGGAGGAGCTCGGCGGCTCCGGCGAGGGCACCAACCCCGAGCAGCTGTTCGCGGCGGGCTACGCGGCCTGTTTCGCCAGCGCGCTCCAGCTCGTCGGCAGGCGGAGGAAGCTCGACGTCTCCGACGTCGCGGTGACCGCCGAGGTCGGCCTCGTGCCCGACGGCCAGGCCTTCGGGCTGACCGTGACGCTGCGGGTCGAGCTCCCCGAGGAGTTGCGGGGCGAGAGCGGCACCGCCCTGGTGGAAGCCACCCACCAGGTCTGCCCCTACTCCAACGCCACCAGGGGCAACGTCCCGGTCACCCTGGTGATCGAGTAGGGCTCACGCCCGGCGGAGGGGACGGCGACCGGCGAAGCCGAGGTCCTCGCGGTGATACCAGGCCAGGTCGCGATCCCCTTCGAGCCAGCACAGCCGGACGGGCACCCCGTCGAGCACCGAGGGGAAGTCCACCAGCAGGGGCGCGACTCCCTTGATCTCGATGCCGTGCGCCTCGAACCAGCCGAGGATCTCTCCCAGCCGCGCCTCGAAGGCCTTCGCCTCCGGCAGGCCGCCGGACTCCGAGACCCCGTGCTCGCGGAGGTCCCGCGCGAGCTCGGCGAGGTCCCCGCGGAGGCTCACGAATTCGTCGGCCCGCTCCAGCAGCGCCGGCATCAGTGCCCGCGCCTCCTCGACGGTGAAGATCCTGTCCACTCCTGAACGTTAGCGCCTCACCGGCGCCCGCGCCCGGGGCGCATCGCGGAAGACGCTCACCGGCGCCCTCGGCGGGAAACGGCAGACGGCGCGCAAGAAGCACGCGCACCGGCTCATCGACGGCGGGAGACGAGCCGGGTGCGCACGGGATCCGCCCCCGCAGGCACGGCGGGAACGGCCGCACCGGCTACACCGGTGACATCTCCGGATCGGCGCGTTCGGCCGGCGGGGCGGGCGGGTCCTCGTCCAGCAGGGTGGTCTCGTCGAACGGGACGCGGCCGGCCAGCACCTCGGCCGCGCGTTCCCGGTCGAACTCGCCGGTCCAGGTGCCGACCAGGACGGTGGCGACCGCGTTGCCGGCGAAGTTGGTCAGCGCCCGCGCCTCGGACATGAAGCGGTCGATGCCGACGATCAGGCCGACGCCGTCGACCAGGTCGGGACGGTGGGACTGCAGGCCCCCGGCTAGGGTGGCCAGGCCCGCCCCGGTGACCCCGGCGGCGCCCTTGGAAGCGATGATCATGAAGACCAGCAGGGAGACCTGCTCGCCGAGCGAGAGCGGGGCGCCGGTGGCGCTCGCGACGAACAGGGTGGCCATCGTCAGGTAGATGGCGCTGCCGTCGAGGTTGAAGGAGTAGCCGGTCGGCACGGTGATGCCGACGACGGGACGGCTCACGCCGAGATGCTCCATCTTGGCGATCAGTCGCGGCAGGGCCGACTCCGAGGACGAGGTTCCCAGGATGAGCAGGAACTCCCGGCTGAGGTAGCGCAGCAGGGACAGCAGGTTGACCCGGGCGACCAGCCAGAGCATCGGCCCCAGCACGCCCAGCACGAACACCAGGCAGGTCACGTAGAAGGCGAGCATGATGACGCCGAGGCTCGTGAGCGCGTCCACGCCGGTGGCGCCGACGACCGCCGCCATCGCACCGAAGGCGCCGACCGGTGCGGCCCACATGATCATGGCGAGGATGCGGAAGACGAGCCGCTGGATGTGCCCGATGCCGGCGAGGACGGGCGCTCCCCGCGCCCCCATGGCCTGCAGGGCGAATCCGGCGAGCAGGGCCACCAGCAGGGTCTGCAGCACCTGGCCCTCGGTGAAGGCCGACACCAGCGTGGTCGGGATCATCCCGAGCAGGAACGTCACCGTGTCGCTCTCGCCGCCCTTGGCCGCCTCGGCCTCGGCGCTCCTGCGGAGCTCGTCGGTGAGCTGGAGGCCGTGGCCGGGGTCGATCAGGTTGCCCACGGCCAGGCCGATGCCCAGCGCGACGGTCGACATGACGAGGAAGTAGCCGAGCGCCAGGCCGCCGACCCGGCCGACCTTGGCGGCCTGGGTGACCGATCCGACGCCGAGCACGATGGTGCAGAAGATGATCGGGCTGATCATCATCTTGATCAGTGCGACGAAGGCCGTGCCCAGCGGTTTCAGCTCCTTGCCGAGATCGGGGGCCACGAGCCCGACGGTGATCCCGGCGATCACCGCAACGATCACCGCTATATAAAGATAATGAGTACGATCTCGGGACATAGTGGACTCGCGATCTTCTCGATCTAGAGGAAAACTCTGGTCGAGCGACTATGCGTCCACGGTGTGACCCAAGTCACCATTGCGTACATTTTGGTCGTGGACATGAGGGAGCTGCCGGGACGGGTGCGCCGCTGGAGCCTGGCCCGGCAGATGCTGGCGTTGCAGATCGTCGTCGTCGGGGTCACCGTGACGGGAGGCGCGGCCCTGGCCTTCCTCCAGGCCCGCGACCTGCTCGTGGAGGAGGCGGCAGGGAAGGCCAGGGCGGTGACCGTCAGCGTGGCCGACTCCCCCTCGGTCCTGGCCTCCCTCGGCGACTCCGCCGCGCTCCAGCCGTACGCCGAACGGGTCCGGCGGGAGACCGGGGTGGACTTCGTCACGATCATGAGCACCGGCGGGCTCCGCTACACCCATCCCAACCCGGCCCAGATCGGCCGCCGGTTCCTCGGCACCACCGCGCCCGCCCTGGAGGGCCGGACCTTCACCGAGACCTACACCGGCACCCTCGGCTCCTCGGTGCGCGCCGTCGCCCCGGTGCGCGACGCCGACGGGAAGGTCCGGGCCCTGGTCAGCGCGGGCATCACGGTCGAGAGGATCGGCGTCAGGCTCCGCGGGCAGATCACCGGCGCGGTGTTCATCGGCCTGCTCGGCCTGTCCACCGGCGGCGCGGGCACCTGTCTGGTCGGCAGCCGGCTGCGCCGCCAGACCCGCGGGATGGGCCCCGCCGAGCTCAGCCGGATGTACGGGTACCACGACGCGATCCTGCACGCCGTACGGGAGGGGCTGCTGCTGGTCGACGACGCGGGCGGGCTGACGCTGTGCAACGACGGCGCCCGGGAGCTCCTCGGCCTGCGTGGCGAGGCGGACGGGCGGCACGTCACCGAGCTGGGCCTGCCCGCCTCCCTCACCGAGCTGCTGGTGGCCGGGGAGAACCGGACCGACGAGATCCACCTGACCGGCGAGCGGACGCTCGTGGTGAACGTCGCCGTGGTCCGCTCCGGCAACCGCTCGCTCGGCACGGTGGTCACCCTGCGCGACCATACCGAGCTGCAGTCCCTGACCGGGCAGCTCGACGCCGAACGCGGCTTCGCCGACTCCCTGCGCGCCGCCGCGCACGAGTCGGCCAACCGGCTGCACACCGTCGTCACCCTGGTCGAGCTGGGCCGCGCCGAGCAGGCGGTGGCCTTCGCGACCGCCGAGCTGAGGGCGGCGCAGCAGCTCACCGACCGGGTGGTGGGCGCGGTGCGTGAGCCGGTGCTCGCGGCGCTGCTGCTGGGCAAGAGCGCGGAGGCGGCCGAGCGCGGCGTGGAGCTGGTGATCAGCCCCGACACCGAGCTCGACGACATCGGCCTGGACGAGCGGGACCTGGTGACGATCCTCGGCAACCTGATAGACAACGCGGTCGAGGCGGCCATGTCGGGCGTCCCGCCCGCGCGGGTGGACGTCCGCCTGCGCGCCGACGAGACGACCTTCCTGCTCGGCGTGGCCGACAGCGGCCCGGGGATGGACGCCGTCACCGCGCGGGAGGCCTTCCGGCCGGGCTGGACCACCAAGGGTGACGGCCGCGGGCTCGGGCTGGCCATGGTGGGGCAGGCGGTGCGCCGCCTGGGCGGCACGATCGATGTCGGCGGCGGCCAGGGAGCGGTGTTCACCGTACGGCTGCCGCTGCTGGGGAGGGAGGTCCCATGATCTCGGTACTGGTCGTGGAGGACGAGGAGATCACCGCCGAGGCGAACCGCCTCTATGTGGAACGGGTGCCCGGTTTCCGGGTGGAGGGGGTGGCCAGGTCCGGCGGGGAGGCGCTGCGTTTCGTACGGCGGCGCCCGGTGGACCTGATCCTGCTCGACCTCTACCTGCCCGACATGCACGGGCTGGAGGTGTGCCGGGCCCTGCGGGCGGCGGGCGTCCTGTCCGACGTCATCGCGGTCACCTCGGCGCGCGACCTGTCGGTGGTCCGGTCCGCGGTCTCCGTCGGCGTGGCGCAGTACCTGCTCAAGCCCTTCACGTTCGCCTCGCTCAGCGAGAAGCTCACGCGCTACGCGCGGTTCCGGTCGTCGGTGGAGGGCGCGGGCGAGGTAGGCGGCCAGAACGAGGTGGACCGCGCGCTGGCCGCCCTGCGGGGCCCGGGGCACAGCCCGCTGCCGAAGGGGATGGCCTCGGTCACCCTCGACGCCGTACTGGCCGAGCTGCGCAAGGCTCCCCAAGGCGTGTCGGCGCAGGCGGCCGGCACCGCGATCGGCATCTCGCGGGTGACCGCCCGCCGCTACCTGGAACACTTGACAGACAGCGGCGTCGTGCGCCGGGTCCCGCAGTACGGCGGGGTCGGGCGGCCCGAGCTGCTCTATCGAATCGTTTGAGTTCCGATGCGTCAGCGGGGCCGCAGACCTGGTAGGACAGAGGCAGCCCGCCCTGCGACCCGCGGGCGGAGGAGTGAGGCATGGTCTTTTTCACGGTTTCGACGAGCCTGCACGAGACGGCGTGCGTCGTCCAGGCAAGCGGGGAGCTCGACTACGGCAACGCGCCCGTCTTCCGCGACGAGATGACCAAGGTCTGGGAGGCCGAGGCCCCTCCCACAGTCGTCATCGACGTCACGGCGCTCACCTTCTGCGACTCCACCGGCGTCGCGGAACTGATCGTGAGCCTCCGGCAGAGCCGCACCCTGGGCACCCGCCTGGTCCTCGTCGGCGTTCACGGCACCCTGGAGCGGATCCTGACCATCACCGGTCTGCGCTCCGCCTTCGAGCTCTCCCCCTCCGTCGAGGAAGCCCTGCGGGAGATGTGATCAGCTGGTGTGGTCCAGCGGCGCCCGGGGCGCGTCGATGATCACGTCGGAGAAGATGTCGACCAGCAGGGCGACCACACCGCCGACGGCGACGATCCCGGCCCCCACCCAGAACAGCATCCAGTTGGGACCGAGGCACAGGGCCACACCGCCGACGGTGAACCCGATCAGAATGATGATCACCGCAAGCCAAGACTTGGGGCTTCCTCCGTGGCTTCCAGCCATGAGCCTTTCCTGTCCTCTCCGTGTGGGTCAGGGATGCGCGCCGTTCGCCGCGGCGATCACCCTGGTCAGCGACTCGTGGAGCTCCTGCAGCTCTTCCAGTCCCATACCCAGGCGTTCGACGACGGACGGCGGAATCCTCTCAGCTTCGCTCCTCAGCTCCCGGCCCTCCGGAGTGAGCGTGACCTCCAGGACGCGTTCGTCCCGGCTGCCGCGCCGCCGCCGGACGTAGCCGATCGCCTCAAGACGTTTGAGGAGCGGGGACAGCGTACCGGGGTCGAGTTGCAGTAGCTTGCTCAGCTCCTTCACAGACAGGGGCGCGTGCTGCCAGAGCGCGAGCATCACCAGATACTGCGGGTGGGTGAGCCCCATGGGTTGCAGCAGCGGCCGGTAGACCCCGATGACGCTGCGCGAGGCGACTGCCAGGGCAAAGCACACTTGCCGCTCCAGATGAAGCGCATCGGTCATCTCGCTCACGCACACCTCCTACCGACATAGTACGATAATTGGTGCACAAACTATTGTGACCCCAAGCATAGGTCGGCCAAAAGGAGGCCCATGTTCAACCGCAAGCCGATCGAGGAGCGGATCGCCGAGCGAGAGGCCCGGCGTCCGGCACTCGCGGAGGGCAAGCACTTCGAGCACGGACCGGCGAAGTTCATCTTCATCTTCGTCATCGTGTTCGTGGTGATCGGCCACATCGCCGGACTACTCCTGCTGATGGCCCTGGGCCTGCACTGAGACGTCACCCGGATCCGGCGACGACGATCCCCTGGATCACTCGTCGCCGCCGCCGGAGGCGGATCATCCCGCGGCCCCCGTCACGAGCGCGCCGGCACAGGCAGGCGCCCGCCACCTCCCGGTCAACTCACCCCTTGTCCGGCGAACCTGTACGAGTACGCACGGAGACTGGCGCTTATTTATGAAAATAACTAGGATAATTGGAGCGTGAGCGAGCAGCCCCATGGCGAACAGGAGCGACAGTGAGGAACGACCTCCGCATCGGAGTGGCGGGATACGGCCTGAGGAGGTCACTGGCTCGTGAGGCGCACCGGCCCGGGAACGGCAGCCGGGTGGTGGCGCTGTACGACCCCGACCCCGCGGCGCAGCGGCAGGCCCGCGCCGAAATAGGCCCCGAGCTGCGGTTGGCCGCCGATTTCGACACGCTGCTGAACGGCGACGTGGACGCGGTGATGATCCTCACACCCGACCACACCCATGTGGATCTGGCCGTCGCGGCGCTGAGGGCGGGTAGGGCGACCCTGGTGGAGAAGCCGCTGGCGATCACGGTCGAGGACTGCGACCTGATCCTGCGCACCGCCCACGAGCACCGCGCCCGGCTGTACGTGGGACACAACATGCGGCACATGCCGGTCGTCCGCGCCATGCGGCAGCTGATCACCGATGGCGCGATCGGCGAGGTCAGAGCCGTGTGGTGCCGCCACTTCGTCGGGCACGGCGGCGACTACTACTTCAAGGACTGGCACGCCGACCGGCGTAACACCACCGGCCTGCTGCTACAGAAGGGCGCCCACGACATCGACGTCATCCACTGGCTGGCCGGGTCCAGGACCGCCCTGGTCACCGGCATGGGCGGCCTGACGGTCTACGGGCAGGTCACCGACCGTTCCGAGGGGCTCCCACAGGACTGGTTCAGCCCGGAGGCCAACTGGCCGCCCCTCGCCCAGCGCGGCCTCAACCCGGTGGTGGACGTCGAGGACCTCTCCATGATGCAGATGCGCCTGGAGAACGGCGTCTACGCCAGCTACGAGCAGTGCCACTTCACCCCCGACTACTGGCGCAACTACACCGTCATCGGTACGGCCGGCCGCCTGGAGAACTTCGGCGACCACGGGGAGAAGGCCGTCATCCGGGTCTGGAACGGCGGGCGGCGCGGCTACGACCCCGAGGGCGACCTCCAGGTGCCGATCACGGCGGGCGTGAGCGGCCACGGCGGCGCGGACGAGGGGCTGGTCAGCGAGTTCGTCCGGTTCGCCGTCGAGGGAGGCATGACCGACACCTCCCCCGTGGCCGCGCGTGACAGCATCGCGGCCGGGGTCCACGCCACCGAGTCCCTGCGGGACGGCTCGACGCCCCGGCAGGTCCCTCCCGTCTCCCCCGAGCTGGCCGCGTACTTCGCCGCCGGGCAGGTCTGACCGGGTTTATGTAAACCCTTTGGATAAATAGGCCCCCGTGTCCGGCCGCGGACGCGGGGGCCGCGCCCGTGGAGTCTCAGGGGTGCGCGGCGGACAACGTCCGGGGTCCCCTCGGCGGCGGGCCGGGGCACGCGTGCGGCGCGGGCGAGCCCGGTGAGGGTCACGAACCTCCTCGCCGCGCAGGAGGTGAGGGTCACGACCTCCCCGCCGCGCAGGAGCCGCAGGATCGCCGCCGAGTCCAGCCGGCGGAGCAGGGACGCGTCACCGCTCTCCCGTCTCACCGCCCCTCCCGACCTCGCTCGGAACCGCTCCCGAAGGGCTATTCTGCTTAGATAAGAGTCTTGCGTATTTGCCGCCAACCGCCTCTCTATTTAGGACGTGAGAGGATGATGATCCGGTTGGCCGGAGTTGGACTGCCCGCCCAGATCAGGAGGTCCGTATGTCTGACGTCACGCCGGAACCCGAGAGTTCCGAGGACGAGCTGAAGCGCAAGTTCCGCGAGGCCCTGGAGCGCAAGAAGGTCGCGCAGACGGAGGCGAGCACCGGGGGCAAGGGGAAGAACGCCTCGAAGATCCACGGCGCCCACGGCCCGGTCGGGGGCAAGCGTTCCTTCCGCCGCAAGAGCGGCGGCTGAGCGCGTCCGGTTCGGGCGTCCCGCCTGATCCGGACCACGTCGCCGCCCGGCTGGGCACCGACCAGCGGGCGGCGCACTCCCCGTTCGCCCGGGTACGCTCACGCCCGGGAGAGAACTCTCGCCCGGACCTTCGCCGGCCACCCTGGACAGCGGAGCGCCGGCGCGCGCCGTGACACGACCTCCGTCCCGGGGCGGCTCCATTCCGAAGGAGGGCGATGCCCGGGAGGGGCCGGCCGCGCGGATACGCGGTCATCGACCTCGAGACGACCGGTCTGCGGCCGTCGTGGAACGACCGGGTGATCGAGATCGGGATCGTGCACCTGGATCCCGCGGGCGAGGTCACCGGGGAGTGGGCGACCCTGGTCAACCCCGGGCGCGATCTCGGCCCCCAGCACATCCACGGCATCACCGCGGCCGACATCCGGCACGCCCCGGCCTTCGGGGAGATCGCGGGCGCGGTCGCCGAGCGGCTCGACGGCAGGGTGCTGGCCGCCCACAACCTCCCCTTCGACGCGGGCTTCCTCTCCCACGAGTTCGGCCGCCTGGGCCTCGACACCCCGCTCGACCACACGGCCGGGGTCTGCACGATGGCCTGGTCGGCGCAGTTCCTGCCCGGGGCCCCGAGGAGCCTGGCCGCCTGCTGCGCCAGGGCCGGGGTCTCCCTCAACGGCCACCACGAGGCCCTGGCCGACGCCCGCGCCGCGGCCGGGCTGCTCCGCCACTACCTGGCGCTCGCCGGCCCGCCGGCCCCCTGGGAACCGCTGATCGAGGCCGTCCGCGACGCCGCCTGGCCGACGGCCGGTGACCCGGGGACCGCCGGGGTGCGGCGTGGCGTCGCGGCCGAGCGCGACCCGCACTTCCTGACCAGGATCGCGGACCGGCCGCCGGCGCCGCCCCGGCCCGAGGCCGCGACCTCCTACCTCGCCCTGCTCGACCAGGCACTCCTCGACCACCACATCTCGGTCGCCGAGTCCGACGCCCTGGTCCGGCTCGCCTCCGCCCTCGGGCGGGCCGAGGCGGAACGGCTGCACCTCGGTTACCTCGCGGCCCTGGCGAGGACCGTCCTGGCCGGCGGCCCCGCCACCGAGGACGACCGGCACGAGCTGGCCCTCGTCGCGGCCCTCCTCGGCCTGCCGCCGGAGGCGGCCGACCGCGCGCTGGCGGGCGGCCCGGCGAGCCCGCCACCGGATTTCACGCGGTTCCGCCTCTCCCCCGGCGACCTGGTCGTCTTCACCGGCGAGATGGACGGTCCCCGCGACGACTGGGAGTGGCGCGCCCGCCAGGCGGGCTACGTCCCGCACGGCTACGTCACCAGGAAGGTCAGGCTCCTGGTCGCGGCCGACCCGGACAGCCTGTCCGCCAAGGCGCGCAAAGCCCGTGACTACGGCATCCCGATCGTCACCCCCGACGCCTTCGCCCGCATGCTCGGCCAGGCGTACTGACCACAGAGGTCGAGTACGCGGTGACACGATCTTCGGAGTCCTTGAAATGAGGGAGGGCCTGTGTCGACGTCCGTCGTGGCGTGCGGGTCGGACTGACGGCTCCGGCCCGGTCGTTCGAGAACCGGACGGGAAACCCCGGGTGCGGATTCCGTTCAATGGGACTGCACGGTCATGGCCGGGTGTGTGCCCTGACGAACGGCGCGCAAACGGCCACCCCGCCCTCGTGCCGCACACAGCGGTGTCCTGCCGCGCCGAGAGAACGGGCGCGTTCCGGAAGCGGAGACAAGCGCGCGCCGTCCGGAGCGAGGCCGGCCGCCACCGGCACGGCGCTTCCGGTCCGCGCCGCGGGGAGCGGCCTCGCGGTCCGAGCAGGCCCCGGACCACCCGTGAGACAGGCTGACCTGCCGGTATCCCGGTGGGCCCGGGCTCGGGCGGGTTCCCGCGTGGCCTCCGTGCGAGGTACCGGAGGCCCTCGCTCCGCGCCCGGGCGCGCCCTCTCCGGACAGGCCGAGGTGAAGAAAATTATCGAACCGTCCAAGCGCAGCTCAGTGACCAAAAAGCCGTGGAACCTGCGGGTCTTTCAAAAAGCTCGCGGGGGTTTCGCGGAATGAGGCAGTGGTGTGAGGGTAATCCGCCGCATCAGTCGAAGATGCACAACCTTTGGAGGGCATCGATGAGTGAGTATTCCACCGAGGCGGGGGAGCGCGCAGGCCGGAGCCAGGAATTCCAGAGCACGGCTCAGCACGCCAGATCCGCCGTCGGGGAAGTGGCCGATACCGCCAAGGGACAGACGCAGGTAGTGGCCGGGGAGGCCAGGCAGCAGGCTCGCCAGGTGGTCGATCAGCTACGGGACCGGGTCGGTGACCAGGCGCAGCACCAGAGCCGGCGCGCGGCTCAGGGAATCCGCCAGTGGGCCGACGACCTGGCCTCGATGACCGAGGTCGCCAAGCCCGACTCGCCGGTCTCCGGGGTGGTGCAGCAGGTCGCCGACCAAGGACGGCGAGCGGCCGACTACCTGGACCAGCACGGCCTGACCGGGGTCGCCCAGGAGGTCCAGAGCTTCGCGCGCCGTCGTCCTGGAGCGTTCCTCGTCGGGGCGGCCGCGGCGGGCTTCCTCATCGGCAGGATCGCCAAGGTGTCGGGGAACAGCGGCTCGGCGAGCTCTCCCGGCACGGGGGCCGCCGGCCCGTACGGCTCGGGCGCCCACAGCACCGCTCCGGCCGCCGCCATGCCGCCGGCTCCGGTCCAGCCGCCGGTCTCGGCACGGCCCGCACCGGTCCCGGCGGCCCAGCCGCCGACGCAGCCGCCGGTCGAGCCGTACCGCACCGAGCCGATCACACCGCAGGAGGGATTCGGAGGCCTGGGCACCACGACGCCCACGCCGAGGAACCCGGGTGGTGAGATCCGATGACCCACCCCGTCCCAGGGGCACGGGAGCCGTCGCTGGGAGAGCTGGTCGGAGAGGTCGGCGAAGACCTGTCCAAACTGGTCCGCCAGGAACTGCTGCTGGCCAAGGCCGAGATCCGCGAGGAGGCGGGCAGGGCGGGCAAGGCCGCCGGCCTGCTCGGCGGCGCGGGATTCGCCGGATACATGGTCGCCGTCCTGGTGACGCTGGCCGTCATGTTCGGCCTGGGAAACGTCATGGACCTGGGCTGGGCCGCGCTCATCGTCGCCGTCATCTGGGCGGTGGCCGGCGCGGTCCTGTACGTGACCGGGCGTGCCCGGCTGCGCCAGGTCTCCCCCAAGCCGGAACGTACCGTTGAAACGCTCAAGGAGGATGCGCGATGGGCGCGGGACCTGACGAAATAAGGGCCGAGATCAACGCCACCCGGGCCGAGCTGGCCGCGGACGTGGAGCGTCTCGCCGACCGCACCAGCCCGGTGCGGATCGCACAGCGCCGTACCGACAGCGTGCGCCGGCGCCTGCGGTCGGTACGCGAGCGGGTGATGGGGACTCCGTCCCACGCCGCCCACACGGTCGGCCGGCAGGCGTCATACGCCGTGGACAGCGTGCGTGACACGGCCTCCGGCACCGCCGACACCGTCCGCGGGGTCGCCTCCGACACCGCCGACACCGTCAAGCACGGCGCCCAGCAGGCCGCCGAGGCGGTCCAGAACGCGCCGCAGCAGGCGATGCGCAGCGCGCAGGGCAACCCGCTGGCGGCCGGGGTGATCGCTTTCGGCGCCGGATTGCTGGCGGCCGCCCTCATTCCCCGGACGGAGGCCGAGGAGCGCGCCGCGGGGCAGCTCATGGAGCAGGCCGACGGCGTGATCCAGCCGGTCAAGCAGGTGGTGCAGGAGTCGGTCCAAGCCCTCGGCCAGGAGGCCAAGGAGGCGGCTCAACAGGCCGCCCAGCAGGTCAAGGAGACAGCCACGGAGGCCGCACACAGAACGGGCGACCACGCCCGGGAGCAGGCTCAGCAGGTGGGTGAGCACGCCCGTTCCACCACCGGCCACCAGTAGACGGATCCAACCACCGCCGCCTCCGGCCTCCGGGGGCGGCGGTGCCCCGACGGAGGTGGGTGGTCCCATGGCACGCCATGACACCCGAGCCGCCTTCGCCTCGCAGCAGGCTCTGTCCGCGCGCCGGGACGGCGGCGAAGAAGAACTGGCGGACGGCCTGACCGGCTACCGCTGAATACAGGCCGGCGCGCCGGCCGACGGCAGTCCTTGTCAGCCCGGAGCCGACGATCAGTACGTTCGTCATGCCGATGACGATCCCTGAGGGCTCCCGGTTCTCTGCCGGCCGCTGTCAGGGGCGCAGCCGGTGGAACAGCTCCATCCGGGAGCGGTGGTACTCGACGTCCGCCTCGTCGTGCGTCACCCCCGAGCGGACGGCCTTGTGAAAGTAGGCGTGCTCCCTGCGGAGCTTGTGCCTGACGAGCTGGGCGAGCGACTCCTCGTCCAGGCGGGCTGCCGTGCCGCCCGCCTCGTGGTAGGCAGCCACGAACTCCTCGCTCGGCCCGGCCAGGTCGTCGCCCCATTCCAGGGCGGCGGCGGCCAGCTCCAGCTCAGGGGCGCCGACGAAGGTCTCGTCCCAATCGAGAACCGCCACTATCCGGCCGTCCCTGGCCAGTGTGTTGCCGGTGTAGTAGTCGCCGTGCAGGGGGTGACGCGTGGGGTACTCGGCGTGGAAGGCGGCCAGCCAGCGGTCCAGGTCGGGGTCGTCCAGCTCGGCGGCGTCCTGGGGCGGATCGCCGTACAGGCCGGACTCCTGGAAGGCGGGCACCGGGCGCGGGCCGGGGCGGAAGTCGGCCAGGGCCCTGTGAAGCCTGGCCAGCAGACGGGCCCCGGCCTCGCGCTGGGCCGGGATGTCGGAGTCCGGCCAGGCGCCCTCGACATACGGCCAGCAGGAGATCGGGCGGCCGCCCACGACGATGACCGTCGTCCCTTCGGCCGCCGGCAGCGGGGCGACGGCCTCGGGGAGACCGGCGGCGGCGTGGCGGGCGATCGCGTGGCACCACTCCGACTCGGCGGCGGCGCGCCACGCCGGGCCGACGCGGATGACGTGCCCGTCGAGGCGGTAGGCGGCGGATTCCTCTCCGCCGTGCAACCGCTCCCCCTCTCCCGTGACACCCCAGGTCAGTGCCACGGCTTCGCGGATCTCACGGGTGAGGGGCGTCTTGACGTAGATCATCCCGCCAGCCTACGTGCTTCCGTTCGGCGGCGGACGCGCCGATGTCGGGGCGACTTATCCCGCGAGGGAGGGGGCACCGGTGACCAGGCGCGCTACCGAGTGGATGCGTAGCGGCGGAGCAGAGTGACGCCAAGGGCGACCTGGGCCGGTTCCAGCGTGGTCTTGCCGTCCTCGACGTCCCACAATGCGTTCTGCAGGATGCGGCCGAGCGTCCACCCGGCCGCCCGCTGCCGGTCCAGGCCGAGCACCTCGGTAAGGAGGTCGAAGCGGCGGAGGACCGTGCGGGGCACGTCGCCGGTCGCCACCACCGCCTCCTCCCACCGGCTGTCCAGCGCCGGCCACAGGTCGAACCCGGGGTCGCCGGCCAGCGGTTCGGGGTCGATGGCCAGCCAGGGTTCCCGTTGCCCGGCGAGGATGTTGTCGTAGTGCAGGTCCCAGTGGAGCAGCCGGTCCCCGGATTCGCTGATCAATTCGGCCACGGCGGACGCGCAGGTGCCTACCAGCCGCTGCTCCGCCGGGTCGCGCAACGCCGGTACAGCGCGGGGAACCTGGTCCAGCATGGCGGCGGCGACGTCGGCCAGGCGCCGCAGACCGGGTGGGGCGGGCACCGCGACCAGGCGCGCCATCAGCTCGGCGAGGATCCGCATGGCGGCATCGTCGTCGGCCACCGATGACAGCGGCCGGGCTGCTTCCAGCCGTTCCAGCAACATGGTGCCGGTGTCCGGGTCGTGGTCGAGCAGGCGCACCACGCCGTTGCCGTTCCATGCCCGCAGACCGAGCACGGCGCCGGCGTTGTCCTCGCTTGCTTGCTGGAACTTCAGCACCGCGGGCGCACCATCCGCGCGGATCACCGGCAGCACGAGCGAGGCCATGCCGTGGTCCGCGGGGCCGTCCGGCCGCAGCGTCCAGCGGTCCAGGAAGTCCGCGGCCAGGCGGGGCAACTCGGCGATCCAGGCACGGCCGGACGCGTTGTTCTCGCCGTACGACGCGGCGAACGCGCCGGGGACGTCGACGGGGATCGACGGGCTCATATCAGGTATCTCCTTCGTGGGTTCCGTATTGTTCGGGATACGAAGGAGGTCACGGGGGTGCCCGACTTCCGGGCAGGCGTCAAAACATACCTCCACCCTAGCCGAACACGATCGTCCTCGTCCGGCGCCGGGTAGCCCTGGCCACGCAGCTGCCGTAGAGCAGACTTCAGGTAGAGGGCGTTCCACAGCATGACGCGGTTGAGGACCGGTCCGAGCGCGCCGAGCTGATCCTCCATTCCGGTCTGGTACTGGTGACGCAGTTCGCCCTTGCGGCCGTCATGTACGAGTTTCGGATCGGTGCAAGACCACGAGCGCGCCGACGGCCCGCGATCTGCTTCGCCGACTCGCGGGAAACAGATCGCGGACGATGACGGACGGGTCGGCCACGACCGGCCGACAGGGATTCAGCGCGAGATCTGAACGGTTACACCGGCCTGCTCCCGTCCTGAGCGGCGGGCAGGACGACAAAAGCGAAGTCCGTGGTCGTGGTGCGGTTGAGGCGGACATCGGACTTGATCCGGCGTTCGACTTCGCTCCGGCTGATGCCGAGGCCGTGGGCGATCAGCCGCTCCGGGCGGATGGGCACGGGGTCGGCGAACCCGACCTCCACCCGGATCGGCCAGCTCGGGTCCGCCTGCGGATGCGGTGGTGACGTATGCAGACGCCATGCGTCCTTCCAGTCGAGGCTGAACCGGTTGCGCCGGGCGATCAACGGGTCCAGGAGCGTCTGGATGACGAGCGCCGGATCGTTGGTTTCGAACGCGTGGAGCTGGCCGGGATCAATGGAGCGGACCGGGACTCGCTCGCGTACGGTGATCTTCGAGCTCTGATCGCAGGAGACGCAGCGGACGAGAAGCCACACGTCGAGAAGCTTGCCGTTGGCGTTCACCCGGAACTTGCCCTCCGCGGTGGTGGCCACCGCCGCGCGGCACTCCAGGCAGTGCAAGTGCAGCAGGGGCAGGCGGGTCCGCCGTACGGTCCAGGACAGCACGGAATGATCTCTATGGGGTTGTGAGGACACGATCTCTCTCGAACCTGACGAAGGCCGTGGTCACACGGCCTGAAACGCTGAAGAGCCGGGGTGTCCCGGCAGAGCCGTCAGTTGCGGCACGCAGGAACGGGACAGCCCGGTAGTACCGACGGAGTCGGTGACGGAGCGCTGTGGAAAGGTGTCAGGCGGAGATAGCGGGCGGGGTCACGCGGGTGTCCTCACGACGGATTCGACGGTGCCGAACGCAAGCTATGTGATCACTTGTCGAGCCGCAACCGTTTTATTCACCCGATGGCAGGCCGGCGATTGGCGGCAGCCGGGCAGAGGGAACCGCGGAGCCGCCAGGCGGAGACCGCCGCGGTCGCGGCCTGATCCGCCGGGCAGGCCCCAGCTGATCCCTGTATGCCCCCGTACCGGACTTCAGCGCCGCGCCAGCGCCAGCACGCTCAGTCCGAACATCAGGACGCCCAGGGGGAGATGGACCAACGGTATGTGCGCGATGCCGAGCACGACCTGGACCGAGGCGAGGACAAGGAAGCCGGACGCGTGCCAGACGGGCCGGGGCGAGCCGCCGCCCGGCTTCCACGCCAGCACCGCCGCGAGCACATACAGCACCGCCGCCCCGTACATCACGCGGGCTCCGACGCTGTGCAGCGTCTCTCCGTAGGACGAGGTCAGCAGCAGTCCGGCGGAGACCGCTTGAAGGAAGATGGTCAGGGTCTGCAGGGTGATCGCGATCTGCAGAAACGAGAAGCGGCGCTGTGCCGTCGCGTGGGTCGCCATGCCATGGTCCCCTTTCCCGCCCGGGGGCAGTAGGTCGATAAGGTCTCACCAGCCCGACGACGCGGGCCTGCGAAAGGTAAGGCGAGGAGGCGGTCGGGAGCATGGGGGCGGCTGGGACGAGCGCCGACGCGATGGCCGGTGAGCGACGCCAACTGATCAATGTCGCCTACCGGTTGCTCGGTTCACTGGCCGAGTCCGAGGACGCCGTACAGGAGGCCTACGCGCGCTGGTACGCGCTGCCACGGAGTCGGCAGGACGAGATCGTGTCCCCCGGCGCCTGGCTGACGACGGTGACCGGCCGCATCTGCCTGGACGTGCTCGGCTCGGCGCGGGCCCGGCGCGAACGCTATGTCGGCGCGTGGTTGCCCGATCCGCTGCCCGACCACACCGAGTGGGACCACGGCCATGGCACCGACCCCGCCGACCAGATGGTCCTGGACGAATCGGTGACCATGGCCTTCCTCGTCGTCCTGGAGTCGATGACACCCGCCGAGCGGGTGGCGTTCGTCCTGCACGACGTCTTCCGGTACCCCTTTGCCGAGATCGCCGGCATCCTCGGCCGGACCCCCGCGGCCTGCAAGCAGCTCGCGGCCTCCGCCCGGCGGCGGGTGCGCGTCGCGCGGGCCCCGGTGGCGGCGGCCGAGCAGGCCGACGCGGTGCGGCATGTCGAAGCGGTGCGGCATGTCAAAGAGGCATGGGAGAGCAAGGACATCGCGGCCCTCGTCGACCTCCTCGACCCGGCCGCCGTGATGACCGCCGACGGCGGCGGCATGGTCGGTACCGTCCTGCGCCCGATCGAAGGCGGTGCGCGCATCGCCCGGTACATGGTCGCCATCGCCGACATGGCTCCGGGGCTCGAACTCCTGGAGCGGTCGGTCAACGGTGTGCCGGGCCTGGTGGCCCGGCACACCGGCGTCGTCATGACCGTAGCCTCGTTCGACGTCGCCGACGGCCGCGTCACCCGGATCTGGGCGGTCCGCAATCCGGAGAAGCTGCGGCCGTGGGTGCGGGACGCCGGACTCGTCCGGCCGATCATGTGACTGGTCCGTGCCCTGGTCGTGGTGGACATGGGCCGGCGATCCCGGCTTGCCGGAGCGGCACAGCACTGTTCAGGGCCACCGGCGCCCATGGTCGCACCCGCGTTTTCTCGCGGGGAGGAAGGGCAGGCGCAGTCGTATGCCTGAATTCGATGACACGCTGTCCTTGCTGCTCGAAGGCTATGGCTGGTTGCCGAACCTGCGGCGCCGCACGCCCGGTGGCGTGGTCCGCACCCGGCTGATGGGCCGGCGCGCGGTGGGCCTGTGCGGGCCGGAGGCCGCGCGGTTCTTCTACGATGAGGACCACCTCCGGCGCGGCACCGCGCTGCCGGAGATGGTCAAGAGCACCCTGGTCGGCCACGGTGCCGTGCACACCCTCGACAGCGCCGAACACCGCCTGCGCAAGGCGATGTTCATGACGCTGATGACCGACGAGGGCATCGCCGCCCTGACCGGCCACACCATGACCGCCTGGGACGAGACGGTGGCCTCGTGGGCCGACGGGCGCCGCGTCGTGCTCTTCGACGAGGTCGCCAAGGTGTTGACCCGCGGCGTCTGCCGATGGACCGGCGTCCCGCTGGACGACACCGACGTGGAGACCGCGGCCACCGACCTCCTCGCCCTGGTCGACGGCTTCGCCACCGCCGGGCCACGGCACTGGCGGGCCCGCGCGGCCAGAAGGCGCCGCGAGGCATGGCTGGCCGCTGTCGTACGGAACGTGCGCCACGGCGCCCTCTCGGTACCGGCAGGCTCAGCGGCCGACGTGGTCGCCCACCACCGTGGCTCCGACGGCGAGCTGCTCGACCCTCGCGTGGCGGCGGTGGAGCTGCTCAACGTCATACGCCCGACCGTGGCGGTGTCCTGGTACGTGACGTTCGCGGCCCACGCCCTGCACCGCTGGCCCGAGTACCGGGCTCCCCTGCGCGATGGTGACGGTGAGGGGTCCTTCGCCGAGATGTTCGCCCAGGAGGTCCGCCGCTTCTACCCGTTCGCCCCCTTCGTCGGCGGCAGGGCCGTCAGGGACCTGTCCTGGCAAGGACAGCGGATCGGCGCCGGTTCGCTGGTGTTGCTCGACATCTACGGCCAGAACCACGACCCGCTGCTGTGGAAGAAGCCCTACGCCTTCGACCCGCAGCGGTTCGACGGCCGGCAGATCGGCGCCTTCGACCTCATCCCCCAAGGTGGCGGCGATCCGCGCACCGGCCACCGCTGCCCCGGCGAGCCCATCACCGTCGCCCTCCTGCAGGCCCTGACCACCCGGCTGGCCCGGTTGCGCTACGACGTCCCCGACCAGGACCTCGGCATCTCCCTGCGTCGAATCCCAGCCCGCCCGGCGAGCGGGTTCGTCCTCACCCTCACCCGTCCCTCCGGGAGATGACCGCACCGGTCTCGCCGATACGCCACGACGCGATTCCCCTGATCGGTGGTCTTCCGGCCGCCTGCGGCCGGTGCCGGCCAGGTCGCGACCGGGGCGGGTCCGGAAGCGCCCGCCCCGAGTGGGGGCTCGAGTCGTGATCGCGCGTAGGGTGGGAAGAGCGGTGACTCGCCTGTCATGCGGCTTGCGTGCCTGCGGCGACTTCTTCGCACCGCGGATCGGGTCTTCACATGACCGCACTTTCCATACGCCTGGTCCACCATTCCTGCCACAGTGTCCTGGTCCTGGGCGGTGAGCTCGACGGCATCTCCGCCCCGCTGCTGCGGCTGCCCGTCGACACCGTGCTCGACACCGGCCGCCGCCACCTCGTCATCGACACCACCGACTTGACCTTCTGCGACTCCAGCGGACTCAGAGCGCTGCTGGGTGCTCAAGACAGTCTCACCCTCGCGGGCGCCACCATGGAACTGTCGGGCGTCCGCGGCCTTCTGCACCGTGTCCTGGACCTGACCGGACTGGCCCGGTCCTTCACCACATCACCGCTTCCCTGACCGTCGCGGGCTGGCCACCCTGACGCGCCGATCTCCGTGCGGGCCCGGTGACAGCCGCTCCAGGAGGCCTTCCCGTGTTCGCAACGATCTCTCGATGCGCGGGGTCGTGCGACTTTCGCGACACCCTTGCGCGCACACGGGAGGGGATGCGGCCCTCCGGTGACCATGCCGGACCGCCCGCCTTGCCAGATCAGCGAGGGAAATGCGTATTTCATAGCTAATTGTCCTAGCGTGGTCACAGCGCCACAGACAGTGTCGGTGACAGCGTTCCGGGGGAAGGAACTCATGACGCAGCATGGGGATCAAGCCGGCCAGGCGGGGCGGTCCAGGCGGGCGGAGGGGACCGACGAGGTGGTCTTTCCGGTCGAGTACGGTGAACCCGGCCGGTGGGCGGTGGTGCATGTGCACGGCCCGCTGGACTACCACACCGCATCGGTGCTGGACGCCACGGTCGCGCGGCTGTGGGACTTCCTGGCCGGTGGTCACCTGGTGCTGGATCTGAGCCCGATGACGTTCTGCGACTCCTCGGGCCTGAGCCGGATCATCACCGTCTTTCACCAGTGCCGGGAGCGGGGCGTGAACTTGCTGCTGGCCGCCCCGCCGCCCTCACTACGCCGCATCCTGGCGTTGACCGGCTTGGACCGGGTGCTGCAGATCCGCGACAGCCTGCACCAGGTGCTGACGGAGGTGGACGACCCGCCCGCGGACGGTGATCCCGACCGCAGCGGGTCCCCCGGCTGAAAAAAGATGGAAGACTCGCCGGGCCATGCCGGAGCGGCTCACCCGCGCCCTGTGGACGGGTAAAGGAGTTCGCGAAGTACGGGGGATTTTCGTTTGGGCTCTGGGCTGGGGTGAAGACTGATGGTCGGCGCTGAAAGGCGGCGGAGGGATACAGGTGGTCACATGCAGGGAAAAACGCCGCGATGAGCGCCCAGTGTGGTACGACACGAATGCTGGCCGGGCTGCTGGCCGCCAGCCACCTCGCCGCCCTGGAGCAGGTGCCCGCCCTGGTCGGTGAGCACGCCGCGCACGCCGGTCTGGGTGAGGTGCTGATCTATGTGGCCGATCTGCAGCAGCAGGTGCTGCGGCTGCTGACCGGCCACGGCAAGGACGCCGGTGAGGACGCCGGTGGCGAGCCCGCGGAGTTGCGGATCGACACGACGCTGGCCGGGCGCGGCTTTCAGGAGACACGGGTGCTCGTGCGGGCCGCCTCGCCGGGACGGGCCGCGCATTGGTGGGTGCCGATACTGGACGGCACCGAACGGATGGGGATGCTGCGCGTCAACGCCCCGGCGGACGCCGGTGAGGCGCAGGTGGAGGACATGCGGGCGCTGGCGTCGCTGGTGGCGCTGCTGATGGTCAGCAAACGCTCCCACAGCGACTCCTACGCCCGGCTGACACGCACCCGGCCGATGCACGTGGCCGCCGAGATGCAGTGGACACTGATGCCGCCGCTGACCTTCGCCAACACCGGGATGGTCATCAGCGCCGCCATGGAGCCGGCCTACGAGGTCGGCGGCGACGCCTTCGACTACGCCATCGCCGGCGATGTGGCGCATCTGGGAATCTTCGACGCGATGGGCCACGATGTCTCGGCCGGGCTGACCGCCAGCCTGGCGCTGGCCGCCTGCCGCAACAACCGCCGCCAGGGCGTCGACCTGGCCACCAACACCGAGAAGATCGAAGAGACCCTGATCGGCGAGTTCGGCCGCTCCACCCGCTACGTCACCGCGATCCTGGCCGACCTGGATACCACCACCGGCGTGCTGACCTGGGTCAACCGGGGCCATCATCCGCCGGTGGTGATCCGCGGCGGCCGCTGGACCACCTCCCTGGCCTGCCCGCCCGCTCACCCGATGGGCCTAGCCCTGGGACTGCCGGTCACGCTGTGCCGCGAACAGCTGCAGCCGGGCGATCGGGTGCTGCTGTACACCGACGGCATCACCGAGGCCCGCAGCGCCCAGGGCAGGGAGTTCGGCCTGAACCGGTTCGTCGACTTCATCATCCGCCACACCGCCGACGGCCTGCCGGTGCCCGAAACGCTGCGCCGCCTGATCCACAGCGTGCTCGACTACCACGACGGCCGCCTGCAGGACGACGCCACCGTGCTGCTGACGGAGTGGCACGGCACCGCCCACCACCAGCTGACCATGACGTGATCCGGCAGAAGGCCGATGCCGCGCCTGTGGAAAGTGTCTGCGGAAAGCGGTCGACGCACGCCGATCGCCCCAGGCACTCGGGTCGCGACCAGGAACGCCGTCGAGACCCGAGTCCCATTGATCGCGGAGCTCTTCGATGTGGATGAAGCCCTCCTCCGGGACTCGAACGCCGAGGAGGACTTCGGCTCCCTGTCTCCTGGCGCGCAGCCGATCGGACAGCGATGCCCGCGGAAGCGGGACCTCCCCGTGGAGCGGCCGGCTGACGGCCTGTCGACCACGCCTCCTCGGTGAATCGCTCACAGAAATCGCCACAGGTGGTCGTTGGCGCCGGTGTCGTCGGCCAGCACGACCTGGGCGCCCTGCGCGGTGGAACCGCCGCTGACGCCCAGGACGCGGCCGCCGTTGGCGCATTGGATACGGAAGTAGCCGTTGGCGCCGTACCGGAGCCGCCAGCGGTGGTCGTTGGTGCCGTTGTCGGCCCACTGGAGCACTCGGGCGCCTGCGCTCGTCGAAGCGTTCTCGACGCCGAGGACCTTGCCGCTGTTGGAGTTGCGCAGTTTGAAGTAGCCGCCCGTGTCGGTCACGGCCGTCCACAGGTGGTCGGCGGTGCCGGAGTCGCCCCATTGGATCACCAGGCCGCCATCGGTGGTGGACATGTTCGTCACGCCCAGCACCATGCCGCTGGCGAGGTTCTGGATGCGGCGCGTGCCATTGGGCAGGAAGCGCCACTGGTTGTCGCCGCTGCCGTTGTCGGCGTCCTGGACGGCCTGCGCACCCTGGCTCGTGGAGCCGTTCAGGACGGCGAGCAGCTTGCCGCTGTTGACGTTGCGGAGCTTGTGGGTCCCGTCTCCGGCGTCCATGACCGTCCATCGGTGGTCGGCGGTGCCCGTGTCGCCCCACTGCAGCACGCGGGCGTCGTCCGTGGTGGCCATGTTCTCCACGCCCAGAACCTTGCCGCTGTTGACGTTGCGGAGTTTGACGGCACCGCCGTCCACGACCGGTGCCCAGTCATGGTCGGCGGTGCCGTTGTCCGCCCACTGCACGGCCAGACCGCCGTCGGCCGTGGACATGTTCTGGACACCGAGGACGAGCCCGGTGGCCGCGTTCTGCAGCCGGAAACTCGCCGTCCCCGTGCCACCGCCCTGACCGTTGGCGTTCCAGTAGACGGTGTAGTTGTGGCCGTGGGCGTCGTGGAACGGGATGAGGTCGACGGTCGCGGAGTCGGCGGTCGCCGTGAACGTGAGCGCCGACGTGCTCGTCCGGGTGACCGATGTGGGGTTCAACGACGGCAGCGACGGCAGCGCGGTGTCGCCGTAGACGCCCGACAGCACCAGCGGCCCGTAGGTGATCGCCTGGACGCCCGGGTTGTCGTTGGCGGCTTTCATGACCACGCGCATCGGCAGGCGCACGGTCACGGTGTCGCCCGAGGTCCACGACCGGGTGATCACCGCGTACGAGCCGGGCGTGGTGGCGATGCTCTGCTGGACGCCGTTGACGCTGATCGTGGCGCCGCTCGTCCAGGCCGGGACGCGGACACGCATCGACCATGAGCCGCTGACATTGCCGGTGACCTGGAGCGAGACCGTGTCGCTCGCCGGGAAGGAGGTCGTCTGGGTGACCGTGATGCCGCGCCGGCTCCAGTTCAGCACCGACGGGGTGAACAGGTTCACCGTCAGCGTCGTGCCGTTGTGGAAGTAGATGGAGTCCATCAGCTTGGTGTTCGTCTCGATACCGGTCCCCTGGCAGCACCAGAAGGAGTCGTAGTCAGTGCTCCAGGTGCCGCCGCCCCAAGCGGGGCCGACGCCCCGGCGACCGCCGGGGTTGAGCGGGGTGAAATAGGTGATGTGCCCATGGGCGTCAGCGGGGTTCTGCTGGCCGATGAGGTGGTTGAGCAGCGCCCCCTCGTAGTAGTCGAAGTACTCCGCCCGGTCCGGATCCAGCAGCCACAGCTCCCGCGTCAGTTTCAGCATGTTGTAGGTGTTGCAGGCCTCGGCGGTATCCCGCGTCAGGTGCGCGGCGATGGCGTTGGACGCCCGGAAGTGCTCGGCCTGGCTGTTGCCTCCGATCACGTACGTGTGCGCGTTGACGGTGATACGCCAGGCGTTGGCGGCGATGTCGCGGTAGCGGGTCGTGCCGGTGGCCTTGAACTCCCGGGCGGCCCCGATCCACTTGGGCACCTGGGTGTTGGCGTGCAGGCCGTTGAGCTGGTCCTGATTCGCCGCGAGGGGGTTGAACACGGCGGCGTGGTCGAACCGCTGGGCGGCGGTCAGCCAGCGCGCGTCGCCGGTCTGCTGGTAGAGGTCGGTCAGGACGGCGTTCATGCCGCCGAACTCGGTGCCCAGCATGGCCTGCATCTGGCTGCCGGTAAGCCGGCCTGTCCGCCGGTCGACCCAGCCGGCGAGTGCCAGCAGCACGTCGCGAGCCTGGACGTTGCCGATGTGACGCCACACGTCGAGCAGCCCGGCCAGGGTCTTGTGCACGCAGTAGTACGGCACGTTGCCGTTGCTCAGCGTGCGGGCTTCGAGCGCGGTGAAGTCGGACTCGGGAAAGCCCGAGAGGTAGCCGGCGTTGAAGCCGGCGGCGCCGTTGTTGGCCTGGCATTTGGCCATTTCGGCGACCATGGTGTTGGCCTTGTCCCGGCAGGTGGTGTCACCGGTCACCGCGTACGCCTGAGCCCAGGCGGTCAGGAAATGCCCCTGCATGTGGCTGCGGAAAGGGAATCCGGGGGCGTCCCAGCCACCATTGGCCGCCGCGCCCTGGGTGGACAGCCGGTGGTTGGCGCGGAAGACGTACAGCAGTCGGTTGACGTCGACGAACCGCAGATAGGACAGGGTGCGGTTCTGGTTGTCCAGCCAGCGGCCGGAGGTCAGGCGCACCTGCCCGAACTCGAACGCGTAGGCGGACACGCCGATGTCGGCGCGGACGGGGGCGACCTCGGCGAAGGCAGGTGCGGTGCCGGTGAATTGACCGGCGGCGGTGGCGGCGACGGTGATGCCCGCCGCCTGAAGCAGTCGGCGTCGGCTGAGGGGCGACATGTGAACTCCTGAGGGTGGTGGGTCGGGTGGTCAGACCGTGCTGCCGGTCCTGCCGACGAGGGCAGGGCTGGAGCGTTGTCGGCTGGTGAGACGTGAGTGAGTCGGACCGTGCTCCTCAGCGGATGGGGATCGGGCCCACGGGGCGGGATGGCGTTCACCACACCGTGTCCCCGACGGTTACCCGGCCGGAAGACGTGCCGGGATCACGGGCCGGCGCAGATGACCGCCGGGGTGGCCATCTGCGCCGTCGGCGCGTAACTCCTGTCACTGGAAGGCGGCGTCGTCGATGTAGAGGCCGTCGGTGCCCGCCACCGTCTCGACGTAGAAGGAGGCGTTGGTCAGCGTGCCGGTCCAGGAGACGGTCGTGGTGCCGGTGAGCCGGGTCCAGCCGCCGGTGTTCACCGCCCCTGCCGGGGTGAGCTGGACGTAGTCCGTCGTGCCGTTCGCGGTGAGCGCCAGGGTCGCCTTCGCGCTGGGAGCGCCGCTCTGCGAGCGGACCCAGACGCTCGTGGTGTAGCTCCTGCCGTTGGTGAGCTGCGCGGTCACGTTCTGGTGGGGCCCTGCCAGGCGGCCGTACGGCCGGAGCTGAGCAGGGACCGGCTGCCACCGTGAGTCACATCGGTAGCGGAGGACAGGGTGCCGCCGGAGCTGGTCCAGCCCGCCGTGCCGTCCTCCATCGTGCCGTTGGTCAGCAGGTTCCCGCCGCTGCCGCCACCGCTCGGGGTGAACTGCCACCAGTTGAGGTTGAGCAGATAGCCGCTGCCCCCGGCGAAGCGCAGGAAGACGTCTCGCGTGCCGGTCGCGCCCGACACCGGGCAGGTGACCGAGGTCCAGTTCTGCCAGCCGCCGGTGCCGGGGACGGTGCAGGTGCCCACGAGGGTGCCGGTGGCACTGCCCAGGCGGACTTCGATCCGGCCGCCGCTGGTGCCCGAGGCCACGCGGGCGGTGAAGGAGGAGGATCCGGTGCCGAAGGCGACGCCCTTGACCTTGACGTAGTCGCCGTTCTCGATGAAACCGACGTTCATCCCGCCTTCGCTGGAGGGTTCGGTCTCCACGCCGGACTCCCAGGCGATCGTCTCGGCCTCCTGGCGGACATAGGGGTTCAACGTGCCCACCTGCGGCGCCCCGTCCGTGGTCATGGTGATCGTGGGGATGGTTCCGTCGGCGTTGTAGGTGAACTTCTCCACGGCCACCGAGCGGGTGAAACCGCCTCCGCCGGGGAGGGCGCCGTTGTGGTAGAAGAAGTAGGATCCGCCGTTGAAGTCGATGACGCCGGCGTGATTGGTGAAGCTGCTGCCCTGCGTGGGCATGACCGTCCCGCGGTAGGTCCACGGCCCGGTGGGGCCGGGGGCCGTCGAGTAGCCGATGAACTCGGAGCAGCATTTCGCCGCGAAGACGTTGTAGTAGAGGCCGTTGCGCTTGTAGACCCACGGCCCCTCTTCGTACAGCGTCGGGCGGCCCGTGTTGCCGGTGCGGGTGCCGAACCCCGCGGTGGTGAGCGGGATCTGCGCAGGGCTGCCGGAGTAGGAGATCATGTCGGGGTTGAGCCTGACGTACCACAGGTTGGGGTTGCCCCAGTACAGGTAGGCCTGCCCGTTGTCGTCGATGAAGACCGTGGGGTCGATCTCGCCGTTCCTGACCAGCGGGCGGCCGATGGCGTCGGTGAAAGGTCCGGTGGGACTGGCAGAGACCCCGACGCCGATGGCCATCTGGCCGCTCGCCCGGTCTTTCACCGGTACGTACCAGTAGAACTTGCCGTTCCTGTAGACGGTCTGGCCCGCCCAGGCGTCCGCGCTCGCCCAGCTGAAGGTGGCGACGTTCATCGGCGAGCCGTGGTCGGTCCAGTTCACCATGTCGGCGGACGACCAGACCCGCCACTCCTTCATGGTGAAGTACGTCGAGCCGTCCTCGTCGTGTCCGGTGTAGAGGTACACCCGGCCGTTGTGGACGAGCGGCGCCGGGTCGGCGGTGTGGATCGTCTGCACGATCGGGTTGTCCGCCCTGGCCAAGGACGGGAACAGCATGGTCGCAAGAAGCAGGCCCACGGTGCACAGGACCGTGCGCGGAGCAGGTCTCACCTGTCGTCTCCCTCGGACACGTGTTTGGCGGGGGGATGCCGGTGGTCCCGGGTGCGGTGGCGCTCCCTCCCCCGCACCCAGGACCGGTTCATGGGGCGTACGCCTTTGCGGTGAACGTCAGGAACGCTCGAGCCGGACCTGTGTCACGCCGTCAGCGCTGTAGGGTCAGCAGGCCCGGCCGGTAGGGCAGGAGGCCGTAGTCTCCGCCGGAGCCGGGGTTGCGTCCTTGGTAGAGCAGCTGCAGATTGCAGGGGTCGACGGTCATGGTCTGATCGGGGCTGGTGCGGATCAGTTCGCCGTGGCTGATGTCATTGGTCCAGGTGGCGCCGCTGTTGGCCTTGCCGGCGAAGGGGTTGCTCTCGGTCGCGGCCTGTGGTGTCCATGTACCGTTCAGACTGGTGGCCGTGAAGGAGCGGAAGTAGCGGCCCTGCGAGCCGATCGCCTCGACGATCATGAGGTATCGGTTCTGGCCCTGGAGCTTGTAGACCTGAACGGCTTCGAACAGGTTGTTCGTCGTGTCGCTCATGATCACCGTCGAGGTCGTGCCGAAACTGCCCGGGAAGTTCCCGATGGGCATGCCGGCCCGGTAGATCTTGCCGTTGTCGCCGGCGAAGAACAGGTACATGTTCGTGCTGTCACCGATGAGCGTCTGGTCGATAGGCCCTGTTCCGGAGCCGGTGATGCTTCCGGAGAAGAGCACCTGCTGGGATGACCAGCCATTCGGATCGGTGGGGTCGCTGGAGGTCCGGTAGGAGAACGCGGTCCCACCCCACTGGTAGGCGAGCACCCAGATGTTCCTTGGGGCGAAGTAGAAGAGCGTGGGCGCGACAGTGGAGACGGACATCGTGTTCTGGCCGGCCGAGGCCATGTCGGACCAGTTGGTGAAGAGGCCGAAGTTCATCGAACCCCACCTCGTGCCCGTGTCGTGCGTCGTCGCGTAGACGAGATGCCCGCCGTTGTAGGGGACGGTGGTGAAGTCCTTGAGCGAGACCCACCCCGGCTTCGGGGTCGCCAGCGGGCCCGTCGATGTCCAGCGGTACGTCGACGGAAGAGCGCACGTACCGGTCGGCGTCGGGGTCGGGGTCGGTCCGCTGCCGACCCGGACGAGTTGCCACTGCTGGTTGCCGCCGCCCCAGTCGTCGTACTGGACGATGTTGGCGCCGTCGGCGGTGGAGGCGCCCTGTACCTCCAGGGCCTTGGCGCTGTTGCGGTTGATGAGGCGGACGTGACCACCGTCGGAATCCGCCAGGCGCCACTGCTGGTTGGCGCCGTTGAGATCGGCCCACTGCACGATCGCCCCGCCGTTGGCGGTGGAGAAGTTGTGGACGTCCAAGACCTTGCCGGAATGGCGGGACTTGACGCGGTAGTAGCCGCCACCCGAGTCGACGAACTGCCACTGCTGCTGGTTGCCGTTGTTACGGGCCCACTGGGTGATGCGGGCACCGTCGCCGGTGGCCAGGTTGTAGACGTCCAGAGCCTTGCCGCTGGTCCGGTTGACCAGGACGTACCAGGCGTTGGTGTCGACCGGGCCGGAGGTCGGGGTGGGGTTGTTGCCGGCGTTGAGGGCGTTGAGCGTGCTGGTGTAGGAGGCCTTCTTGTTGCCGGAGGCGTCGAACAGCAGCGGGTTCTCCCCGGTGCGCCAGGAGTCGCTGTCGCGGATGCCCCAGACGGTGATGCCGGTGCACCGGGACACCGCCAGGCATGCCCGGGTGACGGTGGCGTAGTTGGCGGCCTGGTTGGAGCCGGCGATGTCGAGCTCGGTGATCTGCACGTCGACGCCGAGATCGGCGAAGCGCTGGAGATTGGCCTGGTAGTCACCGGAGACGGAGTTGCCCAGATGGGACTGGAAGCCGACGCAGTCGATCGGCACGCCGCGTGACTTGAAGTCGCGCACCATGTTGTAGATCGCGGTGCTCTTGGCGTTGACGCCGTCGGTGTTGTAGTCGTTGTAGCAGAGCTTGGCACCCGGGTCGGCGGTCCGAGCGGCCCGGAACGCGGCCTCGATCCAGTCGTTGCCGGTCCGCTGGAGGCTGGAATCCCGGCGGGCGCCGGAGCCGCCGTCGGCGAACGCCTCGTTCACCACGTCCCAGGAGTGGATCTTTCCTCGGTAGTGGGTGGCGACCTGGGTGACGTGGTTGAGCATGGCGCCGCGCAGTGCCGAGCCCGACAGGCTCTGCGCCCAGCCGGGCATCTGCGAGTGCCAGGCCAGGGTGTGCCCGCGCACCTTCATGCCCCGGCTGGTCGCGTGGTTCACGATCCGGTCGCCGTTGGTGTAGGTGAACGAGCCACGCGACGGTTCGGTGGCGTCCCACTTCATCTCGTTCTCGGCGGTCACCGAGTTGAACTCGCGGTTCAGGATGTTGACGTAGGTGGAGTCGCCGAGCCTGCCGGCGGCGACGGCGGCGCCGAAGTAGCGACCGCCTCTCTCGGCCGCCGACGCGCCCAGCGTGGAGGCGGCGTCCGCCGGAGCGGAGATCGCCGCCGACACGCCGATGGCGACCGCGCCGACGCTCAGCAGGGACAGGAGTTTCCGCAGTCGTGTGCGCCCGGAAGGCTGGGCCGAGCGGTTTGGGGGGTTCATCATGGGATGCCCTTCGGTTCACGGTGTGGTGAGGTCGAACCGGCGCACTGTCACCGCGCCCCCGAGGGACTGGGTGGCGTAGTTGAACATCGCGAAGCGGTAGCCCATGAAGAACTGCCAGGCGTTGTTCAACGTGAGGGCCGGGCCGAGGGGGGTGAATGTGACGCCGTCGGTGCTGTAGGAGAACCGGGCCTGGCGTCCGGAGCCCGGACGGATGTCGGCGTTGACGCGCAGCCAGATCCGGCCGCCGGAGATGTTGGCGCTCGCGGCTTCGGTGCCGGTTCCGGTGGTCTGCCAGCTGCTGTTCATGGTGAGGCCGTTGGTCATCACCACCCGGTCCGTGCCGTTGTCGCGTTTGACGCCGATCCACGCCGACGAGTCGCGCAGCATCGCCAGCCCGGACCGGTCGCCGTTGCTCATCGTCGAGTAGTCGAGTTCGATCGTCGCGGTGGACGACGGGCCCTGGATGCGGTGGGTCAGGGTGTTGCGGGCGTTGTACAGGTCGCCTGTGACGGTCGCGGTCTGCAGCCGCAGCCCGTTGCCCGCCGACCACTTGGTGTTGTCGGGGTTGTGGTTCCACTCCCACCGGTGGCCGAGCGTGCCCGACGTGAACGTCTCCGGGCCGATCATCGACCGCACGGTCTTGGAGGTCTGGATGTTCGGCCGCGGGTACGTGCTGCTCCAGCCGCCGTTGACCGTCTGGACGGTCGGCCAGCCGTCGGCGCTCCAGGTGATCGGCGCCAGGGCCGGTACCCGGCCGCCGGGGTAGGCGTCGACGAACGACATGTAGTACCAGGCGCCGTTCTGCGTCTGGACCAGGCCGCCCTGGTGCGGCACGCCGCCACCGGAGATCGGGCCAGGCATGTTCAGCAGGACCTGGCGCATCTCGTACGGGCCGAACGGGCTGCTGGAGCGCAGCACGTACTGGCCGTTGGCGGGGCGGGTCAGCCAGATGTAGTAGTAGCCGTTGCGCTTGTAGAAGCGGGCGCCCTCCAGGGTGCCGACGCTGGAGGGGGTCTGGAACACCTGCTGGGCGCGCACCTGGCTGAGCCCGTCGGCCGAGAGCTGGGCGACGCTGATCGTGCCGTTGCCGTAGGCGACGTACATCGTGTCGTTGTCGTCGACGAGCAGGCCGGCGTCGTAGTAGCAGTTGTTGATCTGGGAGCGCTTGGTCCAGGTGCCGTCCACCGCCGAGGCGGTGTAGACGTAGGTGCGGTTGTACTCGACGCAGCCCATCCAGTAGTACGTGCTGTTGCTCGGCCGGTAGTTGAGGGCCGACGCCCAGATGCCCTTCACGTACGCCCGGCCGCCGTTGAGGTCGTAGGCGTTCGAGTTGAAGTCCAGCCGGGGCACCGAATGGCCCGCGTACTCCCAGTCGACCAGGTTGTACGAGCGCAGGATCGGCGCGCCGGGTGAGTAGTGCATCGTCGAGGCCGAGTAGTAGTAGGCGTCGCCGACCCGGATGATGTCGCCGTCGGCGAAGTCCTGCCAGACGACCGGGTTGGTGTACTGCGTCGTGGGGGTCGGGGTCGGTCCGCTGCCGACCCGGACGAGTTGCCACTGCTGGTTGCCGCCGCCCCAGTCGTCGTACTGGACGATGTTGGCGCCGTCGGCGGTGGAGGCGCCCTGTACCTCCAGGGCCTTGGCGCTGTTGCGGTTGATGAGGCGGACGTAGCCGCCGTCGGAGTCGGCCAGGCGCCACTGCTGGTTGGCGCCGTTGAGATCGGCCCACTGCACGATCGCCCCGCCGTTGGCGGTGGAGAAGTTGTGGACGTCCAAGACCTTGCCGGAATGGCGGGACTTGACGCGGTAGTAGCCGCCACCCGAATCGACGAACTGCCACTGCTGCTGGTTGCCGTTGTTACGGGCCCACTGGGTGATGCGGGCACCGTCGCCGGTGGCCAGGTTGTAGACGTCCAGAGCCTTGCCGCTGGTCCGGTTGACCAGGACGTACCAGGCGTTGGTGTCGACCGTCGCCGCGTTCACAGAGGGGGTGGTGAGGGTGAGCAGGGCGCTGGTGAGCACGACTGACGTGATGACGGCGATCAGCACGCGGAGGCGTTTCTGTCTGGTGAGGCGCATAGTTCTCCCTTCAAGCATTTGTTAGCGCTAACATGACGGGCCGGAAGTTACCCGGAAGGTGGCGTCCTGCCGATCCGCGACGCTCGGCGAGGCCCTGATCGGGTCGATGCGCAGCACGTAGCCCTGGTGCCGCTGTCCGGTCCCGTCGTCCGACTCCGTTACGGGCGGGTGCCCGGGGAAGGAGATGCATCCGATGTTCCTGGCCGGTCAGAGATCAGGCGTCGGCCACCAAAGACTGTTATCGCTAACATTTGGGATTCCAGATATCCATGGCCTGCTCCTGGGGGGTGATGCCGCGAATTACATCCGACTGGTCGATCGGCGTCAAGGAGCTGCGGCGCTCGCTGACCTGGGCCCTGCCTTCGGCGCGCCTCCCTGCCTGGACATTCGTCCGGAGGAGATCACCTGATGGCGCCTGCGCAAGTGAAAGTTTCATAGAAGTCACGACTTGGGCAACGGCATGAGGATGCCGACCTCCTCGAACGAGCCGGCTCCGTAGGGGTCCCGGCCCCGCGGCGGTCATCCCGGCTGCCCGGAGAGGTGTTCGGCGGCGGCGTCCAGCAGCCACGCGACGAGGTAGCCGGCGAACGACGGGCGGACGAGCACCAGGAACTCGTCGCCGTCGCGGGCGACGAGCAGGACCTGCGCGCGGGCCAGCATGGTCTGGGCGCACCGGCCCGGGCCGAAGACCCGGGGGTGCAGGTCGAGGGCACAGCCGTGGGCCAGCAGGTCACGTGCCTTCGGCCCGGCCACCAGCAGCGTGGTCCGCTGCGCCGAGACGTCGGTGACCGCGACGTGCCCGGTCCCGGCCGCGGTCCGCAGCCGGGTCTCCAGATCACGTTCCCGTCCGGGCTCCCCGACGATCAGCCACTCGTCGGGACCGAGCCACAGCACGTCGACGTCCGCGCTCCCGTACGTGCCGGGTTCGGTGGGGAGCGGCACGCCCAGGGCGCGCCCGATGTCGCCGGCCGCGGGGTCACCGGGGTCCAGCCGCAGGTTGACCTGGGTGAGGAACGACACTTCCGCGATGCGCAGGTCACCGTCCGCCACCGGCTCGAACCGTGCCGGCGGACTCGGTCGCTCACCCATCATGGCGCGCCCCCTCCGGGTCGTACCGGTCGCACATCCGTCACAGCGCACCCTCTCCAGGTCGTATCGGTCGCTCACCCGTCACAGCGTGCCCCCTCCGGGTCGTACCGGTCGCACATCCGTCACAGCGCGCCCCCTCCAGGTCGTACCGGTCGCTCACCCGTCACGGCGCGCCCCCTCGGGGTCGTAGAGGACATGGCGGGTGACGGTGACGGGGACCTGCTCGGCCCCGACGGGCACGTAGAGCCGGTCGCCGACCCGCTCGCGCCCGCCGCTGACGAGGGCGAGCGCGAAGGTCCGCCCGAGTGCCGCGCTGCGGTAGCTGGAGGTGACGTGGCCGAGTGCGGGGACCGGTGGCTCGGGCAGCCGGGCGGTGGCCACCAGGTGGGCTCCTTCGGGCAGCAGCCGGTCCGGGTCGTCCGGCAGCAGGCCGACCAGGTGCTTGCGGTCGGGCCTGAGGTCGCCGGGGCGGGCGTGTGAGCGCTTGCCGACGTAGTCGGCCTTCTTCCCGGAGAGCACCCAGCCCAAGCCGAGGTCGGCGGGGGTGACCGTGCCGTCGGTGTCCTGGCCGACGATGGGATAGCCCTTCTCGGCCCGGAGCACGTGCATGGTCTCGGTCCCGTACGGCGTGACCGCCCCGCTCCCCTGCACCGCCTCCCACAGTGCGAGCCCGTCCCAGGCGCTGACGTTGATCTCGTAGGCCAGCTCGCCGGAGAAGCTGATCCGGCACACCCTCGCCTCGATGCCCGCCACCCGGGCCTCCCGCCACGTCATGAACGGGAAGCTCTCCCCGTCCACGGCCAGGCCGGGGGCGAGCCCGGCCAGCACGGCCCGGGAGCCGGGCCCGGCGAGCGCCACCGTCGCCCACTGCTCGGTGACGGAGGTGCAGTACACCCTCAGCGACGGCCACTCGGTCTGCAGCCACTCCTCCATCCAGTCCAGGACGGCGGCGGCGTTACCCGTGGTCGTGGTGGCCAGGAAGCGGTCCTCCGCCAGGCGGGTCACCGTTCCGTCGTCGAAGACCGTCCCGTCGGGCTGGCACATCACGCCGTAGCGGATCGCGCCCACGGGGAGGGTGCTCATCATGGCGGTGTAGAGCCGGTCGAGCAGCTCGGCGGCGTCCGGCCCCTGAAGATCGATCTTGCCCAGCGTGGAGACGTCCATCGCCCCCGCGCCCCGCCGTACGGCCGCGCACTCCCGCAGGACCGCGGCCCGCATGTCCTCGCCCGCGCGGGGGTAGTACCGGGGTCGCTTCCACTGGCCGACGTTCTCGAACAGCGCGCCGCGGGCCACGTGCCACCCGTGCAGCGGGGTGACCCGGACGGGATCGTGCAGCGCTCCCCTGTCGCGCCCGGCGAGGGTGGCGAAGCTCACCGGCACGTACGGCGCGCGGAAAGTGGTGGTGCCGAGCTCCGCGACGTCCACTTCCAGGAGGTGGGCGACGACCCCGCTGGTCAGCAGCCCGGAGGTCTTGCCCTGGTCGTGGGCGGTCCCGGCGGTGGTGTAGCGCTTGACGTGCTCGACCGAGCGGAGCCCTGCCCTGGTCGCCCGCATGACGTCGGCGACGGTCACGTCCCGCTGCAGGTCGACGAAGTGGCCGCGGTAGTCGGCGGCGGGGACGAGCCACACGTGCTCGGCGAGCGCCGCCGCGACGTCCTCGGCGCGGGCGGCGGACCGGCGGCCGGCGCGGAACCCTGCCGCCTCCGCCGCCCGCGCCCCGGCCGCGGCTCCGTCGGCGAGGCAGCGGCCCAAAGTGGACAGCCCCCGCGCGGCGCCCGCGACCTCCACCGCCTGGCGGGTGGCGGCGGGCAGGAGGGCGCCGAGCCGCTCGTCGTAGCGGAGCCGTCCTCCCGCCTGGCCGAACAGGTGGACCACGGGGTTCCAGCCGCCCGACACGAGCAGCAGGTCCGCCTCGATCTCCCGGTCCCCGGCGAGACCTCCCCTGGGGTCCGGGGAGACGGTCACCGAGGAGACGCCGTCCTGCCCGTCCACTCCGGTGACGAGGTGCCCGGCGAGCACCTCGCTCCCGTCCCATGACCGGCCGCCGCCCCGCCGTACGTCGACGACGGCCGCGACCTCGACGCCGGCGGCCGTCAGGTCGCGGGCCGCGGCGTAGGCGCTGTCGTTGGCGGTGAACACCACCGCGCGACGGCCCGGCAGGACTCCGTACCGGTTGACGTAGGCGCGGGCGGCGGAGGCGAGCATGACGCCCGGCCGGTCGTTGCCGGCGAAGGCGACGGACCGCTCGTGCGCGCCGGTCGCCAGCACGACGCGGCGGGCGCGGATGCGCCAGAGCCGCTCGCGGGAGGACGCCCGCTCCCCCCGGCGCTCCACCGCGACCAGGTAGTTGTCGTCGTAGTAGCCGAGGACGCCGGTCCGGGCGAGCACCCGCACCTCGGGGTGGCCGTCCAGCTCGGCCAGCGCGGCGGCGGCCCACTCGGCGCCGGGGAGGCCGTCGACCGTCTCGGCGGTGTCCGGCAGGCTGCCGCCGGGCACGGGCCGGTCGTCGGCGAGGACGACCCGGGCGCCGGAGCCGGCGGCCGACAGCGCCGCCGAGAGCCCGGCGGGTCCGGCCCCGACCACCAGGACGTCGCAGTGGGCGTACACGCCGTCGTGGCGCGCCGGGTCGGCCTCGCCGCTCAGCCGCCCCTTCCCCGGCAGGCCCCTGGCCACCAGCCCGTCGTACAGCTCGACGGTGGTGGCCTGCAGCATCGGTTCGGGGAAGGGGTGTTCGATCTGGACGAGCGCGTTGGGCTCCTCGGTCCAGGCTGCGAAGACGCCCCGGGGACGGCCCAGCCGGACGCTCGTCGCGACCGCGCGCACCCCGTTGGCGAGCAGGGCGGAGGCGAGCGTGTCGCCCCGGTACCCCTCGTAGTCGCGGCCGTCGAACCGGAACCGCAGCGTCTCGCCCCGGTGGCCGTCCCTGCGGAACGGCTGGCGGGTCACGGGCTCACCGGCCTCTGCCCGCCCGCGCGGTAGACGGCGTGGATCTCGTTGGTCGCGGTGTCCCGGACGACGTTGAACCAGCGGCGGCAGCCGGCCGCGTGGCTCCACCGTTCGGCGAAGGGCCCCTTGGGGTTGTCGCGGAAGAACAGGTAGCGGGCCCATTCGGCGTCGGAGAGGGCGGCCGGGTCCGCGGGGTAGGCGACGTGCGCCTGCCCGCCGTAGTGGAACTCGGCCTCGTCGCGCGGCCCGCACCACGGACAGGGGATGAGCATCATCTGTCGGTCTCCTTCAGTGGGCTGCCACGGCCTCAGTGGGCCACCGCGGCGGCGCCGTGCTCGTCCACGAGCGCGCCGGTGGTGAATCGCTCGAGGGAGAAGGGGGCGTTGAGCGGGTGCGGCTCGCCGTGGGCGATCGTGTGCGCGTAGCACCATCCGACCCCCGGCGTGGCCTTGAACCCGCCGGTGCCCCAGCCGCAGTTGACGTAGAGGTCCTCGACCGGGGTGAGCCCCACGACCGGGGAGGCGTCGGGGGTGACGTCCACCACCCCGCCCCAGGTCCGCAGCACGTGCGCCCGCGCGAAGACGGGGAACAGCTCCAGCGCCGCCGCCATCTGCCGCTCGATGACGTGGAAGGCGCCGCGCTGCCGGTAGGAGTTGCAGGCGTCGATGCCCGCCCCCATGACCAGCTCGCCCTTGTGCGCCTGGCTGACGTAGACGTGCACGGCGTTGGACATGACCACCGTCGGGTGCACGGGTTCCAGCAGCTCCGAGACCAGCGCCTGGAGGGGGTGGCTCTGCACCGGCAGGTCCAGCCCCGCCATCCGGGCCACGACCGAGGAGTGACCGGCCGCGCACATCGCGACCCTGCCCGCCGCGATGCGGCCCCTGGTGGTCCGTACGGCCCGCACCCGCCCGCCGGTGACCTCGATCCCGGTGACCTCGCAGTGCTCGATCAGGTCGACGCCCATCGCGGCGGCCGCGCGGGCGAACCCCCACGCGACGTTGTCGTGCCTGGCGATCCCGGCCCGGGGCTGGTAGGTCGCGCCCAGCACCGGGTAGCGCACGCCGGGCGAGACGTCGACGATCGGACAGACCCGCCTGACCTCCTCTGGGTCGAGCCACTCGGCGTCGACGCCGTTGAGCCGGTTGGCGTTGACCCGGCGCACGCTCTCCCGGACGTCCTGCAGGCTGTGGGCGAGGTTGAGCACGCCGCGCTGACTGAACAGGATCGGGTAACCGAGATCCTCCTCCAGCCCCTCCCACAGTTTCAGCGCGTGCTCGTAGATGCCCGCGCTCTCCTCCAGGAGGTAGTTGGAGCGGATGATGGTGGTGTTGCGGGCCATGTTGCCGCCCGCCAGCCAGCCCCTCTCCAGCACGGCCACGTTGGTGATCCCGTGGTCTCTGGCCAGGTAGTAGGCCGTCGCCAGGCCGTGACCGCCCCCTCCGACGATCACCACGTCGTAGGAGGCCGCCGGCTCGGGGCTGTTCCACAGCCGGTCGGGGTGCTCGGGCGGGCCGGCGTCGTGGACGCTCATCGCGGTCCCTTCGGTGAGGCGGTCATGGGATGCCCTGCCGCGTCCTAGCCGCGCAGCCGGTCCATCGCCGGGTCGTAGAGCGGTTCCCCGGCGACGGCGGCGGCGATCCGCCGGTCAAAGTAGCCGATGTGGAGGGCCTGTCCGGGGACGGAGAGCGCGGCCGGCAGCCAGGCGTAGGCGACGCCCCTGCCGATCGTGTGGCCGTAGGCGGCGCTGGTGACGTATCCGACGCACTTCTCGCCGTCGTAGACGGGTTCCTTGCCCATGACGACGGCGTCGGGGCCGTCGATCGTCAGGCAGGTCAGCCGGCGCCGCACCGAGGCGTGGCGCTCCCGGAGGGCCGCGCGGCCGATGAAGTCGCCCTTGCCCTCCTTCCGTACGGCGGAGCCGAGGCCTGCTTCGTAGGGGTCGTGCTCGTAGGTCATGTCGGTGCCGAAGGAGCGGTAGCCCTTCTCCAGCCGGAGGCTGTCGAAGGCGCCCCGGCCGCCGGCGACGACCCCGTGCCGCAGGCCCTCCTCCCAGAGGGTGTCCCACAGCTTGGCGCCCAGGTCGGCCGTCGTGTAGAGCTCCCAGCCGAGCTCGCCGACGTAGGAGAGGCGGAGCGCGGTGACGGGCACCGTGCCGACGTGGCCGCGCTTGCCCCGGAAGTAGCGGAAGCCGTCCCGGGAGAAGTCCGGGCCGCCCAACGGGACCATCAGGTCACGGGCGCGGGGGCCCCAGACGCCGACGCAGCAGGTGCCCGCCGTGATGTCGCGGATCACGACCGAGCCGTCGGCCGGGAGGTGGCGGTGGAGCCAGTCGAGGTCGAGGTTGCCGTTGGCGCCGATCTGGAACAGCTCCGGGCCGAGCCGGGCGACGGTGATGTCGCCGCGGATGCCGCCGTCGGCGTTCAGCAGCAGGCAGTAGGTCACCGAGCCGACGGGCTTGCCGACGTCTCCGGTCGAGACCCGCTGCAGGAAGGCGGCGGCCCCCCGGCCGCCGACCTCGATCCGCTTGAGCGCGCTCATGTCGTACAGCGCGACGGACTCCCGGGAGGCCCGGGCCTCGGCGGCGACGATCGGCGACCAGTAGCGGGCGGCCCACTCGTCCGGCCGGGGGACGGCCCGGCCTTCGGCCAGCGCGGCGTTGGCGCCGTACCACTGGGGTCGCTCCCAGCCGCCGGCCTCCAGGAAGAACGCGCCGAGCTCGCGCTGCCGGGGGTGGAAGGGGCTGGTGCGGATCGGGCGCAGGTTCTCCGGCGGTTGCAGCGGGTGGATGATGTCGTAGACCTCGGCGAAGTTCTGGCAGCCGCGGGTCAGGACGTACTCCGGGGCGAGCTGGTGGGGCTCGAACCGGTTGACGTCGCACTCGTGCAGGTCGAAGGACGAGCAGTGGCCGTCGGCCAGCCATTCGGCCATCGCCCGGCCCACGCCCGCCGAATGTGTCACCCATACGGCCTCGGCCACCCAGAAGCCCCCGACCTCGGGCGACTCGCCGAGCAGCGGCATGTTGTCGGTGGTGAAGGAGAAGAGGCCGTTGACGCCCTCCGCCGGCTCGGTCTCCCGCGTCGCGGGCAGCAGGGACCGGGTCTCGGCCCACGCCGGGGCGAAGTCGTCCCCGGTGAACGGCATCACTGACGGCATCGTCTCCGCCGCGCCGATCGGGAGGATCTCGTCGGGGCGGATCGGCATCGGGCGGTGCCCGTAGTAGCCGATGCCGATCCGCTCGAAGTGCTCCCGGTAGTACAGGTCGGCGTCCTGGTGGCGCAGTATCGGCCGGACGGCCTCCTCGGTCTGCCCGCTCAGCGCGGGGACGGGCCCGGTCCAGGCGAACTGGTGCGCCATCGGGGTCAGCGGGAGGGACATCCCCACCATGCCCGCGATCTTCGGGCCCCAGATGCCCGCGCAGCAGACCACCAGGTCGGCCGGGATCTCGCCCCGATCGGTGACGACGGCGGCGACCCGGCCGTCCTCGACGCGGATGTCCAGCACCTCGTGCCGGTCCAGCACGCGCACGCCGCGTTCCCCGGCGCGGCGGAGCTGGACCTCGACGGCGCGCACCGCCTGCGCCAGGCCGTCACCGGGGAGGAAGAGGCCGCCCAGCACCCGGCCGGGGTCCAGCAGGGAGTGCCGCTCCAGGCACTCCGCGGGCGTGAGCAGGTGCGCCTGGAGCCCCCAGGCCACGGCCCAGCCGTGGCGGCGGCGCAGTTCGAGGAGCCGCTCGGGCGTGGTGGCCACCTCCAGGCCGCCCACCTGGAGGAAGCAGCCGAGTGACGTGAACTTCTCGACGGTGTAGCGGGCCAGCGCCGTCATGGTCTTGGACGGGTTCGTCTGGAACACCAGCCCGGGGGCGTGAGAGGACGATCCCCCCGTGGACGGCACGGCGCCCTGGTCGACGACGGTGACGTCGTCCCAGCCCCTCGCGGAGAGCTCGTCCGCGAGGGCCGCGCCGACGACTCCGGCTCCGATGACGACGACGCGACGGCCTGCCATACCCACCTCCGCCGTTGCGCACTTCAAAACGTAGTGCGCTTCCCGCAACAGGTTCTCTCTTGCGGACCACTCGGTCAAGGATGGATCGGGGGCCGCCGGAGGAGCGGCCGTCCGCCTCTCCGGCGGAGGTCGCCGGAGGGGCGGGCCGTACGGTCAGCCGGCCTTGCCCTCGCGGCGCCGGTGGAAGCCGGCGGGTGACGGGGCGGGCCGTACGGTCAGCCGTCCGTGCCCCGGCGGTGCCGGTGGAAACCGGCGGGTTCGGCCGCCATCGGCGTGTTGCCCAGGATCAGGTCCGCCGCCTTCTCCGCGACCATCATGACCGGCGCGTAGATGTTGCCGTTGGTCACGTACGGCATGACCGAGGCGTCCACGACACGGAGCCCGTCGAGGCCGTGGACCCTCATGGAGAGCGGATCGACGACGGCGAGGCCGTCGACGCCCATCCGGGCGGTGCAGGAGGGGTGCAGCGCGGTCTCGCCGTCCCTGGCCACCCAGTCCAGGATCTCCTGGTCGGTCCGGACCTCCGGTCCGGGCGACAGCTCCCCCGCGTTGAACTCGTCCATCGCGCGCTGGGTGAGGAGGTCGCGGGCGACCCGGACCGCCTCCACCCACTCCCGCCGGTCCCGCGCGGTGGACAGGTAGTTGAACCGCAGCGCCGGGTGGACCCGGGGATCGGTGCTTCTGATCTTCACCGAGCCGCGCGCGTCGGAGTACATCGGCCCGATGTGCACCTGGTAGCCGTGCCCGCCGGCGGGCGCGGACCCGTCGTAGCGGACGGCGACGGGCAGGAAGTGGAACATCAGGTTGGGGTAGTCGACGTCGTCGTTGCCGCGGACGAAACCGCCCGCCTCGAAGTGGTTGGTCGCCCCGGGCCCGCTGCGCAGGAACAGCCACCGCGCGCCTATCCACGGCCGGTTGCGCCACTTCATCGCGGGCTGCATCGACACCGGCCGCCCGCAGGCGTACTGGATGTAGACCTCCAGATGGTCCTGCAGGTTCTCCCCCACCCCCGGCAGGTCGTGCACGACGTCGACGCCGAGGGCGCCCAGTTCCGCGGCGTGGCCCACGCCGGAGAGCTGGAGCAGCTGCGGGGAGTTGATCGCGCCGCCGCAGAGGACGACCTCGCCCGCGCGGACCGTCCGGCCGTTGCACTCGACGCCGACGGCGCGTCCCCCCTCGAAGAGGATCTTCGTGACGAACGCCCGCGTCCTGATCTCCAGGTTGGGGCGTCTCCTGACGGGGTGCAGGTAGGCCCGCGCGGCGGACAGCCGGCGCCCCCGGCGGATGGTGCGGTCGAAACGGGCGAAGCCCTCCTGGCGGTATCCGTTGACGTCGTCGGTCAGCGGGTAGCCGGCCTGCTGCGCCGCCTCGAAGAACGCCGCGAACAGCGGGTTGCGCACCGGCCCGCGCTCAAGCACCAGAGGCCCGTCGTGCCCGCGCAGGGGATCATCCGGGTCCGCGGCGAGGCAGTTCTCCATCCGCTTGAAATAGGGCAGGCAGTGGGCGAAGTCCCAGGTCTCCATGCCCGGGTCGGCGGCCCAGCGCTCGTAGTCCAGGGGATTGCCCCGCTGGAAGATCATGCCGTTGATGCTGCTGGAACCGCCCAGGACCTTGCCGCGGGCGTGATAGATCCGGCGGCCGTTCATGTGCGGTTCGGGCTCGGACTCGTACTTCCAGTCGTAGAACCGGCTGCCGATGGGGAAGGTCAGCGCGGCGGGCATGTGGATGAAGACGTCCCAGGGGTAGTCCGGCCGGCCGGCCTCCAGCACCAGCACCCGGTTGGCGGGGTCGGCGGACAACCGGTTCGCCAGCGCGCTTCCGGCTGATCCACCCCCAACGATGACGAAGTCGTACATGTCTGCCTCGTCTCGCGACAGCAAGAGGTGAGATCAACGATCGTACTGAATGCCGCAATTCATTGCACCATCCGCAACGGAGATCGGGCGGGCGCTGTTGGACGCGCGTTCCATACAGCGCCTACAGTCCCGCTATGGGCAACGACTCCTCCAGCCACCGGGCTGACGGCACCGGCGGGGTGCAGTCGGTCGACCGGGCCATCAGCATCCTGGAGATCCTTTCCCAGCGTCAGGAGGCCGGTGTCAGCGAGGTCGCCGTGGAGATCGGCGTCCACAAGTCGACCGCCTTCCGGCTGCTCGGCGCGCTGGAGTCCCGGGGCCTGGTCGAGCAGGCCGAGGACCGGGGGAAATACCGGCTCAGCTTCGGAATGGTCCGTCTCGCGGGCGGCGTGGCCGCCCGGCTGGACCTCACCCAGCAGAGCCGCCCCGTATGCCGGCGTCTCGCCGAGGAGATCGGCGAGACGGTCAACATCGCCGTCCTGCGCTCCCACTACGCGGTGAACCTGGACCAGGTGCGCGGACCCTCGGCGGTCACCACCCAGAACTGGATCGGCCAGCTCACCCCGCTGCACGCCACGTCGAGCGGGAAGGTGCTGCTGGCCCACCTCGACGACCGCCACCGGGCGCGGCTGCTCGACGCCGCCGGCTTCGAGCGGTACACACCCGGCACGATCACCTCGCTCCCCGCTCTCGAAGAGCAGCTGGACGAGGCCCGGCGCAGGGGCTACGCGGTCACCGTCGAGGAGTACGAGGCCGGGCTGAACGCCGTCGCGGCCCCCGTCCGCTCCCACGACGGCGAGGTCGTCGCCGCGGTCAGCGCCTCGGGTCCGGCCTACCGCCTCGGCGAGGAGCGGCTGCACGCCCTCGCCCCGGTCCTCGTCGCCGGGGCGCGGGACATCAGCCACCGCCTGGGGCACACCGGCTGAGCCGCACCACGACGCTCTTGGAGGTGGGGGTGTTGGAGGTCTCCGCGACCGAGTCCAGCGGCACGAGCACGTTGGTCTCGGGGAAGTACGCCGCGCAGCACCCGCGCGCCGTCGGGTAGGCGACGACGCGGAAGGCCTCGGCCCTGCGCTCCCCGTCGGGCCACTCGCTGACCAGGTCCACCATGTCGCCGTCGGCCAGATCCCGCTCGGCCAGGTCGCCGGGGTGGACGAAGACGACGCGGCGGCCACCGCTCACCCCCCGGTAGCGGTCGTCCATGCCGTAGATCGTGGTGTTGTACTGGTCGTGGCTGCGGACCGTCTGGAGCAGGAGCCGCCCGGCGGGGACGCGCAGCACCTCCAGGGCGTTGACGGTGAAGTTTGCCTTCCCCGTCGCGGTCGGGAACCGCCGCTCGTCGCGGGGCGCGTTGGGCAGGGCGAAGCCGCCGGGTTCCCGGACGCGGGCGTTGAAGTCGCCGAACCCGGGCACCACCCGGGCGATGCGGTCGCGGATCGCGTCGTAGTCGGCCTCGAACTCCTCCCAGGGCACGTGGGGGTCGGCGCCGAAGACCTCCCGCGCCAGCCGGCAGACGATCGCCACCTCCGGGAGCAGGTCCGGCGAGGCGGGGCGGAGCCGGCCCCGGGAGGCGTGGACCAGGCCCATGGAGTCCTCGACCGTGACGAACCGGTCGCCGTCGCGCTCGGTACGCCCCAGCGTCGGGAGGATGAGCGCCTGCTCGCCGCAGACGGTGTGGGAGCGGTTCAGCTTGGTCGACACCTGCACCGTCAGCCGGGCCCGGCGCATCGCCGCCTCCGTCACCGCCGTGTCCGGGGTCGCGGCCACGAAGTTGCCGCCCATCGCGAAGAACACCTTCGCCTCTCCCGAGCGCAGCGCCCTGATCGCCGCCACGGTGTCCAGCCCGTGGCGCCGGGGCGGCTCGAAGCCGAACTCCTCGCGCAGGGCGTCGAGGAAGCCCTCGGCGGGCCTCTCGAAGATGCCCATCGTGCGGTCGCCCTGGACGTTGGAGTGCCCGCGCACCGGGCAGACCCCCGCGCCCGGCCGTCCCACGTTGCCGCGCAGCAGCAGGAAGTTGACCACCTCGCGGATGGTGGCGACGGAGTTCTTGTGCTGGGTGAGGCCCATCGCCCAGCACACGATCACCGAGCGCGCCCCGAGCACGTCGCGGACCGTCTCCTCGATGGCGGGCCGCTCCAGCCCGGTCGCCTCCTCGACGTCCGCCCAGTCGAGGTCGCGGACGCTCTTGGCCCACTCCTCGAAGCCGTGGGTGTGGGACCGGACGAACTCGTGGTCGACCACCGAGCCGGGGGCCGCGTCCTCGGCCTCCAGCAGCAGCCGCGACAGGGCCTGGAAGAGCGCGAGGTCGCCGTTGAGCCGGATCTGCAGGAACCGGTCGGCCAGCGTCGTGCCGCGCCCCACCACGCCGGACGGCCGCTGCGGGTTCTTGAAGCGCAGCAGCCCCGCCTCGGGCAGCGGGTTGACCGCGACGATCCGCGCCCCGTTCCGCTTGGCCTTCTCCAGCGCCGACAGCATGCGCGGATGGTTGGTGCCGGGGTTCTGGCCGACGACGAAGACGAGGTCGGCGCGGTGCAGATCCTCCAGCGACACCGTGCCCTTGCCGACGCCCAGCGTCTGGTTGAGCGCCGAACCGCTGGACTCGTGACACATGTTGGAGCAGTCCGGCAGGTTGTTGGTGCCGAACCGGCGCACCATGAGCTGGTAGGCGAACGCGGCCTCGTTCGAGGTGCGGCCGGAGGTGTAGAACACCGCCTCGTCCGGGCCGCCGAGCGCGCGCAGCTCCCGGCCGACGATCGCGAACGCCTCGTCCCACGTCACCGGCACGTAGTGGTCGGACCCGGCCGGCTTGTGCATCGGCTCGGTGAGCCGTCCCTGCTGGCCCAGCCAGTAGTCGGTGCGCCCCGCCAGCTCTTCCACGGTGTGCCCGGCGAAGAAGTCACGGGTGACCCGGCGGGTGGTGGCCTCCTCGGCGACCGCCTTGGCGCCGTTCTCGCAGAACTCCGCCGGGCTGCGGTGCTCCCCCTCCGGCCAGGCGCAGCCCGGGCAGTCGAAGCCCTCCTTCTGGTTGACGCGGACCAGGGTCAGGAGGGTACGGCCGACGCCCATCTGGGCGTGGGAGGCCAGCAGCGAGCGGGTCACTCCCGGCATGCCCGCCGCCCACTCCTTGGGCGGGCCGACCTTGAGATCATCCTCGGTGACGTCCTCGCGCGGAGCCTTCCTCGCCATCCCGGCACCTCTTCTCTTCCGAATCCCGGTTCTCCGCCGGATCGCCGGCCACGCGGACGCCGCCCTCGGCCCGTCGAGCACCCAATCTACGCCGACGCCGCCCGTCGGCCGAGCGCCGATCCGCGGCGACGCCGTCCCTCTGCCCGGCGCCCGATGCGCGGCGCCGCCCCCTCCGGCCGAGCGTCCCGTCTACGACACCGCCCCCAGCCTGCCGAGCACCCAGTCGTGGAACGCCCCGATGTGGTGCTCGCTCGGCACCAGGACACCGCCCCGGGCGTACGCCCGGGAGCTCATCGCCGGCTGGCATCTCTCGCAGGCCTCGAAGTCCTGCACGTTGACCCGGTGGAAGAGCTCGACCGACGGGCCGAGGTCCGCGTCCCGCCCGACGACGTCCTCGCGGAACAGCCAGTCGCACTCGATGATCGTCCGGCCGGCCGCCAGGGGGAACATCCGATGGATGATCACGTGGTCGGGCACCAGGTTGACGAAGACCTGCGGCTTGATCGTGATCGCGTAGTAACGGCGGTCCTGGTCCTCCCCCACCCCCGGGATCCGGTCCACGCCCTCCGATCCGTCGACCGTGAACCCCTGGATGTTCTCACCGAACTCCGCCCCGTGCCCCACGAAGGACTGCGCCGCGTACCCGTCGGCGAACTCCGGGAGCACCTCGGTGAGCTCGGGGTGGATGGTGGCGCAGTGATAGCACTCCATGAAGTTCTCGACGAGGAGCTTCCAGTTGGCCTTCACGTCGTAGACGATCCTGCGGCCCACGGCGAGGTCGTCGATGCCGTAGTTCCCGATCGGCTCCTCGGCGCCCAGCCGGGTCACCACCTCGCCGACCACGTCGGCCTCGAACGACGGCGGGTCGCCGGCCAGGCACACCCACACGTAGCCGAGCCACTCCCGCACGTGGACGTCCACCAGCCCGAACGCGACCCGGTCCACGTCGGGCATCCTGGCGAGGTTCGGAGCGGCGATCAGCCTGCCTTCGAGATCGTAGGTCCAGGCGTGGTAGGGGCACGAGAAGGCATGCCTCACCTCGCCGGACTCCTCGGTGCGGAGCCGGGCGCCCCGGTGGCGGCACACGTTGAGGAAGGCGCGGATCGATCCGTCCCGGGCCCGGGTGACGAGGACGCTCTCCCGCCCCACCTGAACCGTCCTGAAAGCGCCGGGCCTGCCCAGGTCGGAGGCCCGGACGGCGCAGAACCACATCGACTCGAAGATCTTCGCCTGCTCCAGGGCGAAGACGCCCTCGTCGGCGTAGTAGCCACCGGGCAGGGTGGAGATCAGGCTGGGCGGCAGGGGGGTCACGGCGCCTCCTCCGGCGGGACGACATAGAGGATGCCGTCCTCAGCCACCAGCCGGTGGGCCTCGCCTCGCGGAAGGGCGGCAAGGGGGCGCGCGGGGATCATCGCACCCACCTCTGGTTTTACAAGAAGAAACGCAAAGCGCTATACGCAACAGCGTGAGCTCGCGGAATTCCCCTGTCAAGAGTCGACACGCAGCACCGAATCCCCCATAATCCCTGTGCCTTCCTTCGGACGGAATCTTCGGGAGAGCCCCGCATCTCCGGTGAACGGCTACGCGTCCCGTCACCTGCTGTGGTGACGTCCTCCCCCCATCTCACCGGTCCCCTCTTACCCGGGAGGTCTCACCGGGTGTCGCTTACCCGGGAGGCGTTCAGCCAGAGGGCCGCCTGAATGTGGCTGTTCACCCCCAGCTTGCGGTAGACCGCTTCGAGGTGCTTGTCCAGCGTTCTGATCGAGATCCGCAGTCGCCGCGCCGCGACCTGGCGGGTGAGTCCGGCCGCGATGAGCTCGAGGACCTGTTCCTCACGCGGCGTCAGACGGCTCTGTGCGGCCGCGTCAGGGAACGGCATCCGCCGACGGGGACGCGCGGCGTGTCAGCGGCAGGAGAGTGCGGTCCGGGGCTGTGTGTCGCGGGAGGGGACGGCCCGATGGACGATGACGGCGGCGGTGAGGCACACGGCTCCGGCGACTGCCATTCCGGATGAGGGACCGAGAGCCGCCATCACCCCGGTGGCAGTCGCCAGGGTGAGTGTCTCCAAGCTCATCCGCGCCGTGCTGAACAGCGCGGCGCCCGCCCCTCCGCGATGGGAGGGCACGTACCTGAGCGCTTGCCCGTCCGGGACGCCCTCGGTCAGCCCGAGACACAGCCCGAGGACCCCGGCCGCGACGAGAAGGGCGGCAGGATGGCCGGTCACCTGGAGGACGACCGCGGTGACGGTGCAGGCGGACAGGGCGGTCGTCACCAGCGGCCGTGCCCATCGGCGCGCGAGCCGCGCGGCGAGAAGCGGAAAGACCGTTGACGGCACGGTCAGCAGGCTGAGCATGACCGCTGACTCGCCCGGCCCCATGTTCCGGGCGGAGCCGAGCTGAGGGAGCACGGTCAACCCCACCACGAGCATCCCCATGAGGGCCCCCGTGGACACGGCGTACGCGCGATAGGCGGGGATCCGCAACAGGTCCACGGGGATCGCGGGATCGGACGCACGCCGTTCCACGCGGACGAGCCATGTGGCGCCGGCCGCCGCGACGAGGACGAGTACCCCCGGCCCCCACCACGGGACGCCGGCCCCAAGGCCCAGCCCGAGCGCGGTCACCGCGGCGGCGATGGTCACCCCGAAGAGGACGGCGCCGGCGAGGTCGAACTCCTCGGGCACCTCGGGGCTGCGAAGACCCGGAAGCCCGAGCGTGGCCAGGGCCGCCAGGGCGGCGACGGCCCCCGGCGCGACGAAGACGAGGGGCCAACCTCCGATGGCCATGAGGGCCTGGGCGACGACCGGACCCAGCGCCAGACTGCTGCCCAGCACGGCGCCCGCGTAGCCGTACACCCGACGCCGCTCCTCCGGCGGGTACACGGCCAGGATCATCGACGATCCACCGGCGGCGCACATGGCCGCCCCGACGCCGGCGACCACGCGAAGGGCTACAAGGGACAACAGGTCCGGGGCGAGGGCGGACAGGACCCCGGTGGCTGCGACGACGATGTTGCCGGCGGCGAAGAACCGGGTGCGGGCGGTGCGATCCGCTGTCGTCCCCGCCAGTAGCAGGACCGCGGCGAAGAGCCCGTTGTAGGCGAGGACGATCCACGGACCCAGGGCATCCGCACCGGGGAGCCGCGCGGTCACATCGGGGACGACCGCTGTCGCACCGGTGATCGCGAGCGGGAACACCGCATCAGAGATGAGGGCGGCCCAAAGGACACGCCGACGTTGACGGGGAGACAAGGCGAACATGAGTGCGCTCCGGAACAAGGGGAGTCCGAGCGCCACGAAGGCGCTCCTGGCCAAGGGTCAGGAGCGACGGCGAGAACTGGGGTTTTGCGCCGTCGCTCTCAGCGACGGCGCACCTTGTCCGTTTTCGACACGAGCACACGCTAGCAGCGGTCCCGGGCGAGCCTCCGCCGAGATACCGCCCCAGGGCACGTCCGCATGTCCGGCGGAATCCGGTGGCGCGCAGTGCGGCCTCGGCGGCGGTCGCCTTCGCCGACGTCTCTTCGCAGGAGAGGCGTCGGAGCTCACGGGCGCCCTTAGTCGCGGTCGAAAGACACCTTGGGGGCCTCCTTGACCTTCGTGCCGACGCCGCCGAACAAGGCGAGACCGCTGATGACGATCCGTGGCGCTCCCCGCTCCCTGCGGACCGCACTCCTGTCGAATGCGCCGAACAAGCCGAAGCCCTTGATCTCGACTTCCACGTCGTCGGGCACGATGACCTCCGTGTATCCCCACAGGGCGAAGGCGCGCACCCGGATCTCCCGGTCGGCGAAGCGGGCATCGCGCAGATCGATCTCACCGCCGCCGAACACCGACAGCGACGTGAACGCGCGCGGGGCGACCCAGCGGCCCTTGCGGCTGAACCAGCCGAACACGCTCATCGCGAAATGGGAGCTGGGCTCGTCCCGCACCACCAGCAGGTCCGCGCGGGTCGGCTCGGGGAGGCCGCGTCCCGCGTGCGCGAGCTCGCCCCGGGTCTTGGCCTCGTAAATCTCGGTCAGCCGCTGATCCAGCTCGTCCAGCTCGATCCGGCCCGCGGCGGCGGCCTCCTGGAGCCGCCGGGTCGCCCGGTCACGGTCTCCGTCGGAGGGGCGCACCTGCCGGCCCGGGGTGAGGTCGGGATGATGCTCAACCATGTTTCCAGTCCTGTCCATGCGATCAGCGTGACCGGACCATCTTATTCTCCAATTGGAGAATAATTCAGCCGGCAGCCTCCCGACCGGACTCCTCCGTCATGTGAGCACCCATCATCCGCGCGAGCTGGACACGGAACTCCGCTTCGTGCGCCGGGTCATCGGGATCGTGGCCCATGCCCGCCAGCCACGACCGGCCGCCGATGGCGAACCCGTAGGCGGCCGAGAGCCCGATCAGCGCGACCGCCTCGATGCGCGACCGGCTCGGAACGGGCCGCCCCGCGAGTGCGGCGCGGATCCCGGCCTCGATCGTGTCGACCAGCTCCACCAGCTCCGGTCGTGCGGCGCCCCGGTAGTCGCCGTGGATCTCGGCCCAGACGAACAGGCGCAGGTAGCGCTTGTCCGCCAGGGTGTCGAACACCACGTCCATGATCCCCGCCGCGAGTGGCACGCCGTCCTCGGTGCGGATGCGCTCGCGGACCCGCGCCTCGATACGGTCGTTCTCGACTCGCAGTACCTCCTTGACCAGGGCGGCATAGGTGCCGAAATAGTGGGACACGAGCCCGTGGGCGACGCCGGCGGCCTCGGCGATCTGCCGCAGGCTGACGTTGTCCGGACCCCGTTCTACGATCAGCTCGGCTGCCGCCGCCAGCAGCTCGGCGCGTGATTCCGCGGGGCTGCGCCTGCGTCTGGGTGTCATGAACGGCAGTTTATTGTCCACTGGACAACAGGAGTGGAGATCGTTCCGCTGCCCGCCGAGGGCCCGCTCCTACGCGCGATACCGATCGTCTCGCCCGGCTCATCGACTCGGGGGCCGGAGAGATTCAGATCGGCATCGACATGCTCACGAGCCGCCCTTGACGCCCCCGATCCCGCCCTGACTGAACGGCGTTGCGGCTAGAGCCGCTGCTCCTGGGCAGGGGACGGGCACTTCGTTCCATGAAAAGCAGGAGGTGGCGTGCATGACGGCCGAGGTCCCGATCGTCGTGATCGGATTGATGGGCGCGGGGAAGACCAGCGTGTCACGGCTGCTCAGCGAAGCCCTCGGCAGGCCCATGCGCGACAGCGACGAATATCTGGAAGAACGCTACGGCGCCACGGCCGCCGAGATCGCCGCCGGTGAGGGCGCCGAGGTGCTCCATGCCAGGGAGGCCGCCCACCTGCTGGACTCTCTCGCCGAACGGCCCGCTCCGGTCATCGCCGCCGCGGCCAGCGTGCTCGACGACCCGAGGTGCCGGGCCGAGCTGAAACCGGCCCTGGTCGTGTGGCTGGACGCCACGCCGGAGTTCCTCGCAAAGAAGATCATGGCCAAGTCCCATCGGCCGCGGTTCGGCAAGGAGCCGCTGGAGCTGGCGTCCGAACTGCACGAGCGCCGGGCGGCCTCCTTCGCCGAGGTGGCCGACCTGCGCTTCCAGAGGCCCGAGATGTCCAAACACGAGGTGGCGCGGGCCGTACTCGACCATCTGGAGGCCACGGAGGCGGAGGGCTGATCTCCCGCGCCGGCGCGCGCCTTCCCGCACCGGACCCGGCCGGACCAGGCCGGACCAGGTCGGACCCGTAATGGGAGCGGTGGCAGAAACGGCGGTGACAGCGGGAGATCAAAGTGAATCTGACCGGGGCCCACCGCTCCGATGACCATCGGCGGGGCACAGCCATTAGGTGAACAGCGGACGCCCGGCTCCCGGCCCGGTGAGGGACACGGTGAGGCGGAGGTCGCCCGCGGGCGGCCCGGGGGTTCTCGGCGTGCTGGGGGTGGCGCTGCTCCTCGGCGTGATCGTCGCGCAGGTCGCATCGGGGGTGCAGCCCCGGCCGATCCCGCTCACCAGCGTGGTCGTGCTGCTCCTGGTGGCGAGCGCCCTGGCCTTCGCCGGCGCGATCCACACCTTCCCCCGAGCGGTCGCGGCTCTCACCGCCGCGATGGTGGCCGGGTACGCCGCGGAGTGGATCGGCACCAGGACGGGGCTGCCCTTCGGGGACTACGGCTACACCGGGCTGCTCCGGCCGCAGCTCGGCGGGGTGCCGGTGATCGTGGCACTGGCATGGGGCGGCATGGGACTGGCGGCCCACGCGACGGCCGCGGCCGCGGCCCCCGGCAGCCGCGCGGCGCGGGTCGTCCTGGGAGCCCTGGCGCTGACCGCGTGGGACCTGTTCCTCGATCCGCAGATGATCCGGCTGGGCCTGTGGACCTGGCACGACCCCGGCCTCTACCGGGGGGTGCCGATCAGTAACTTCGCCGGCTGGCTGGTGGTGTCCCTGCTGGTCATGGTCTTGATCGAGGTCATCGTGGCCGACCCGGCCGCGAGGAGCGCCGGGCTGGTCGCGGTCTACACGGTGATGGCGTTCATGGAGACCCTGGGTTTCGCGGTGGTCTTCGATCCACCGGATCCGGTGGTCGCCGCGGTGGGGGGAGTCTGCATGGGCCTGTTCGCCGTGCTCGCGTGGAGGCGCATGTGGCGGAGGTGATCGTGATCGGCGGCGGCGTGGGCGGCATGGTCGCCGCCCTGCTGCTGGCCGGGCAGGGGCATCGGGTGCGGCTGTACGAGCAGCGGTCCCGGCTGGGGGGCAAGCTCGCCGAGCACACGCGCGACGGCTTCACCTTCTCCATCGGGCCGTCGCTGCTGACCCTGCCCGGCGTCTTCGCCGACCTCGGCCTGAAACTCGACCTCGTCGAGCCGCGGGAGCTGTGCCGCTACCGCTTCGCCGACGGCTCGGAGCTGGCGGCGCACCGCGACCCGGCGAGGATGGCCGGCGAGGTGGACCGGCTCTCGCCGGGAGAGGGCCGCAACTGGCTGGCCTTTCACGAGTGGGCACGGACCTGCTTCGAGGCGTCGCGTCACACGTTCTTCGCCGGGCCGCTCACCCGGCCGCCGTCACGGGCACGCCTGTCCGACCTGATGGCGGTCGCGCCCGGCCGTACCCTCCACGGCCTGGCCCGCCGCTTCTTCACCGATCCGCGCCTGCTGCAGTACGCCGGCCGTTACGCGACCTACGCGGGCTCCAGCCCGTACCGGGCGCCGGCGGCTCTGGCCTGCATCCCCGCCATCGAGCACGGGCAGGGCGGCTGGTACGTGCCGGGCGGGCTGCCCCGCGTCGCCGACGCCCTGGCCCTGCTGCTGGACGAGGCGGGGGTGGAGGTCGCCCTCGGCGCCGAGGTGACGGACGTGCTCACCGACGGCCGCCGGGTCCGGGGAGTACGGCTGGCCTCCGGGCAGCGCGAACGCGCCGACGTCGTGATCGCCAACACCGACGCGGCGGCGCTCTACGGGCGGCTGCTGCCGGACCGGCGGCGGCTGCGGCGCATCGCCGCGCTCGGCACCTCCTCCTCGGCGTTCCTGCTGCTGGCCGGGGTGGAGGGGCGGACCGAGGGGCTCGCGCACCACTCCGTCGTCTTCTCCGCCGACTACGGACGGGAGTTCGCCGACATCTTCGACCGCCGCCGGCCGCCGGAGGATCCGACCGTCTACATCGGCTGCTCGGCGGTGGACGACCCGTCACAGGCTCCGAAGGGCGCCGAGAACTGGGTCATGCTGGTCAACGTCCCGGCCCGCGACCCGAGCCGGTGGCCGATGTCCCCCGAGGCCTACCGGGACCTGGTGCTGGACCGTCTGGCCGCACGGGGCCACGACCTGTCGGGACGGCTCCGCTTCGTCGATCTGCTGACCCCCGCCGACCTGCGCGAGCGGTACGGCGCGTGGGGCGGGGCGATCTACGGTGGCGCCTACGCCGGCCCGCTCGCGCCCTTCCGGCGCCCCGGGAACAGGGGTCCCCGGCGCGGCCTGTACCTGGTGGGAGGCTCGGTGCATCCCGGCGGCGGGCTGCCGCTGGTCGCGATGGGCGGCCGCATCGTCGCCTCGCTCGTCCAGGAGGACCTGCGGCGATGAGACCACCGCTCACCACGCTCCGCACCACCGCTCACCACGCGGGACTCCTCGCCGCCGCTCACCGCCCGAGGCTCCTGACCGCCCTTCACCACGCGGGACTCCGCACCGCCGCTCGCCGTCCGGGGCTCCTGGCCGCCCTTCACCGCGTAAGGGAGCCCGTCCCGATGAGACCGCTCACCGTGTTCCAGGCCGTCGCCGCGCTCGCCGTCGGGGTACGGCTGGCCCGCGGACGCGACCGGCTGCCCCCGCTGGCCCCCGTCGGGGCGACGGCCGCGCGGATCTCGGTGGTGATCCCGGCCCGCGACGAGGAGGGCCGCATCGGCCCCTGCCTGTCGGCGGTGCTCGCCGACCCGGCCGTCATGGAGGTCCTCGTCGTCGACGACGAGTCGGGCGATGGCACGGCGCGGCTGGCCGCCGAGCTCGGCGCGAAGGTCGTCGTGGGCGCGCCCCTTCCGGAGGGCTGGGTGGGCAAGCAGTGGGCGCTGCTGCAGGGGGTCGAGGCGGCCGGCGGCGACATCGTGGTGACCCTCGACGCGGACGCCCGGCCCGCGCCGGGCCTGTTCGGCGCGCTGGCCGCGGCCCTGGACGGCTACGACCTGGTCAGCGCCGGTCCCCGGTTCGTCTGCGGCGGGATCGCCGAGCAGGCGCTGCACGCCTCGTTCCTGGCGACGCTGGTCTACCGGTCCGGCCCGATCGGGCCGTCCTCCGCCCCCGCTCCGCACCGTGTCATGGCCAACGGCCAGTGCATGGCCTTCCGCCGTACGGCGATGCTGTCCGCCGGCGGGTTCCGGCGGGTCCGCGGGCACATGACCGACGACGTGGCGCTGGCTCGGACCCTGGCCGCCGACGGCTGGGCGGTGGGCTTCCTGGACGCGGGGGGCCTGCTGGAGGTCGACATGCACGAGTCGGCGGCCGAGGTGTGGCGGGAGTGGGGGAGGTCGCTGCCGCTGCGCGACGTCACCGGCCCCGGCCGGCAGGCCGCCGACCTGGCCGCGATCTGGCTCACCGCCGCCCTGCCCGTCCTGCGGCTGGCGGCCGGCCGGCCCACCCGGCTCGACCTGGGGCTGCTGGCCGTACGGCTGCTGCTGACCGGCGCGCTGCGCGGCAGCTACACCCGGCCCGGCCCCGGCGTGCTGCTGTCCCCCCTGCTGGATCCGCTGACCGCGGTACGGCTGACGCAGGCGACGCTGCGCCCGGTGCGCAACTGGCGGGGCCGTACCTATCCCAGGGACGCGCATAGAGGCGCGGCTCCCAGAGAGGCGGTTCCCAAGGACGCGGTTCCCAGGGACGCGGTTCCGGAGGGCACGGCTCCGGAGGGCACGGCTGCGGGGGTCACGACCGGTGCCCGGCCCGATCGGCCGGGCCGGGCCGGGCGGCCCGCGCCGCCTGCCCGAAGCGCAGCCCGATGAGGCACATCAGCACCCCCGTCCCGGCCACGTGCCCGACCGGCGCGAAGAGGAGCTGGAACAGCGGGAGGCCGAACACGCCCGCCCGCGCGCCGATGGCGAAGGACCGTGTCACCAGGCCGGCCGCGATCAGGACGGCGACGCCGAGCAGGAACCCGGGCGGGCAGATGACGGCGGAGCCGCCCACGAAGGCGAGGATCGACCGGCCGCCCCGGAACCCGGCGAACACCGGCCAGGCGTGCCCGATCATCGCGGCGGCCACCGCCAGGTACACCGGCACGGCGCCGGCGCCGGCGACCCCCGCGAACCCCATGGTGTGCGGGCCGGTGACCGCGAGGGCGAGCAGCGCGGCGAGCGTGCCCTTGAGCGTGTCCCCCGCGAAGACGGGCAGGGCGGCCCGCCGGCCGAGCCGCTCCTTGACGTTCCAGAAGCCGGGGTTGCCGTCGCCGACCTCGCGGGGGTCGAAGCCGTACGCCCGGGAGATCGCCACCGCGACCGGCACGGACCCGAGAAGGTAGCCGCCGATGACCGCGCCGAGCAGGAGAATCATCGCTTCGTTCCACCTCACGAGGTATGTGGATCTGGGATCCATGCGATACATGGCGTTCGACCGGCCGGTGCTGGCGGACACCGCGGGACTGCTGTTCTGGCGGCTGCTGGGTTCCGGCCGCGGAGCCTCGATGAGCCTGGGCGCGGACCTGCGCCGCTGGGCGCTGCTGGCGGTCTGGAGCGAGGAGCCGGCGCTGGAGGCCTTCATGGAGACCTCGCCCGTGGCGGCGCGCTGGCGGGATCAGGCCCGGGAGTCCTGGCAGGTACGGCTGGCGCCGCTGGCCTCGCGCGGCCGGTGGGGCGGGGTGGAGCCGTTCGGGCCGATCGAGGAGGTCCCCCGGCGGAACACGGGCGGGCCGGTCGCCGTGCTGACCCGGGCGTCGATCCGGCCCTCCCGGCTGGTGCCGTTCTACCGGTCGGTACCGCAGGTGGAGCGTCTCCTGAGCGAGCAGGCCGGCTGCCTGGCCTCGGTCGGCGTGGGGGAATGGCCGCTGGCCCGGCAGGCCACGTTCTCCCTGTGGCGCGACTCCCACGCGGTGCGGGACTTCGCCTACCGGGGGCAGGCGCACCGGGAGGCGATCGGGCAGACCCGGGCGGAGGGCTGGTACTCGGAGGAGTTGTTMGCCCGGTTCGTTCCGTACGGCAGCGAGGGGACCTGGAACGGGGCCGACCCCCTCGCCCGGTACGGCGGGCGAGGAGGGTGACCGGTCCCCGGCGGCCGCCCCTGCCGGGTCCGGCTCCCCACCCGCGAGCCACCGCCCCGGACCCGGGTCACAGCCCCGGGCCCGGTCGCGGGTCCGGTCGCGGTCGCGGGTCCGGTCGCGGAACAGGTCGCGGGTCCGGTCGCGGAAAAGGTGGGTGGTCACCGCGGCGGCCGGTTCAGGTGACCGGCTCGGCCGCGAGATGGTCCCGGACGCGGGCGACGATCCCGCCGCCGGCGAGGTCGTGCGCGACCACGCAGGCCCGGGTGATCGTCGCGGCCCGGGAGGAGCCGTGCGCGACGACGACGGTGCCGCTCAGGCCGAGCAGCGCCGCCCCGCCGTGGGTCTCGGGGTCGTAGCGGCGGGCCACCCCCCGCAGCGCCTCGGGCCCGGCGGCCCCCGACCGGGCCACCAGGGTCAGCACCGCCCGGACGGAGCCCTCGACGTTCTTCAGCACGATGTTCCCGGTGAACCCGTCGGTGACGATCACATCGACGGTGCCGGCCAGCACGTCGTGGCCCTCGACGTTGCCGTGGAAGCGCAGCGGCAGTCCCGGCAGCAGCTCCTCGACCCTGCGGGTCAGCCGGTTGCCCTTGCCCGGTTCCGAGCCGATCGACAGCAGGCCGACCGACGGGTCGGCCACGCCGAGCACGAGCTGCGCGTAGGACGCGCCGAGCAGCGCGAACTGGGCGATCATCTCGGGCGTGGGGTCGGAGGTCGCCCCGGCGTCGATCAGCACGGTGGCGCCGCCGGTGACCGAGGGCAGGGCGATCGCCAGCGCCGGCCGGAGCACGGCCGGCGCGCGGCCGACGCCGCGGATGGCGCACGCGACGACCGCGCCGGTGGATCCGGCCGACACGAACGCCGAGCCCGCGCCCTGCCGCAGGAGCTCGCAGCCCACCTTCAGGCTGGAGCTTCCGGAGGCGACGGCTCCCGCGCCCCTCTCCCCCATCGGGACGACCTCATCGGCGTGCACCACGTCGATCTCGCCGACCGCGCCGTGGCGTGCCAGCTCTGCGCGGATCTCCCCGGCCCTGCCGACGAGCACGACGGGGACCCCGTGCTCCCGCCGGGCCACGACGGCCCCGCCGACCGTCTCGGCCGGCCCGTGATCTCCGCCCATCGCGTCGACGACCACCGGCTCCGACATCGCATCCTCCTGGCGACAGTGACAGACGACTCCGCTGGCGCGGTTCAGGGCACCTGGACGACGACCCTGCGTTCGGCCCGGTCGGCCACGGACGCCGCGAGCAGATGCCGCGCGAAGACGGCCAGCCGGCGGCGCCGGGGCACGGTGGCACGGGTCCCCAGGACGTCGTGGCGGGCGGCCTCGATCCGGTCGAGGATGCCGCCGTACAGCTCGTAGGCCGCGAGAACGCACGGGCGCGAGGAGGGGGTCAGCAGCTCGACGCCCTCCAGCGCCAGCCGGTAGTGGCCGCGTGCCCGCTCGATCTCGAAGGCCAGCAGCCTGCGCAGGGCGGGAGAGGGGTGGGGGTCTCCCAGGTCGGCCACGCTCACCTCGAACCTGTCCAGGTCGGCGAGCGGCAGGTACACCCGGCCGCGTGCCAGGTCCTCGGCCACGTCACGCAGGAAGTTGGTGAGCTGGAAGGCCAGCCCGAGCTCGCGGGCGGGTCCGCGGGCCCGGTCCGCCATGCCCGGCAGCGGTTCGAGGACGGGCAGCATCATCGTGCCGATGACCGCCGCCGAGCCCTCCATGTAGCGGAGCAGGTCGTCGTAGGTGGTGTAGCGGCTGACGGTCAGGTCGTTCCGCATCGACCGGAGGAAGTGCTCGATGTCGGCCCGGTCGATGCCGAACGAGCGCACGGTGTGCGCGAACGCGGGGAGCACCGGATCGTCGACGGAGCCGCCCGCCAGCGCCTCCGCCAGCCGGTCGGCCAGCCTGTCGAGCGCCTCCGCCCGATCGTCCCGCATCGTGAAGGAGTCGACGACCTCGTCGGCGTAGCGGGCGAAGCCGTACAGGGCGTGCACGTGCGGGCGCTTCCAGGCCGGCAGCAGCAGGGTCGCCAGGTAGTAGGAGCGGCCGTGACGGGCGTTGAGCCTGCGACAGAGTTCGTAACTGCTGGTCAGGGTCATCGAGATGTCTCCAGGATGCGTTCGGCCGCGAGCTTGCCCGAGATCAGCACCGGTGGCACTCCCACTCCCGGCGCGGTGTACATGCCCGCGAAGTGGAGTCCGGGGACGCGCCGGGCCATGCCCGCGGGTCTGAACCAGGCCGTCTGGGTGAAGCGGTGGTCCATGGCGAAGGGGGTGCCCGCGGAGTGGCCGAGCCGCGCCCAGGCGGGCGGGTCGACGGTGAGGCGGAGGGCGGCCGTCAGGTCACCGTAGCCGAGGTCGGCCAGCCTGCTCAGCAGGCGGTCCTCCAGCCGCGCGGTGAGGCCGTCCCAGCCGTTCACGCCGTCCACGCCGTCGAGGTTGGCGGTCGGCTCCAGCACGGTGAGCGTGGCGTGGCCGGTGGGCGCGGCGCCGGCGTCGGACTCGGGGTAGGTGACCAGCAGGCTCGGGTCGGGCTGTGGCCTGCCGGCGTTCAGGGCCGAGAAGGTGGAGCTCCACCCACGGCCGAAGTGCAGGGTGTGGTGTGCCTGGCCGGCGAGCCGCCGTTCCAGGCCGAAGTGGAGGACCAGGCAGGAGGGCGAGTAGCGGGGGCGGCGCAGCCGCCAGTCGCGCGCCCCGCCGGGAAGCAGTCCGGCGTGGGCGCGGGGCAGGTCGCAGGCGACCACGGCGTGCCCGGCGGCGAGACGCTCGCCGGTGTCGAGCCGGACCGCGGAGACCCCGGAGGACCCGGTCTCGATCTCGACGGCCCGCGCGCCGTACCTGATCCGCGCCCCCGCCTTCTCCGCCACGGCGGCCATGGCCCTCGGGATGGCGTGCATGCCGCCGTGGCGGGGGAAGAAGACCCCGCCGACCGTGTCCATGTGGGCGATCACCGCGTAGATGCCGAGCGCCCGCTGGGGGGAGAGGCCCACGTACAGTGCCTGGAAGGTGTGCGCCTTGATCAGCCGCGCGTCGGTGAGGTGCCCCTTCACGAGGCGGTCGAGCCGCCGGAAACCTCCCAGGGCGGCCAGCCTGGCCAGGACGCCCGGCTGGGCCAGGCTCCGCAGCCGTGTCATGTCGCGGTCGACGAAGGAGGGCCACTCGCAGGCGAACAGCTCACCGAGCCTGGCCCGGAAGCGCCGGTACCTGTCCGCCTCCGCGGCGCCGCACAGCCGGCGCACCTGCTCGGTCATGGCCTCCTCACCGGGCACGATGTCCAGGTGGGAGCCGTCGTGGTAGCGCAGCCGGTAGTACGGGTCCAGGCGCCGCAGCGGAAGCAGGCTCTCCATGTCCTCCCCGGCGGCGGCGAAGACGTCGGCCAGCACGTCCGGCATCGTCAGCACCGACGGCCCGGTGTCGAAGCGGTAGTCCCCCACGCTCGCCGTCCCGCAGCAGCCGCCCGGCGTCTCGCGTGCCTCCACGAGTGTGACGTCCCGCCCGGCGGCGGCGAGCCGGACCGCCGCGGCCAGACCGCCGAGCCCGGCACCGATCACCACGATCGGGCTCATGAGCCCCTCCTCGCCGCCAGAACCACGCATGTCGATGATCGACATCTTCCGCGCGGTCCATCCCCGGCCCTGCCTGCCGGTAAATCAACTCGTCGAACAAGAAGACGTAAAGGCGGGGAAGGGCGGGGCTCACCGGCGTTCCCGCCACGGGCGGGCCGGCTCACGGTCGTATGGAGCCGGCCCACGGCGCACGGAGCCGGTTCACAGGCGGGTCGGCCCGCGGCCGCGGGAACCGATTCGCGGCCGCACGGAACAGGTTCACGGCCGGGTCGGCCCGCGCGGCGGGCTCAGGCGGTGTCCCCCGGCGGGAGGTGCGGGCTCTCCTCGTCGACGGTCTCCTGGGACCCGACGCCGGTGGCGTCCTCCGCACCGGAGGTGCCGTAAGGGCGGCCGGTCCTCTCGTCGACGCCGGCCGTCCCGCGGCCCTCCTCCTGCTCCCGGGCCGCGATGTCCTCGGGCCGCCGGGACGTGCTGGCGCCGACGCCGAGGGGCCCCTCGGGCTCGGTGTCGGTGGCGGAGATGCCCTCCCGCTCCTCCTCGGACACCTCGCGCCCCGGCCCCTTGTCCTCCGGCGGAGGTCCCCAGGCCCGGTTGCCGGCCTGCACCACCTCTTCGCTCGCGTGCCTCACGTCGGGAGAGTAGCCGTGCTCGTCTCCCTCGAACCGGCCCGCGTCCTCTGGCTCACGTGGCTCGTTCATGTCCAGCCCCCCATGGGTTTTCGGGTTCTCAGCAGATTCTCGGCAGGGGGTCGCCGACCAGCAGGTCGACGATGCGGGTGCCGCCGAAGGAGGTCTTCAGCAGGACCAGCCCGGGCGGGTCGTCGCCGATCCGCCCGATGACGGCCGCCTCGGACCCGAGCGGATGGGAGCGCAGGGCGGCCAGCGCGGCCTCGGCGGACCGCTGGGCCACCACCGCGACCATCCGTCCCTCACAGGCCACGTAGAGCGGATCGATCCCCAGTAGTTCACATGCCCCGCGTACGGCCGGGCATACCGGGATCGCGTCCTCTTCGAGCACGACCGCGACCTTGGAGGCCACGGCGATCTCGTTGACGACCGTCGCCACCCCGCCGCGGGTGGCGTCGCGCAGGCACCGCACCTGCCCGTCGCCGCAGGCGTCCAGCAACCGGCCGGTCAGCGTGTTGAGCGGCGCGGTGTCGGAGGCGAGGTCGGCCTGGATGTCGAGCTCGCCCCGGGCGAGCATGACGGTGACGCCGTGCTCGCCGATCGGGCCGGACACGATGACCACGTCGCCGGGCCGGGCGGCGGCGGCGCTCAGCCGGATCGGCCGTTCCACCGTCCCGACGCCCGAGGTGGTGATGTAGCAGCCGTCGGCCTTGCCGTTCTCCACGACCTTGGTGTCGCCGGTGACGATCCACACCTCCGCCGCCCGGGCCGCCGCCGCCATCGAGGCGGTGATGCGTCGCAGGTCGGCGACGGGGAATCCCTCCTCGACGATGAAGGCGGCCGACAGGTATCTGGGCCGCGCCCCGCACATCGCCAGGTCGTTGACCGTGCCGTTGACGGCCAGGTCGCCGATGTCCCCGCCCGGGAAGAACAGCGGCGTCACCACGTAGGAGTCGGTGGTGAAGGCCAGCCCGTCGACGACCGCGCCGTCCTCCAGCGGCTCCAGCAGCGGGTTGCGGAAGGCCTCCAGGAACACCGCTTCGATCAGGGTGTGCGTGGCCTTGCCGCCGGCGCCGTGCGCGAGGGTGATCCGGTCCTCCCGGACCCGGGCCTTGCGGCGGCGCACCCGCTCGATCCGCTCCAGCACCTCCTGCTCGCGCCCCGGCGCCGCGCTCCCCCGGGGGCCGCGCTCCGTCCGGCCAGGAAGCGCGGTCACCCCGGAATCCGTTCCCTCCCGGCCAGGGAGCGCGGTCACTCCCGGATCCCGCGTCCCGGGGCCGGTCTCGCGTGTCGTGGTCCCCTCCCGGAGGGACTCGCGTGTCGTGGTCCCCTCCCGGAGGGAGGAGTCCTCCTCGTCGTTCACCGGTGGGTCGCCTCCTTGACCCGTTCGCGGGAGAACCGGCCGAAGTTGTAGTAGGCCGCGCACGCGCCCTCCGACGACACCATGCAGGTGCCGATCGGGGTCTCCGGCGTGCAGGCGGTGCCGAACACCTTGCACTCCCACGGCTTGAGCACGCCCTTGAGCACCTCGCCGCACTGGCACGCCTTGGGATCGGCCACCCGCCCGCCGGGGATCTGGAAGATCCGTTCGGCGTCGAAGGCGGCGTACCGCTCCCCCATCCTGAGCGCCGAGTGGGAGATGAACCCCAGCCCCCGCCATTCGAAGTACGGCCGCGGCTCCATCACCTGGTTGATGACGCCGAGCGCCTTCGGGTTGCCCTCCCACGGCACCACCCGGGCGTACTGGTTCTCCACCTCGGCCCGGCCCCCGGCCAGCTGCAGCAGGATCCGGTAGACCGTGTGCAGCACGTCGAGCGGCTCGAACCCGGCCACCACCAGGGGCTTGCCGTAGTCACGCGCGATGAACCCGTACGGCCGGCAGCCGATGACGGCCGAGACGTGGCCCGGCCCGACGAAGCCGTCCAGGCGCAGGTCGGGAGAGTCCAGGATGGCCTTGATCGCGGGGATGATCGTCACGTGGTTGCAGAAGACCGAGAAGTTCCCGATCCCCTCGGCGGCCGCGCGCAGGACGGTCATCGCCGTCGAGGGGGCGGTGGTCTCGAACCCGATCGCCATGAACACCACGCGTCTGGCGGGATTCTCCCGCGCGATCTTCAGGGCGTCCAGCGGGGAGTAGACCATCCGGATGTCGGCGCCCCGCGCTTTGGCGTCGAGGAAGGAGCCGTTGCCCCCGGGCACGCGCATCATGTCGCCGAACGACGTCATGATCACGTCGGGCTGCTCGGCGATGTGGACGGCATCGTCCACCCGCCCCATGGGGATGACGCAGACGGGGCAGCCCGGGCCGTGCACGAGCGTGACGGCCTCGGGCAGGTAGTCCTCCAGCCCGTGCTTGTAGATCGTGTGGGTGTGCCCGCCGCACACCTCCATGAACTTGTAGGCGCGGCCGGGCTCGCACAGCGCGGCGATCTGCGCGGCCAGCGTCCGGGCCTTCCCCGCGTCCCGGTACTCATCGACGAAGCGCATCGGATCTCACCCTTGTTCGATCATGGATTCTCGGAGGGCCGCGATCTCGTCCTCGTACGCCTCGCCGATGCTTTCGAGGAAGTCGAGCGCGGCCCTGGCCTCCACCTCGTCGATCTTCGACAGCGCGAACCCGACATGGATGAGGATCCAGTCGCCGGGTGCGAGGGACTCCTCCTCCAGCAGGCCGATGTTGATCGCGCGCTGTACGCCGCTGACGTCGACCATGGCCAGGTCAGGACGGTCTGACAGGATTTCCACGATCTCGCCGGGAATTCCCAGGCACATGAGCGGCCTCCGCCATCTGGATGGATTCGAGGACGAGATCGTCGCCGCCCTCGGTGTCGATATCGGTGCCGCCGCATTCGGGGCAGGTGGCGAAGGGGTCGACGGACGCGGCCGTCTGCCCGCAGGACCGGCAGATGAGCTGCACGGGGACGATGACCAGGTCCACCCGCGCGCCCTCGGCCAGCGATCCGTCGGCGACCATGGCGAACGCCTGGTTGATCACGGGTTCGGTGATGCGGAGCAGGGCTCCCGCGTGTACGCGCGCCCGTTCCACCCGCCGGCCGTCCGCGCGTCTCTCCACCGCGTCGAGGATCGCCTCCGCGATCCCGAATTCATGCATGGCTGAACTTCACCTCTTCCACTGGGTTTCCTCCTTGGCTTCCACCGGGACGCGCGCCACGGCCCGCGACGAGATGTCCGGCCTCCGGGCCGTCACATCTTCCTGATCCGCAGGTAGCGCTTGATGTCGGGGATCGACTGGTAGACGATCACCGCCACCCCGACGAGGAGCGCTCCGGCGACCAGACGTTTCAGCATGTCCGTTCCTCCTGATGACCCGCGCTGGCGCACGCCATCGCGATCTGTTGCCCGACCAGCTCCAGGACCAGTTCCACCGCCCTGCCGACGGCGTCCGCCACCTGGGGGCTCAGCTCCATGCCGGGTGAGAGGTCGGCGGGTTCGCAGCCGACGAGCAGGACCCGTCCGGTCACGCCGCCGAGTGTGCCCGCCAGTGACAGCACCGATTCGGGCGTCATGGCGTGGGCGTCGACGAAGGACCCCGGGCACTCGCCCGGCGACGGCTCCAGCACGTACAGCGTGCCGGGGGGGCCGTCGCGCGAGGCGGCGTCGATCAGGATCGCGGCGTCGTAGCCGCCGCCGGTGAGCTCGTAGGCGAGGTGGACGCCGCGGATGCCGAAGTCGGTGACCCCGACCCCGTCGGGGAGGTCCGTCTCCGCCAGGCGCCTGGCCACCGTGACGCCGAAACCGTCGTCGCCGAGGAAGACGTTCCCGACCCCCGCGAGGAGAATCCTCATGCGGTGGCCTCCCCGTCGCCGAGCGGCTCGACCTCGTCCGGGGCGAAGTAGAGGAAACGCCCGTGGGAGCGGTGCAGGTCGGCGCCCAGGTCGTCGTCCAGGGTGACGGCCAGATGCCGCGCCCCGTCGAGGTCGAGGAGAACGGCCTCCACCCGGGCGGTCCTGCCGGCCAGGAACATGTCGTGGGCGTCGGCGCGGCGCCTGCCGGGGACCAGCCGGACCCGGCTGCCCTTGGCGATCTCCACGCCGGAGACGGTCACGCTGTCGGTCTCCGGGGACACGCGGGAGTCGGCCGCCGGGTCCCACCAGGGCGTGCCGGCCTCCCGCGCGGGCGCGTCGAGGTAGCGGATCACCCCGTGCAGCCGCTCCACCAGTTCGGGCGGCATGTCACCGACCATGTCGATGAGCTGCGCCGCCCGGGGATCGGTCGCCCGCGCCTGCCGCGTCTCCTCGTCGGTGAGGGTGAGCGTGCGCAGGTGGAGTATCTCGTCGATCTCGGTCGAGTCGAACAGGTCACCCGGGCTCTCCGGGGCGATGTCCGGATAGTCGTACAGGATGATCGGCGACGACAGCACCACGTCGCGGTGTCCGGGCTCGCCGACGAGCACCGGCCAGGTGTGCTCGTTGCGGCAGCCCTGCGCCATCGGCCGGGCCCACTCCGGCGGGTCGAGCAGGGAGACGAAGGCGCCTCCGGTCACCCCGATGAGCAGGTGCGCCGAGATCAGCGAGCGCCGCAGCGCCTGCTCGCGCGCCGCTTCCGGCCCGGCCCAGCCGGCGGTGTTCTCCACCCGGACGCGCAGCCTGACGAGGCCGTACGGCCCCGGCAACCGTTCGGCCCCGGCTCTGAGCGCGGCGTGCAGCGGCAGGTGCTCGGAGACGACGCGGCCCTCCCGCTCGCCGGTCGGCGCGAGGATCAGCTCGGCCGAGCGGTCTCCGGGGACGCGCACCTCGACCGTCTGCTCGGCGTCCAGGAGGGCGGAGATGGGCAGTACGGCCTCCACCTCGCGTTCGGTCGCCTCCTCGAAGGTGAGGTAGGTCCGCTCGCCGCTCGTCAGCTCGGCCACCGGCCGGTAACCGCCGTCCTCGGCCTGCTCCACGCTTCGGGTCCTGACGTGCAGGAATCGCAGGCGCAGGCGCACCACGGCGTCGTCGGCCCGTTCGAGGAGACATTCGGTCACGCTGGCGGAGGGCTCGGCGGTGGCGGTGAATCCGGGGGGCACGAGCACACCGAACTGCCAGCGCAGCCGGTTCTTGGCCGCCGAGGCTCGGTAGGGGTAGAGCAGGTAGCCCTCGTACAGCACCGCGTCGGCCACCCTCCGGGCGATCTCCATCGGCACGCTCAACCCAGCGTCTCCTTGAGTAGTAGTTCCACGGCCTCGTCCCATGTCGCCAGGGCGCGTTCGGCCTTGAAGCGGTGCAGGGCCCGCAGGGTGTCGCGGCGCAGCCGCAGCCATCCGGTCTCCGGGAAGTAGCGGTTCATCAGCTCCTGCCAGACGGCCACCGGCAGCCGGTGGCGCGCCTCGCAGTGCCAGGGCACCTGTCCCACGGTGAAACCGTTGTCCGCCCTGGCGAACACGGTGCCGCTGAAGAGCATGAGCAGCGGGACCTCGCCCTCGTCGAGGGCGGCGAAGTATTTGCCCGCGGCCACCTCCAGGTCGTAGCTGCAGGGCACGGGCAGGTCGATCTCGGTGGTCCCCCTGAACGCGGGGACCGTGATCGAGACGTTGGCGAACTGCAGGGGCTTGAGCGTGTCGCCCCACCGGGAGGGGGAGCCGAAGAGATCGTCGAGCAGTTCCACCTCGGCCGGCAGGTACCGTCTGAGGTGCGGCTCCACCCGGATCTGGCACCGCAGCGCGATGGCGTGCACCCCGTCGGAGGACGGCTCGGTGACCCGCAGCCGGAAGACCAGCGTCGGGAAGGCCGCATATGGTTCCGCCCGCGCGCCCAGGCAGGCGAACTGGAGCTCATCGAGCATCGTCTTCTCCTCCGGGTCCTGCGAGCCCTGCGGGCTCCGCGGACGGTACGGCGTGGCTGCGCCGGCGCAGCTCGGCGAAGAAGCCGTCGATGGCCTCCCACGCCTCCCGGCCGCCGTCGAAGCCCTTCCAGTGCAGCCGTACCAGGCCGACGAGCTCGTAGCAGGCGGTGATCGGCACCAGATGACACACCGAGCCGCCCTCCGGGCGGCGGTCCACCAGGAGCGCCTCGACGTCCGGCCGGATGTCGGCCGGCATCGGGTTGTCCGCCATGACGCGCTCCCAGGTCTCCGGGGGGAGAAGGGACTCGGTCGCCCCCGCGGGACTCGGGTAGAAGGCGACGACCTGGTCGAGCGCGGAGTTGCGGAAGAAGAACGCCGTGCGGACCGGGATCTGCAGCTCCTCCCAGTCGGCCGCGGCCAGCTTGAACGAGGGGGCGTAGAGGTAGCGCTCCGGCACCGCGCGGTAGCGCCTCTTGGTGCCCGCGTCATGGGTGAACAGCAGGTGGCAGGCACGGCAGGCGCAGAGCAGCGCCCGGCTTTCGATGTTGACCACGTGGCCGTGCTCCTCGCCGGCCGGCTCCGCGCACATCTCGCACCGCGCCACGCCGGCCTCGCGGGGCTCGCGGAACCGGCGCAGCCCGGTGGCGGCCGTCACGGGACCTTCTCCGGCACCGGGCACGGGCCGGGCGGGCGGCGCTGGATCTGCAGCAGCGGCGCCCGGTCGCCGGCCGGCCTCTCGATGTCCACCCCGGCCACCTCCGGCGCGGCCTGGAGGACGGCGCGTTCGACGGCGGAGGTGACGGCGAGCTGCGAGGAGGGGCAGCCCGGGAAGGTGCCCCGCAGGCGCAGCCGTACGACCCCGGCCTCGTCCACGCCGAGCAGCTCGACGCCGCCCTCGTGCGGCCCGAGGTGGGGCCGGACGGCGTCGAGGGCGGCGCGGACGCGCTCGGCCGTGCTCAGGGGATGCAGGTCGTGCAGCACGAGCAGGCCCGAGACGAGCTCGTCGGTGGCCAGGCGGTGGAGCACCTCCGCCGCTTCTGCGTCGGTGACGATCTCGACGACGCGTTCCAGGCCGGCGCCGTACAGCTCGACCAGCACGCGGACGAGCTCCTCGGCCTTGGCACGTGTCACGGGGTCGCTGAGCGTGGCGAGTTCGGCGATCAGCGCCTCGACGCGGCCTCCGGCCGCCTGAACGTCATGGGCTTGCGGCATCGCGCCCGCGCCACCTTTCCTCACGTCCTCCCGCCGGGGAGCGGACGGCTCCCCGGCGGCCGATTGATCACAGGGTGCCGGCGGCATGGGGGGTGTGCAGCTTGCGTAGTTCCTTGCCGTCACCGAGATACATGTGGACCCCGCACGGCAGGCAGGGGTCGAAGCTGCGCACGGCGCGCATGATGTCGATGCCCTTGAAGTTCTCCGGGGGGTTCTCCTCGAAGATCGGGGTGTTCTGCACCGCGTCCTCGTACGGCCCCGGCACCCCGTTGACGTCGCGGACGCTGGCGTTCCAGGGCGTGGGCGGGTACGGATGGTAGTTGGCGATCTTGCCGTTCCTGATCACCATGTGGTGCGACAGCACGCCCCGCACCGCCTCGGTGAACCCGCAGCTGATCGCCTCCTCCGGCACCGTGAACGGCGTCCAGGTCTGGGTCCGTCCCGCGCGCACCTCGGCCAGGCCCTGTTCGGCGAAGTGCAGCGCGCACGCCGCCGCGTAGGCCTGGAAGTAGGTGCGGGCCCGGTTGCGTTCCAGCGCGTTGGACATCAGCTCGCCGTTACGCTCGGGGATCTTCCACTCGAACGTCTTCTCCGGCTTGGTGGCCGTCTTCGGCAGGTTGATCTGCACGCTGTGCCCGGTCGCCCTGACGTAGCCGATGTCGACCTTCCCCGACAGCGCGGTCGACCACAGGCGCGCGATCGGGCCGCCGCCGGTGTCCAGCGCCAACATGTCCTTGCCGTCGAACCAGCGCGGCGACATCACCCAGCTGTACTTGTCGGTGAAGTCGCGCTTCTGCGGGCGCGGGATGGTGTGCTGGTTCCACGGGTGGCGCATGTCGACCGGGTTGCCCAGCGGGTCATGGGTGACGAACGGCTCCTGCCCCTGCCAGTCGTCGTAGTAGGAGCTGCCCAGCAGGATCCGGATGCCGAGGTTGATGTCGACCAGGTCGTCGGTGACGAGCCTGCCGTCGACGATCACCCCTGGGCTGACGAACATCCGCTTGCCCCAGGAGGCCATGTTCTCGTAGGTGAAGTCGCAGTGCTCCGGGTCCTGGAAGCTGCCCCAGCAGCCCAGCAGCACGCGCCTGCGGCCGACCTCCTCGTAGCCGGGCAGCGCGTCGTAGAAGAAGTCGAACAGGTCGTCGTGCATGGGCACGACCCGCTTCATGAACTCCACGTAGCGCATCAGCCGGCTGAGGTAGTCGGTGAAGAGCTGCACCGTCGCGACCGTGCCCACCCCGCCGGGGTAGAGGGTGGAGGGGTGCACGTGCCGCCCCTCCATCAGGCAGAACATCTCCCTGGTGGTACGGCTCACCGCCAGCGCCTCGCGGTAGAACTCGCCTTCGAGCGGGTTGAGGGAGCGCATGATGTCGGCGATGGTCTTGTAGCCGTGGTCGGCCGCGTGCGGGGCCTCGGTCCGCTCGGCCCTGGCCAGCACGCCGGGGTTGGTCTCGCGCACCATCTTCTCGCAGTAGTCGACCCCGACCAGGTTCTCCTGGTAGATGTTGTGGTCGAACATGTACTCGGCGGCCTCGCCGCAGTTGAGGATCCACTCCCCCAGGGCAGGCGGGCGGGCGCCGTAGGCCATGTTCTGGGCGTAGACCGAGCAGGTGGCGTGGTTGTCACCGCAGATCCCGCAGATCCGGCTGGTGATGAAGTGCGCGTCGCGCGGGTCCTTGCCCTTCATGAAGATGCTGTAGCCGCGGAAGATCGACGAGGTGCTGTAGCACTCGGCCACCTCCCGGTTCTTGAAGTCGACCTTGCAGTAGATGCCCAGGCTTCCCACGATGCGCGTGATGGGGTCCCACGACATCTCGACCAGCTCGCGTGGCTGGTCCTGCGGGCCGCTCTGCCCCGGTCTCGGTGAGGTCTTCATTTTCAGCTCAGCTCCAGGACGCCTTGTAACCGGTGAGCAGCTCGCGGCCCTTCTTGCGCCACTTCGGCTCTTTATCAACCGTTTTGAGGGTGATGCTGCGCAGGGTGCGGATCACGCTGCCGTAGGCGCCGCTGACGGTCGAGGACACCCGCGCCCCCGGCGGCTCGTCCATGAACGGCATGAACTTGTCCGGGAATCCGGGCATCGTGCACGCGATGCAGATGCCGCCCACGTTCGGACAGCCGCCGATCCCGTTCATCCAGCCCCGCTTGGGCACGTTGCACTTGACCACCGGGCCCCAGCAGCCGATCTTCACCAGGCACTTCGGCGAGCCGTACTCGGTCGCGAACTGCCCCTGCTCGTAGTAGCCGGCCCGGTCACAGCCCTCGTGCACCGTCTGCCCGAACAGCCACGTCGGCCGCAACGCCTCGTCCAGCGGGATCATCGGCGCCTGCCCGGCCACCTGGTACAGCAGGTACAGGATCGTCTCCGACAGGTTGTCCGGCTGGATCGGGCAGCCCGGCACGTTCACGATCGGCAGCCCCGCCTTCGAGCGCCAGTCCCAGCCCAGGTAGTCGGCCACCCCCATCGCCCCGGTCGGGTTGCCCGCCATCGCGTGGATCCCGCCGTAGGTCGCGCACGTGCCGGCCGCCAGCACCGCCGTCGCCTTGGGCGCCAGGCGATCCAGCCACTCGCTGGTGGTCATCGGCTGACCGGTCGCCGGGTTGTTGCCGAACCCGCACCAGTAGCCCTCCTGCTTGATCGACTCGTTCGGGATCGAGCCCTCCACCACCAGCACGAACGGGTCCAGCTCCCCCCGGTCGGCCTTGAAGAACCACTCGATGAACACGTCCGCGCCCTGCATCGGCCCGGACTCGAAGTCGATCAGCGGCCAGTGCACCGCCACCTTGGGCAGCCCCGGCAGCGCCCCCAGCACGATCTCCTCGATGCTCGGCTGCGTCGCCGCGGTCAGCGCGACGGAGTCCCCGTCGCAGCTCAGCCCCGCGTTGATCCAGAGAATGTGGACGACCGGCTCCTCCTGCTCCTGCGGCCTGCTGCCCGCGGACTCCGTCGGCGCTGTCATGCCGCCTCCCCGCTCCTCGTCGATGGCGATAGGTCGTGATCGGTGCGGGGGGCATGTGCGGTACGGGTCATGACGCGTCCCTTCTCCGGGGTCTCCTGGTCTCCTGGTCTCCTGGTCTCCGGGGGAGGGCCGCGGCCGGTCGCCCGGCTCCGCGGCCTACGGGGCGGGCACCGCTCCGAGCGCGTGCTGGGTGAGCTCCCACAGCACGTGGTAGACCGTCGTCTGGGCCTCCTGGATCCGGTGCACCGACGACGACGGGATGACGAACAGGTAGTCGAGCAGGTCGAGTTCGGCCAGCCTGCCTCCCTCGTCCCCGGCCAGGCCGATGGTGAGCATGCCCCTGCGCGTCGCCTCCTCGAAGGCGCGCACGACGTTGGCGGAGCCCCCGCTCGTCGACAGGCCGACGGCGATGTCACCGTGCCGTCCCAGCGCCGCGAGCTGACGCGCGAAGACGACGTCGAACCCCACGTCGTTGGAGAGCGCGGTGACCACGGCGACGTCGCTGGTCAGGGACAGGGCGGGCAGGGACAGGCCGCAGGGCGGATGGAGGAAGGCGGTCGCCACCTCCTGGGCGTCGGTGCTGCTGCCACCGTTGCCGAAGGCGAACAGCCGCCCGCCCGAGGCGAACCGCAGGGCCATCTCCCCCGCGCACTCCATGAGCGCGTCGGCGGACGCCTCGGCCACCTGCCAGCGCAGCCGTACGATCTCGGCGGCCTTCTCCTCGGTGGAGCGGCACGCCTCCGCCAGCACCGCCTCAAGGTCGGCCCGGCCCTCGTAGAGGAAGGGGTACAGCTCCCGCACCCCCTCGGCCGGCGGTCCCTCAAGCCTGCCCATCGCCGCCTCCCTTCGCGATCACGGCGATGGCCTCCTTGGCGTGCACGAGGACGGTGTCGCCCACCGCCGCGTCGACCAGTGCCACGCTCACCTCCTCGGCGACGTCCCCGGCGCCGGCCATCGCCAGGTCCGGCTCGACCAGCCGGAGCACCGTCATCGGCACGGCCTGGTCCGAGCAGGTGACGCACACGCCGGCCGGGCAGTCCGCGGGCCCGCTCATCGGGCCGCCTCCCCGCTCGTCCCTCCGGGCGTCGCGTCACCGGGCGGGCCGGGCTGCTCGTAGAAGACATGCACCAGCTCCCACAGCACGTGGTAGGCGGTGACGTGGATCTCCTTGACCACGGCGGGATCGTCCGAGGCGACGGTCAGCACGTGGTCGGCCGCCGGGCTCCGCGCGAGGGGGCCTCCGTCGCCGCCCGCCAGGGCGAAGGTGAACAGGCCCAGGGTCTTGGCCATCTCCAGGCCCCGCAGGACGTTCTCGCAGCGGCCGTCGCGGGAGATCCCCAGCGCCATGTCGGCAGGGTCCGCCCAGCGGTGGACCTGGTGGGCGAAGGTCTCGGCGAGGCCGTCGCGGTTGCCCACCCCGCTGACCGTCGCGGCGTCGTTGCTCAGCGCGATCGCCGGAAGGGCCCTCTTGCCCACGATGACCGGGTGCATGAACTCGACCGCGATGTGGGCCGCGTCCGTGCCGCCGCCGCCGTTGCCGAAGACGATCAGCTTTCCGCCGTGGCGGAACCGGACCGCCATGTCCTGGCATGCCCGCGCGATGCGCCCGGAGTCCTCCGCGAGGGCGCGGGCGGCGCGGTCACGCCGGGCGAAGGCCTCGCTGACGGCTACTTGCATGGTCGATGTCACTGACATGTGGACGCTCCGTTATTTACGGTAGTCGTCAGATTACGGGGAGTGTTCATATACTCGACACCTTCGCCGCTACAAACCGGAGTAAAGGTCTGATCATGGGCGCAACCTTCTCCCCCGGGACCGCGCGCGCCCGCCGCCGACGGCCGGGGGCGCGGGCAGGATGGCCGCATGAGCACCGGAGCGGCGCGGGCCGAGCCCCGGACACGGGTCAGCATCCGGGTCGAAGGGATCGTGCAGGGGGTGGGTTTCCGTCCCCACGTCCACTCCCTGGCCCGGCGGCTGGCCCTGTCGGGGTGGGTGGGCAACGACAGCGAGGGCGTGTTCATCGAGGCCGAGGGGACCCGGGAGAGCCTCACCCGCTTCCAGGAGGAGCTACGGGGTCACGCGCCGCCGCTGGCGGTGATCCACCGCGTCACCGTCACCGCCGTGCCCGCCCTGGGTGACCGCGGTTTCGTCATCGCCGGCAGCAGGGAGGGGGACGCGCGGGCGGCGCTGATCTCGCCCGATGTCGCGACGTGCGCGGACTGCCTGGCCGAGCTGTCCGACCCCGCCGACCGCCGTTACCGCCACCCCTTCATCAACTGCACCAACTGCGGGCCGAGGTTCACCGTCATCCGGGACGTCCCCTACGACCGGCCGGCCACGACGATGGCCGGGTTCGCCATGTGCGAGGAGTGCAGGGCCGAGTACCTCGATCCGCACGACCGCAGGTTCCACGCCCAGCCGATCTGCTGCCCGGCCTGCGGTCCGGCGCTGCGGCTGCTCGGTGCCGACGGCCGTACCCACCACCCCGGCGCCGGTCGCGATCCGATCGGGCTCGCGGCCGAGGTGGTGCGGTCGGGCGGCGTGCTGGCCGTCAAGGGCCTCGGCGGCTACCACCTGGCGGCCGACGCCACCGACGAGGCCGCCGTGCGAACCCTGCGTACGCGCAAGCACCGCGAGGACAGGCCGTTCGCCGTCATGGTCGCCGACCTCGACGCCGCGCGCACGCTGTGCGAGCTGGACCCCGTGGCCGAGCGGCTGCTCACCGGCCCCCGGCGGCCGATCGTGCTGCTGCCCCGCCGCCCCGGCGCTCCGCTGGCCGAGGCCGTGGCACCGGACGACCGCCGCCTCGGCGTCATGCTGCCCTACACGCCCATGCACCACCTGCTCGCCCGCGAGATCGCCCGGCCGTACGTCCTGACCAGCGGGAACCTCTCCGACGAGCCCATCGCCTACCGGGACCGCGACGCGTTCACCCGGCTCGCCGGCGTCGCCGACCGCTTCCTCACCCACGACCGCCCGATCCACGTCCGCACCGACGACTCGGTGGTCCTCGCGGCAGAGGGACGCGCGCTCCCGCTGCGGAGATCGCGGGGATACGCCCCCGAGCCCCTCCTGCTCCCCCGTCCCGTACGGCGGGCGGTGCTGGCGTGCGGCGCGGAGCTGAAGAACACCTTCTGCCTCGCCGAGGGAGGGCGCGCCTTCGTCTCCCACCACATCGGCGACCTGGAGAACTACGAGACGCTGCGCTCCTTCAGCGAGGGGATCGACCACTTCCGGCGGCTGTTCGGCATCACGCCCCGCGTCGTCGCGCACGACCTGCACCCGGAGTACCTGTCCACCAAATACGCCTGCGACCTGGACGGAGTCGACCTGGTCGGGGTCCAGCACCACCACGCGCACATCGCCTCCTGCCTGGCCGACAACCAGGAGGCCGGCCCCGTCATCGGAGTGGCCTTCGACGGCCTCGGCTACGGCGCCGACGGCACCCTGTGGGGCGGCGAGCTCCTCGTGGCCGACCTCACCGGCTTCACCCGGGCCGGATGCCTGACCCCGGTGCCGCTGCCCGGCGGCACGGCGGCGATCCGGCAGCCCTGGCGGATGGCCGCCGCGCATCTGGACGCGGCCTACGGCGGCACGCCGCCCGGCGATCTCCGGGTGCGCTCCCGCCACCGGGACTGGGACGACGTGGTGGCCGTGGCCAGATCCGGCGTGAACTCCCCCCTCACCTCCAGCGCCGGGCGGCTGTTCGACGCCGTCGCGGCGATCCTCGGACTCCGCGACACCGTCACCTACGAGGGGCAGGCCGCGATCGCGCTCGAACAGCGGGCCGATCCCGCCGAGGAGTCCGCCTATCCGGTCCGGCTCGGCGGCGACGAGGGCGGCGAGGGCGAGCTGCTGACGATCCGGACCGGCGACCTCGTCCGGGCCGTCGTCGAGGACCTGCGCGACGGGACCGGCCCCGCGGTCGTCTCCGCCCGCTTCCACAACGGGCTCGCCGCCGCCACCGCCGCGAGCTGCGCGCGGCTCCGCTCGTCCACCGGCATCGGCACGGTCGCCCTGTCCGGCGGCGTCTTCCAGAACCGGTTACTGCTCGGCAGGCTCGTCCAGGCGCTACGGCTCCGGGACTTCCGGGTGCTGACCCACCATCGCGTCCCGCCCAACGACGGGGGCGTCAGTTTCGGCCAGGCCGCCGTGGCCGCCGCGCGCGATCTCCTCTGAGGACGCCCGTCCCCCCGGAGAGGGGCGCGTGGACGGGAGGGCGGCGCGGAGGGCCGGCCAGGTCAGCAGGGCCAGCGCTCCCGCGAGCACGGACACGGCCAGCATGGCGCCCGGCAGCCCGGCGGCCTGGGCCCAGTACCCCACGTACACCGGCCCGGCGAGGAAGCCCAGGTAGGACACCGTGGTCACGACCGAGGTGGCGGCGCCTCGGACGGAGTCCGGGACGTCGGCGGTGACCACGCCGAGCAGGGTCGGGAACAGCACGGCGGTGCCGGCGGCGGCCAGGGCGAGCCCGGCCAGCGCCGGCGGGGCGGACGAGGCGGAGGCGAGCAGGACCGTCCCACCGGCCGCCGTGGCAGCGCCGAGGATCAGGACGGCCATGGCGTGGCCGGATCCCAGGGAGCCGGCGGTGAACCGGGTGAGCGCGACGACCGCGGCGAAGACCGCGGGCCCCGCGGCGGCGAGCATGGGATCGGCGCGCAGCGTGTCGGCCATGTAGACCGCGCTCCAGCTCTGGTGGGCGTTCTCCACGGCGAAGGCGAGCGCGCCCAGCACTCCGGCGACCAGCAGGAGCGGCAGGTACGCCCGCAGGACCGACCGGCCGCGGGGACCGTGACCCGGCGCCGCGCCGCGCCGGCCGAAGGGTGCCGAATGGCCGCGGGCGTCGGCGGCGATGAGCAGGCCCGCTCCCGCGGCGGCTGCCGCGACCAGCGCGAACGGCACCACGACGGGCGCCGCGACGCCGCCGAGCAGGCCGGTGGCGAGGCTGGACACCACCACGGCGGCGGAGAAGAAGCCGTGCGCCCTGGTGATGACCGGCCGGCCGACGGCGCGCTCGGCCGAGCCCGCGGCGGCGTTGACAGCCACGTCCGCGGCGCCCGACGCCGCACCGAGCAGCGCCAGGCCGGCGGACAGGCTCGGAAGGTCCCGGGCGGCGACGGCCACCGTGACGCCGACGGCGCCGAGCAGGACGAGCAGGAACGCGGTCAGGCGGTGGCCCCACCGGTCGACGGCCCGTCCGGCGGTCAGCATCGCCGGCAGCGCCCCGGCGCCGACGAACAGCAGCGCCGTGCCCAGCTCCCCGTCGGTGAGACCGGCCTGTTCCCGGATCGCGGGGACGGACGCGCCCCACACCCCCCAGAAGGCTCCGAAGACGGCGAAGCCGCAGTACGCCGTCCTGACCCGCGTTCCACCCGGCTGGAGAGACATATGTGTAACGATACACAGGCTAAGGTGAGGGATGACAAGAGCTACGTCGCGCCGGCGTCCGACGATGGCGGAGGTCGCCCGGGCGGCAGAGGTGTCGGTGATGACCGTCTCCTATACCTACGCCCAGCCGGAGCGCGTCTCGGAGCAGACACGGGCCAGGGTCCGCGAGGCCGCCGAGCGGCTGGGATATCCCGGCCCCCATCCGGGGGCGCGCTCGCTGCGGCGCGGCCGCGCCGGCAGCCTCGGAGTGATCCTCGGCGAGCACCTGACCTACGCCTTCGAGGACCCCCAGGCCGCCCGCTTCCTGGCCGGGATCGCCGAAGTGTGCGCCGACCACGGCCTGGGGCTCACGATCGTGCCCGTCACCGGCTCCGCGGGGGACGTCGGCCGGGTGGCCGAGGCGGCCGTGGACGGCTTCGTGGTGTGGACCACCTCCGATGACGACCCCGTGGTGGACGCGGTCGCCGCCACCGGCCTTCCCTCCGTCGTGCACGGCGGCCCGCGCCGCGACGACCTGTCGTTCGTGGCGGTCGACGACCGCGCGGCGGCCCGCGCGGTGGCTGCGGCGGCCTTCGCCGGTGCCCGCCGGCCGATGGTGCTCAGCTTCCCCCTCGATCGCGCTCGGGCCACCGGCGTGCACCGGGCACTGGATCCGGCCGGGGCGAGCTTCCGGGTGACCCGCCAGCGCCTGCGGGGATTCCGCGACGCGTGGACGGAGAGCGGCGGCCGGTGGTCGCAGGTACGCGTGGCCGTGTGCTCCAGGAACACCGCCCGCGAGGCCGAACGCCTCGCCGCCGGACTGCTCACCGGCCCGCACGTCCCGGACGCCGTCGCCGCGATGAGCGACGAGCTCGCGCTGGGCCTGATGCGGGCGGCCGGCCGCCTGGGCCTGGCCGTGCCCGGCGACCTCGCCGTCACCGGCTGGGACGACACCGACGCGGCCGCCGCCGCCGGCCTGACGACCATCGCACAGTCCCTGCGCGACCAGGGCGCCCGATGCGCCCGGCTGGCCCTCGGCGAGGACGCGGGCGATGAGCCGGTCGACTGGCGGCTGATCCTGCGTGACTCCACCCGGCAGGCGTGAGTACCGCCATCGATCCATCAGATCCTGGACAAACGTCCCCCCATGGCAAGAAACTGGCCCCGCCCCCCGAAGCCGGGACGGCACGGCGGCATCCCCTCTGGCCTGATCGAAGGAGAACGACCTTGACGGCAGCCCGTTCCTGGATCCGGCGACTGCCCGCATCACCACGGAACGACGTCCGGGCGGTCCGTCTGCCCCCGGCAGTAGGGGCCACGCCGTCCGGGATCCCGTCCCCTCGTCCCGGGATGCCCGCCGTACACGGCCCGAAGGCCCCACCGGCCGGGGCGGCCACCGGATCGCCGCGGGCGGTCCGCGCATGACGTCGCTGCTGGCCATCAGTGATCTGCACATCGGCTACCGGGAGAACCGGCGCATCGTCGAGGAGTTGCGGCCCGCCTCCGCCTCCGACTGGCTGCTGGTGGCGGGAGACGTCTCCGAGAAGGTGGCCGACGTCGAGTGGGCGCTGCGCCTGCTCGCCGGGCGCTTCGCCAAGGTGGTGTGGGTGCCGGGCAACCACGAGCTGTGGACCCACCCCAGCGATCCGGTCCGGTTACGCGGCGAGGAACGCTACCGCCACCTGGTGAAGGTCTGCGGCGACCTCGGGGTGGTGACCCCCGAGGATCCCTACCCGGTATGGGACGGACCCGGCGGGCCGGTCACCGTCGCCCCGCTGTTCGTGCTGTACGACTACACCTTCCGCGTGCCCGGCGTCGCGTCGGCGGAGGAGGCGCTCGCCCTCGCCTACGAGAAGGGCGTGGTCTGCACCGACGAGATGTTCCTGCATCCCGACCCCCACCCCTCCCGCCCCGCCTGGTGCTCCGCCAGGGTCGCCGAGACCGAACGCCGCCTGGCCGCCCGCACCCCGGGTATGCCCACCGTGCTCGTCAACCACTACCCGCTGGTCCGCCAGCCGACCCTGGTCATGCGGCACCAGGAGTTCGCGATCTGGTGCGGCACCGAGCAGACCGCCGACTGGCACGTGCGCTTCGACGCCCAGGCGGTCGTCTACGGTCACCTGCACATCCCCCGCACCACCTGGCACGACGGCGTGCGCTTCGAGGAGGTCTCGCTGGGCTACCCCCGCGAATGGCAGCCCCGTGCCACCCCGCCCGGCCGTCCGCGCCAGATCCTACC
>NZ_NGFP01000050.1 GCF_002149035.1 Streptosporangium minutum
CCCCTCCACCGCCCCGGGTGACCGCCCCCTACCGCTCCGGGTGACCGTCCACACGGCGGGCGACCCGGTCCAGCAGATCGCTCAGGGCCTGGTTGACGGCCTCCGGCCGTTCGAGCCCGATCATGTGACCGGCGCCGGGGAGCACGGTCAGTGCGGCGCCGGGGACGCTCCGGGCGATGCGCCGGCTGTGGACGGGCGGGGTGAGCCGGTCACGGCTGCCGACCATGACCAGCGTCTCCACCGAGCCGAGCGCGGCCAGCGCGGCGAGCTTGTCGTGGACGAGGAAGTCGCGGAAGAAGCCGACCATCACCTCGGTCGGGGTGGCCGCGGCCATGCCGTTGACGAAGTGGACGTGCGCACGCGCCGCGCCGGGGCCGAAGGCGACGTAGCGGGTCACCGGCAGGTTCGTGCGTGACTTGAGGGCCGGGCTGCGGTCGATGGCCGCGGCACGGGTCAGCATGCGGTCGAACACGACAGGGGTGACACGCGGGGCGAGCCGCCCGATCGGCCCGGGAAGCCCGAACGTGCTGCCGGCCAGCCGGCCGGACGACGTGCTCAGCAGCGCCACCCCGGCCACGCGTGAGGCGAAGGCGGCGGGGTGCCGTCCCGCGAACGCCATGATCGTCATACCGCCCATCGAATGGCCGACGAGCACCACCGGCAGCCCTTCGGGGACGGCCTGTTCGATCACCGCGGCCAGGTCGTCACCGAGCCGGTCGACCGTGCACGCGCCGAGGGCCCCGGCCGAGGAGTCTCCGTGCCCGCGCTGGTCGTAGAAGACCAGGGTGGCCCTGCCGGCCAGCGCCTCCCGCTGGAAGTGCCAGCAGTGCCGGTTCATCACCCAGCCGTGGGCGAGGACCACGGCGAACTCGGGTGACTCGGCCTCCTCCACGTCCACCGCGAGCCGTACCCCGTCGTCGGTGACGACGGTGGCCGGCCTCCCCCGATGCCCGCCGAGCGCCGTCTCCGCGCGCGCCTCGCGCCGTCGCGTGGCGATCCCCAGCGCCGTTCCCAGGGCGAGCCCTGTGACGAGGGCTCCTCTCGCGGTACGGCGCGCGCCCATGACCACTCCTCGTGTCGGAGGCTCGATGCTGAGCACACCATACCTACCGGAGGCACCCACTGTTAGACGCGGCGCCTAATAAAAATCAGCGTGCCCGCTCACCCGTGCGGGAGCGTCCGCTCGCCTCCGGAAAGAGCGGGCGGCGGCCGGAAGGAGCCGGGAAGAGTCAGAAGAAGGGAGGGAAGGCATGGCCGCGCTGGAGGCGGAGCTCGTTCAGCTGCTGCTGGATGACCTCGCGGACCTGGTCGGTGAGATTGAAGACCAGCATGGGGTCGTCCGCGTCCGCGGGGTCGAACTGGTCGGTGCGGATGGGCTCACCGAAACCGATCATCCACTTGGACGGCAGCGGCACCAGGCCGAGGGGGCCGAGCCAGGGGAACAGCGGAGTGATCGGCAGGTAGGGCAGGCCCAGCGCCCTGGCCAGGAAACGCAGGTCACCGACCTTGGGATAGATCTCCTCCGCACCCACGATGGAGCAGGGGACGATCGGGACCCCGGCCCGGATGGCGGAGGCGACGAAGCCCCCGCGGCCGAAGCGCTGCAGCTTGTAACGCTCGGAGAACGGCTTGCCGACCCCCTTGAAGCCCTCGGGGAAGACGCCCACGAGCTCACCCTTGCGGAGCAGACGGTCGGCGTCGTCGCGGCAGGCCAGGGTGTGACCGGTCTTACGGGACAGGTGACCGAGCAGCGGGAGCTGGTAGACCAGGTCGGCGCCGAGGAGACGGACGGCGCGGCGCTCGGGATGGTCGTCGTGCAGCGCCACCTGGAGCATGAGCCCGTCCAGCGGGAGGGTGCCCGAGTGGTTGGCCACCACGAGAGCACCGGAGTCGCCGGGCACGTTGTGCATGCCGACGGTCTCCACCCGGAACCAGTGCCGGTAGAGCGGGCGGATCAGCTCCAGCAGCACCTTGTCGGTGAGCTCGGGGTCGAAGCCGAACTCGTCGACCTCGTACTCCCCCGTGATGCGGCGGCGCAGGAAGGCGAACAGCTCGGCGAGGCCGCGGTCGCGGTCGCCGTCCTCGTCGGGCGCAGGCCCCCGCTCGGACGGCTCGTGCCCGGCCGACGGCTCGTGCTCAGACGGCTCGCGCTCGGACGACGGCTCATTCCCGGACGGCTCGCGCTCGGACGGCGGCGGCTCGTGCTGGGACGGCGGAGACCCGTGCGGGGAACGGGCCCGGGTGATGGGGATCACCTGGGCGTCGTCCGTCTCGGCGGGCTCACCTGCCATCCCGGTCACCTCGTCACCGCCTGGGAGATCAGTTCCATCATGGCGGCGGGGAGTCCGCCGGCCAGGTCACGGGCACGGACGAAGTCCTCGAAGGCGGCGGAGGTCGAGAACTTGGGCTTCCAGCCGAGGCGGGCGGCCAGCCGGGCCGTGTCCACCACGCGGCCGTGGCACATCAGCCGGAGCTGTTCGGGAGAGAAGTCGACCAGTCCCGCGCCGCGGGCGAGGTCGCCCAGGAGACGGAACGCGGGAGAGGGCACGGGCAGCGAGAGCAGCCCCGCCCTGCGGGCGCACTGCGAGAGCAGAAGCACGCCGTCCCCGGCCACGTTGAACGTGCCGGGGTGGTCCTCCATCGCCATCCGCCTGAGCACCTCGACCGCGTCGTCCTCGTGGACGAACTGCAGGCGAGGGTCGAAGCCGAACACGGTCGGCAGGACGGGCTGGGTGAAGTAACGGGTCAGCGGCGAGTCGACGCCGGGCCCCATGAAGTTGGCGAACCTGAGCATCGACACGGTCACGTCACCGCGCCGCCTGGCGAAGCCGCGGACGTAGCCCTCGACCTCAGAGGCGTCCTTGGCGTATCCGTGGGTGGGCGACTCGCCCGGCTCCGCGTCCTCGGTGAAGACGGCGGGGTCGTGCGGGGACGAGCCGTACACCGCGGTGGTGGAGCGCACGACGACACGGCGGACCGTCGCGGACCGCTGACAGGCACCGAGCAACTGCATGGTGCCGATGACGTTGTGCTCCTTCATGAGCATCCGGCCACCGCTCCGCGGGGGAGCGCTCACCAGGCTCATGTGGACCACTGTGTCGATGTCGGCGGCCGCGATCACCTGGGCGATGTCGGGGCTCCGCAGATCGACGCGGACGAACTCCGTCCGGCCGAGAGGGACGCCGCCATCACGTGAGAGCGAGGGCGGCGGCACCGTGTCTACTCCGATGACCCGGTCGATGTCCGGGTCATCCGCGAGAACGCTCGCCACTCGGGCGCCGATGTGGCGCGAGACCCCGGTGACAAGCACGGTGTGGGTCATCGGCGCCTCGCAGATCCGCGTTACTACTTCTTGTTACGCCGCTGAATACGGGTCTTCTTGAGAAGCTTGCGGTGCTTCTTCTTCGCCATGCGCTTACGGCGCTTCTTGATCACAGAGCCCACGGGACCCCCAGGTAGCTGGTAGCCGAGATTGTCAAACCGGTGCGCGAACAACACACCGGCTCAACAGACTACCGGCGATCCACGGTAGATCGCCCCCTGGGGGGATCCCGGGTACTGGAACTCACGGCGTGTCGACCACACCGCTACCTCACTGAAGCATGAGTCCACTACGTGCCGGTTTGACCGGAGAACTCGGACCCGCCGGCCGCTCACCGCTCCGCGCCGGCCGCGCAGCCGGTCCGTCCCTCACCGGTCGCTCCGCTCACCACCTGGGGCTCGCTCGCTTCAACCCGCCTCGATGTAGGCATCCCTGAGATAGTCGTGCACCGCCTGCTCCGGCACTCGGAAGGATCGACCGACCCGGATGGCCGGCAGCTCGCCCGAATGCACGAGTCGGTACACAGTCATCTTGGACACCCTCATGACCGTGGCCACTTCAGCCACCGTCAGGAACTTCACCTCGCTGAGAGGTCTTTCGCCTGCACCCATCGGACGCCTCTTCCGCACGTGTTTCCGGGTTATCCCCACTGGTGCCATTGCTCACGCACGTGTACTGCCGTCAGCGTAAGTCGGGACTCCGAGCGCGCAAACCCCCTACTTTCTCAGTCTCCGCAGCCCCATGTCAGCGAAATGGAGAAACTCGCTGGCCAGCAGCCGGACCGCACCCTCTGTATTGATCTTGGAACGGACCAACCGTCTCTTATTAGAGTCGCCCACAATCCTCAAAAAGTTGGCAAACGGTCGGCGAGCACCACGGAATGCAGGCGCGAAAAGCCCGTATAGGGATGTCCCGATTTGCGCAACCCCCGCCTCAGAGGGCCCGCACGACCCTTTCGACCAGATGACGCGTCAGCGGATCGTAATATCTGGGTAGCACGTTGTCATCAAGCGGCACGGTCACCGCGATCTTGCCCTCGTCCTCTCCGACGAAGAGCGCGGGGTCGTTGCTGTCGGCGAACCCCACCGTGAGAATCCCCGCCTCACCGGCAGCGCCGGCCCAGCCGTGGTCGGCGATCACCAGATCGGGGCGGTCGTCCCCGAGCTCGTCGAGCATGGCCCGCATCGGGGCCGGGTCGTGGCTGTGCACGAAGGTGCCCCGGTCGGCCAGCATCGCGACGTCGTCCATGTAGCGGATCTCGCGCCTGCGGCCGAACCCGGCGCTCCAGTAGGACCAGCCCTCGGCCGGGCCCATCAGGACCGCGCCGTGCTCCCGCGCCAGCCGGGCCACGGCCATGTGGACGGTGAGCAGGCCGGTGGGGTGGCCGGTGGCGAAGAGGATCCGGGGGCTGCCGGTCCGGAGCACGCCGGCGATCGTGTCGCCCATCGCCTCGACCGCGTCGATCGTGCGGTCCGGGTCGATGACGTCCTGGCCCTCGCGGTGGTCCGGGTCGGCCACGACCCCGGCGGACTTGGCCATCAGGGCCAGCACGTCGCGGTAGGACCAGTGGCCCTCCAGGGTCAGCCCGAACATGTGGTGCGGGTCCCGGTTGGACAGCGACCTGTAGTGGTCCAGGTTGTTCTCCCGGCTGGTCGCCACGTCACCGGCGATCCGGGTGCGGACCAGATGCTCGCGAAGGTCGTCTCGGGTCAGCGGCGACGCCGGGCGTCGCAGCTCGGGCGCTGTCAACCTGTGACCTCCTCCGTCACTCATCCGTCCGTTCCCCGTCTCCCGCGCCGGTTCGCCGGTGCCCGCCGTCACGGGAGGGGATCCAGCCCGTGGAAGGGGAACACGGCCTTCCGGGTCGCCATGATGGCCCGGTCAATCGGGTCTGCTGGATCATAACCAGCGGAGAAATCACTAAATTCCGGATCTCTGCCATCGGTCAGCGTCAGCGGCGGCGTCTGCCTGGTCCGCTCCCTGACCAGCCGGCGCCACGCCTCCGGGGTGGCGGTCGCCGGGGCGAGCGGGTGCCCGGAGACCTCGGCGATCAGATGGGTCCACGCCCGGGGCACCACCTGCACCAGCTCGTACCCCCCTCCGCCGGTCACCACCCAGCGGCCGCCCGCGGTCTCGTGGGCCAGCTCGTGGAGCGCGGCGTAGGCGGTGCGCTGGCCGTCCAGGCTGAGCATCATGTGGGCCAGCGGGTCAAGCGCGTGGCTGTCGCAGCCGTGCTGGGTGACCAGGATCTCGGGGGCGAACTCCCGCAGCAGCGGCGGCACCACCGCGTGGAAGGCCCGCAGCCAGCCGCTGTCGCCGCATCCGGCGGGCAGCGCCACGTTGACCGCGGTGCCCTCCGCGCCGCGCTCCTCGGGGAAGCCCGTGCCCGGGAAGAGCGTGCGGGGGCTCTCGTGCAGGCTGACGGTGAGGACCCTGGGGTCGTCGTAGAACAGCGCCTGGACGCCGTCCCCGTGGTGGACGTCCACATCCACGTAGGCGATCCGGGAGGCGCCCTGCGCCAGCAGCCAGCCGATCGCCACCGCGGGGTCGTTGTAGACGCAGAACCCGCTCGCGGCGGCGGCCATGGCGTGGTGCAGGCCCCCCGCGACGTTCACCGCGTGCTCGGCCTCGCCCGTCCAGACCGCGCGGGCCGCGGCCAGGCTCGCACCGGTGATCAGCGCGGAGGCCTCGTGCACCCCGGCGAAGGCGGGGTTGTCCTCGGTGCCGAGCCCGTGGGCCAGGTCGGGCCGCCCGGTCGCGGAGACCCTCTTGACGGCCTCGATGTAGTCGCGCTTGTGGACCAGCGCCAGCTCGTCGTCGGTGGCGGGCGCGCAGCCGGTCACCTCGACCGCGTCCAGCACGCCGAGCTCCCTGGCCAGCGCCATGGTCAGCTCGACCCGCACGGGCGCGAGCGGGTGCCCGGGGCCGAAGTCGTACGCGATGAGCGCGTCGTCCCAGACCACCCGAACGGACCGGCTCATGCGCCCTCCCTGTCTGATCGTCTGATCGCGACGCGGCGCGTCACGGCGCGCTCGCTGGACGATCTCCCACCCCGGCCGACGTTACCGCACGGATACGCACGGGGGTTTACACCGCCGTCGCGGAGGAGAGGGCGGTTTTCATCTGAGCGAAATATCCAGACTTATTCCGATTAAACGCGCCCCCCTTATGACGGTACGGCATGCCGTACCGTCTGATCATCCGCTTGGACGCCCCCCGCGCCGTCCGGCGTCTCCCAGCCGGAGCCCGCCTGTTCCCGCTGATCATCAGCTTGTACGGCCTGCGCACGATCGCCGCGTTCCCACCGAAGTCCCGTGGAAATGAGGTCTTACGCAGGGAAGTTTCCCGGTAGAGGGGGACGGTCAGCCACCGGCGAGCTGGCGGCTGCGGTCCCTGGCGGCCTCGATGGCGGCCAGGAAGGCGGCGCGGACGCTGTGCCGCTCCAGCTCGGCGATGGCGGCGATGGTGGTACCGCCCGGGGAGGTGACCGCCTCGCGGAGGATCACCGGGTGCTCTCCGGAGTCACGCAGCATGATGGCCGCGCCGACGATCGACTGGGTGACCATGTCGAGGGCGGCGGCGCGGGGCATGCCGAGCAGGATGCCCGCGTCGACCATGGCCTCGACCAGGTAGAAGAAGTAGGCGGGCCCGCTGCCGGACAGGGCGGTGGCGGCGTCCTGCTGCGTCTCGGGGATGCGCAGCACCTTGCCGACCGGCCTGAGCAGGTCCTCGGTGCGCCTGAGGTGCTCCTCCGAGGCGTGGGCGCCCGCCGAGATCACGCTCATCGCCTCGTCCACCAGGACCGGCGTGTTGGACATGACACGGACCACCGGGATGTCCGCCCCGAGCCGCGACTCCACGAACGAGGTCGTGATGCCCGCCGCGGCGGAGATCACCAGACGGTCGGCCGGGACGTGGGTTGCGATCTCGGTCAGCAGGGACGCCATGTCCTGCGGCTTGACCGCGAGGATGATCGTGTCGGCGCTCTTGGCCGCCTCGGCGTTGGACACCACCTGCACGCCGTACCGCTCCCTGAGGGCATCGGCCCGCTCGGCGCGCCGAGCGGTCGCCAGCACGTCGCCCGGCTTGAACCCGGCCCGCAGCAGCCCCGAGAGCAGGGCCTCGCCCATCTTGCCGGTTCCCAGAATCGCGATCATGTCTGCGCACCTTGCCTGAGGAGAAGTGGTTGACCAGCCTATGGGATCCGCCCGCGCGCGCCCCGGGAGCCGTCCATGGTGGCTACGTACAACACCGGCGCTGGAGAGACGACATGACCATCACCCGAATCGACATCGATGACGAGGCCCTCGCCGAAGCCATGAGGATGCTGGGCACCTCCTCGGCGGAGGACGCCGTGAACACGGCCCTGCGCGAATACGTGGCCCGGGTCGAGCGGATCGCACCCGGGTCATGACCGGGGTCATGCGGCGCGATGTCAGAATGGCCTGAACCGGTCTGATCGCCGGTCCGTTGTAGGGGTATGCGTATGATCGCGAGTTCCATCCTCACTGGAAGCCTGCTGCTGGCCGTGGGCTGCGGCGCCGCCGGGCACAGCACCGCGACCACTGGCACCGCGACCGTCGACAGTCCCTCCCGGCCGGTGAGCCACACGGTGGCCCCCCGGGAGGAGCCCACCCAGGGCCCCAAGCCGACGAAGCCCCAGGGCCACACCGACAATCCCCGCAAGGTGCGGTGGCTGACGGCGAAGCCGTCCAAGGACGGCCGGAGCCTGCGGATCACCTGGTGGTCCGGGGTGGAGCCGTGCACCGTGCTCGACCGCGTGAGCGTCAAGGAGACCTCCAGGCGGGTGACCGTCACCCTCTGGGAGGGCCCGAGCGCCAAGGCCAAGAACATGGCCTGCATCGCCATCGCCATCCAGAAGGTGACGACCGTCAAGCTCAAGGCCCCCCTCGGCAAGCGCAAGATCGTCGACGGCGCCAAGCCCTGACCCGGGCCCGGTACGGCTCCCGCCGCGCGGCGGGAGCCGTACCGGAGGGGTCTAGCGGCAGGTGGTGCCGGCCTTCATCCGGCAGCCCGAGGGAAGCCTGGGCCGCTCATCGGTCCAGCCCATCTCGACGCCCCTGTAGGAGACCACGGTGCCCTTCGGGAACCCGCCTTCCGCGGCCGTCGTGACAACTCTCAGGGCCATGCCCTCACCGGTCCGGGGGTCGAGAAAGATCTCTCTCTTGACCGGCACCGCGCGGGTGCCCAGTTGGACACGGCCCTCGTCACCGAGATCGACGGCGACGGTGGGACGGCCCAGCGGATCGTTGTCCTCCCGTGCCGTCTTGGCCTCGGGCTGTCCCGTGTACAGGCGCAGCAACGTCGCCCGGACTCCCGGGGGGGCCGGCATGATCGCCAGATCGAGCATGGCCTGCCTGAGGAATTCCTTCCAAGACCGCGTGATACCCCGCTTCTGGTCGCCCTTGCGGTAGACCTCAAGGCGCTCCCGCAGCCGCGCCGGATCGGTCGGGAGGGCGTCCAACTCGGCGATCGTGAGGCCGGCCATGCCGGGATCGGTGACATGTCCCATGATCCGATACTGGCGTCGCGACGGCTTGTCGGCGAGGACCGTCGGAACGCAGCCGGGAGAGGAGCTCTCGCACGTGGACAGGCCCCAGCGCTTGGGCGAGCCCTGCTTCCGCCAGGTCTTCTCGTCCTCCGGTGTGTCCGGCCGGACGCCGGACGACTCATACCCCTCGACGTACAAGCCTCCCGGCTTCCGCGGGGTCCACTGGACGCTGTTCCCTTTGGACGCGATCCAGTAGCGCTTGGATTCCTTGCCGACCAGATACCGGCTGACGTCGGTTCCCTGGACGCGCCAGTAGGCGCCGGTCCCGGGTGACAGCTTCTCCACCCTGTCCGCGAGTTCCAGAAGCAGGTGCTCACCGGTCTTCGGCGTCCCCAGCACCGAGGGCGGCGCCGGGGCCAGGAGGGTCGCGGCCAGCGCGACTGCGGCGATGACGGCGGTGGTGGCCATGGAGGCTCCAATGATCAGTGTCCAGGTGGGGTGACGGCGGCGCCGTACCTCGTGGGTGGTCAGGCGGGCGCGGGCGCGGGCGACGGCCTCGGGTGTGGGTGGCGGCGCGTCCGGTAGGGCGGCCCCCAGCAGGGTGATCTCATCCATCGCCGGCCTCCTTCAGCGGGTTGACGTCACCCAGTGCTTTGCGCAGTTGCTTGCGGGCCCGGTTGAGCCGGGACGCCACGGTCCCGTAGGGGATGCCGAGCGCGGCCGCCACCTCGGCGTGGCCGAGCCCGCCGAGCGCGATCAGCAGGACCACGTCGCGGTCGCGCTTGGCCAGGCCGGCCAGCGCCCCCGCGAGCCGGCCGGTCACCTGCCCGGCGGCGACCCTGGCGGCCACGGCGTCCTCGTGGCCGTCCACATGACCCGCCGCCTCGGTACGGCTGAGCGCCTTCCAGCGGCGCACCTCGCTCCGCCGGTGTTTGGCGAGCAGGTTGGTGGCTATGCCGTACAGCCAGGGACGGACGCCGCCCCGCGCGGCGTCGAAGCGTTCGCGTTCGCGGAAGGCGACGAGGAAGGTGTCGGCCGCGATGTCGTCGGCGGCGTCGGTGTCCAGGCGCCGGGCGACGTAGCGGTGGATCTCGGCGAAGTGGGCGTCGAAGACCCGGTCGAAGTCGTCGCGCGGCGACCACTCGCCGGTCCCGGGCCCGAGCCCGAGATCGGGGGAGCCGATCATGTCTCGGCCCCCGGACCTGGGTCAGGGGGAGCGATCATGCGTGCTCCTTCGTTGGGAGACAGGGAACGCCTCCTGTTTCCCGGAAACCGGGAATGCTTTCACGCCTTCCAGGGTTGAGCGACATAGGCTCAAGTCGTTTGACAAACGTCACACGAGGTTCCACTATGAGTCTGACCGACTCAACTTTGACTACAAGGACGTACTCATGGCACGTGCGGTAGGTATCGACCTGGGGACGACCAACTCCGTCGTCTCGATCCTCGAGGGCGGTGAGCCCACCGTCATCGCCAACGCGCAGGGCTCGCGGACCACGCCGTCCGTGGTCGCCTTCGCCAAGAACGGCGAGGTCCTCGTCGGTGAGGTCGCCAAGCGGCAGGCCGTCACCAACGTGGACCGCACGATCCGCTCGGTCAAGCGCGAGATGGGCACCAACTGGTCCGTCGAGATCGACGGCAAGAAGTTCTCCCCGCAGCAGATCAGCGCCTTCGTCCTGCAGAAGCTCAAGCAGGACGCCGAGGCCTACCTGGGCGAGAAGATCACCGACGCGGTGATCACCGTCCCGGCCTACTTCAACGACGCCCAGCGGCAGGCGACGCAGGAAGCCGGCACCATCGCCGGCCTCAACGTCCTGCGCATCATCAACGAGCCCACCGCGGCGGCGCTCGCCTACGGCCTCGACAAGGAGAAGGACGAGACCATCCTCGTCTTCGACCTCGGCGGCGGCACGTTCGACGTGTCCCTGCTCGACGTCGGCCAGGAGGACGGTCACGGCTTCGTCGAGGTCAAGGCCACCAGCGGCGACAACCACCTCGGTGGTGACGACTGGGACCAGCGCGTCGTCGACGAGCTCGCGACCCGGTTCAAGAACGCCCACGGCGTGGACCTGACCAAGGACAAGATGGCCCTCCAGCGCCTGCGCGAGGCGGCGGAGAAGGCCAAGATCGAGCTCTCCAGCCAGTCGGAGACCTCCGTCAACCTGCCCTACATCACCGCCTCGGCCGAGGGCCCCCTCCACCTGGAGGAGAAGCTCACCCGCGCCGAGTTCCAGCGGATCACCGCCGACCTCCTCGAGCGGTGCAAGGGCCCGTTCAACCAGGTCGTCAAGGACGCCGGGATCAAGGTCTCCGACATCGCCCACGTGGTGCTCGTCGGCGGCTCGACCCGCATGCCCGCGGTCGCCGAGCTCGTCAAGGAGCTGACCGGCGGCCAGGAGCCCAACAAGGGCGTCAACCCGGACGAGGTCGTGGCCATCGGCGCCGCCCTCCAGGCCGGCGTGCTCAAGGGCGAGGTCAAGGACGTCCTGCTGCTCGACGTGACCCCGCTGTCGCTGGGCATCGAGACCAAGGGCGGCATCTTCACCAAGATCATTGAGCGCAACACCACGATCCCGACCAAGCGCTCCGAGGTCTTCACCACGGCCGAGGACAACCAGCCGTCGGTGCAGATCCAGGTCTACCAGGGCGAGCGCGAGATCGCGGCCTACAACAAGAAGCTGGCCACCTTCGAGCTGACCGGCATCGCCCCGGCGCCGCGCGGCATCCCGCAGATCGAGGTCACCTTCGACATCGACGCCAACGGCATCGTCAACGTCTCCGCCAAGGACCTCGGCACCGGCAAGGAGCAGACGATGACCATCACCGGCGGCTCCGCGCTGCCGAAGGACGACATCGAGCGCATGATGCGCGAGGCCGAGTCCTACGCCGAAGAGGACAAGAAGCGCCGCGAGGACGCCGAGACGCGCAACAACGCCGACTCGCTCGTCTACCAGACCGAGAAGTTCCTCGGCGAGAACGCCGAGAAGGTCCCGGACGACATCAAGAACGAGGTCAACGAGGCGCTCGCCGAGCTCAAGAAGACGCTTGAGGGCACCGACTCGGCCGAGATCCGCACCGCGGCGGAGAAGCTCGCCACCGTCAGCCAGAAGATGGGTTCGGCGATCTACGCCCAGTCGCAGGGGTCCGAGGCCCCGGCCGGCGCCCCCGGCGCGGAGAACACGGCCGGCCAGGAGTCCGATGACAACGTGGTCGACGCTGAGATCGTGGACGACGAGCCGAAGCGCGAAGACGGCAAGAAGTGACGGCGGGAGAGCCGAGGGGAGCGCAAGCGTGAACACGCGTGAGAACGGTTCCGGGGAGGAGCCGGTGATCCGCGACAACCGCAAGATCGATCCGGAGACGGGCGAGGTGCGCGAGACGGCCAAGGAGCAGGCCGACCAGCCTGCTCCGGCCGCCGACCTGGCCTCGGTCGAGCTGGCCACCCAGCTCGCCGAGCGCACCGCGGACCTGCAGCGTCTCCAGGCGGAGTATTCCAACTACCGCAAGCGAGTCGAGCGGGACCGGACCGCGGTCAAGGAGCAGGCGGTGGCCGGCGTGCTGGCCGAGCTGCTGCCGGTTCTCGACGACATCGGCCGGGCCCGTGACCACGGAGAGCTCACCGGCGGCTTCGCCAAGGTGAGCGAGTCGCTGGAGACGGCCACCGGGAAGCTGGGACTGAGCGCCTTCGGCACCAAGGGCGAGCCTTTCGACCCGACGGTGCACGAAGCGCTCATGCACAGCTACTCCCCCGACGTCGCCGAGCCGACCTGCGTGGAGATCCTGCAGTCCGGCTACCGGATCGGCGAGCGGGTGCTCCGCCCGGCGCGGGTCGCGGTCGCCGAGCCCGAAGAGCCCTCGTCAAACGACAACTGATACCCCCATATCTAAGAAGGAACGGACGATGAGCACCAAGGACTACCTGGAGAAGGACTACTACGCCGTCCTTGGTGTACCCAAGACCGCCACCGCCGAAGAGATCAAGAAGGCGTACCGGAAACTGGCCAGGCAGTACCACCCGGACGCCAACCCTGGGGACTCGGCGACTTCGGCTAACACAGCGAAGTTCAAGGAGGTCTCCGAGGCCTACGACGTCCTGTCCGACACCAAGCGCCGCAAGGAGTACGACGAGGCGCGGACGCTGTTCGGATCGGGGCTCGGCGGTTACGCGGGAGGCGGGGGGGCTTCCCGTGGGGGCGGGTTCCCCTTCGACCTGGGGGACCTGTTCGGCGGCACCAGCCAGCAGCAGAGCGGCGCCGGAGAGCGCATCGGCGACATCTTCGGCGGCATATTCAACCGGGGCGGCACCGGCCGCGCCGGCGGGACGACCACCACCAGGGCCCGGCGCGGCCAGGWCATCGAGTCGGAGGTCACGCTCTCGTTCGGCGAGGCCGTGGACGGCGCCACCGTCTCGCTCCGCCTCACCAGCTCCTCGGCCTGTACGGCGTGCTCCGGCACCGGCGCCAAGGCCGGGACCACCCCGCGGGTCTGCCCGACCTGCGAGGGCACCGGCGCGGCCAGCCGCAACCTGGGCAACTTCGCCTTCTCCGAGCCGTGCCGCGACTGCAAGGGCCGCGGCCTGCTGGTGGACGACCCGTGCCCGGTGTGCGAGGGGAGCGGGCGGGGTAAGAGCACCCGTACGATCCAGGCGCGCATCCCGGCCGGGGTGGGCGACGGCCAGCGCATCAAGCTCAAGGGCAAGGGCGCGCCCGGCGAGAACGGCGGTCCGGCCGGTGACCTGTACGTCCAGATCCACGTCAAGCCGCACCCGGTCTTCGGCCGGACCGGCGAGAACCTGACGATCACCGTGCCGGTCACCTTCACCGAGGCCGCGCTCGGCGCCGAGATCAAGGTGCCGATCCTCAAGGGGCTGCCGGTCACGCTGCGCATCCCCGAGGGGACCCCGAACGGCCGCACCTTCCGGGTGCGGGGCAGGGGCGTGTCCCGCAAGGACGGCACCAAGGGCGACCTGCTCGCCACGGTCGAGGTCCTGGTGCCCCAGCAGTTGGAGGACAAGGCGCGCAACGCCCTGGAGGAGTTCCGTGACGCCATGGCGGGCGGTGACCCCCGGGCCGACCTCATCCAACAGGCCAGAAGCGAGTAGCCATGGAAGCCAACTACTTCGATCTGTCGGACGACACCCCCGTATACGTGATCTCGGTGGCCGCCCAGCTCTCGGGTCTGCATCCGCAGACCCTCCGGCAGTACGACCGCCTCGGCCTGGTCAGTCCGGGCCGCACGTCGGGGCGCGGGCGCCTCTACTCCACCCGCGACATCGTGATGCTCCGCGAGGTCCAGCGGCTCTCCCAGGAGGAGGGCATCAACCTCGCCGGCATCAAGCGCATCCTGGCGCTGGAGACAGAGGCCCTGCGCCTGCGCGACGAGAACCACCGTCTGCGCGCGGAGATGGCGATGATCCGCGCGCTGATCCAGTACCAACTGCCACCCGCCTGACGCCACGGAGGCCGGGGGGCGAGCCGCGACGCGCGACGTCGCAATCGACACGCGAGAGCGCACCGGTGGCCGTCACTCACGGAGCGCGGGAGCCAGGCGGACTCGTGACCGGTGAGGGCACCCGTCACCGGCGCTCCAGCCGCCGAACGGAGTAAGGGCAGACAAGCATGGACTACAAGCTCACCCAGAAGAGCCAGGAAGCGGTCTCCTCCGCCATCAGGCGCGCCGCCGCCGAGGGCAACCCGGAGGTCGCCCCGGCCCACCTGTTCACCTCGCTGCTCGGCCAGACCGGCGGCACCGCCGTACCTCTGCTGGAGGCCGTCGGCGCCGACTGGAAGCAGTTGCGCACCGAGGCCGAGCGGCAGCTCGCGGCACTGCCGAAGGCGCAGGGCGCCACGGTCGGCGCCCCGTCGAGCTCACGGCAGCTGCTCACCGTGCTGAACACCGCCGCCCAGCGGGCCCGGCAGCTTGAGGACGAATACGTCTCGACCGAACACCTGCTGGTCGGCCTCGCCGCCGACGGCGGCCCGGTCGCCGAGCTGCTCAAGTCGCGCGGAGCCACCCCCAACGCCCTGCTCGACGCGTTCGAGAATGTGCGCGGGCACGCCCGGGTGACCAGCGAGACGCCCGAGGACACCTACCAGGCGCTGGAGAAGTACGGCGTCGACCTGACCGAGCGGGCCAGGGCGGGCAAGCTGGACCCGGTGATCGGCCGCGACTCGGAGATCCGCAGGGTCGTCCAGGTGCTCAGCCGCCGGACCAAGAACAACCCTGTGCTCATCGGGGAGCCCGGCGTCGGCAAGACCGCCGTGGTGGAGGGCCTGGCCCAGCGGATCGTCGCCGGCGACGTGCCCTCCAGCCTGCGCAACAAGCGCCTGGTCGCGCTGGACCTGGGCGCGATGGTCGCCGGGGCGAAATACCGCGGCGAGTTCGAGGAGCGCCTCAAGGCCGTGCTCAGCGAGATCAAGGAGAGCGACGGCCAGGTCGTCACCTTCATCGACGAGCTGCACACCATGGTCGGCGCGGGCGCCGCCGAGGGCGCGATGGACGCGGGCAACATGCTCAAGCCCATGCTCGCCCGGGGCGAGCTGCGGATGATCGGCGCGACCACACTGGACGAATACCGCGAGCGCATCGAGAAGGACCCCGCCCTGGAGCGGCGCTTCCAGCAGGTCTACGTGGGCGAGCCCACGGTCGAGGACACCATCGCGATCCTGCGCGGCCTCAAGGGCCGCTACGAGGCGCACCACCAGGTCCAGATCGCCGACAGCGCGCTCGTGGCCGCCGCCTCCCTCTCCGACCGCTACATCACCTCCCGGTTCCTGCCGGACAAGGCGATCGACCTCATCGACGAGGCCGCCTCCCGGCTGCGGATGGAGATCGACTCCCGCCCCGTGGAGATCGACCAGCTCCAGCGGAACGTCGACCGGATGAAGATGGAGGAGCTCGCGCTCGCCAAGGAGACCGACGAGGGCAGCATCCAGCGGCTGGAGCGGCTCCGCAAGGAGCTCGCCGACCGTCAGGAGGAGCTCAACGGCCTGGTCGGGCGCTGGGAGCGGGAGAAGGCCGGGCTCAACCGGGTCGGCGACCTGAAGAAGAAGCTCGACGAGGTGCGCGGCGCCGCCGAGCGGGCGCAGCGGGACGGTGACTTCGAGGCCGCCTCACGGCTGATGTACGCCGAGGTGCCCAAGCTGGAGGCCGAGCTCGCCGAGGCCAGCGCGGCCGCCCAGCCCGATGACCCGATGGTCAAGGAGGAGGTCGGCCCGGACGACATCGCCCAGGTCATCTCCTCGTGGACCGGCATCCCCTCGGGACGCCTGCTGGAGGGGGAGACCGCCAAGCTGCTCCGCATGGAGGACGAGCTCGGCAGGCGGCTGATCGGCCAGAAGGAGGCCGTCCAGGCGGTCTCCGACGCCGTACGGCGGGCACGGGCGGGCATCTCCGACCCCGACCGGCCGACCGGCAGCTTCCTGTTCCTCGGCCCCACCGGCGTCGGCAAGACCGAGCTGGCCAAGTCGCTGGCCGACTTCCTGTTCGACGACGAGCGGGCGATGGTCCGCATCGACATGAGCGAGTACGGCGAGAAGCACAGCGTGGCGCGTCTGGTGGGGGCTCCGCCCGGATACATCGGCTACGAGGAGGGCGGCCAGCTCACCGAGGCCGTGCGGCGCAGGCCGTACACCGTGGTGCTGCTGGACGAGGTCGAGAAGGCCCACCCCGAGGTCTTCGACATCCTGCTCCAGGTGCTCGACGACGGGCGGCTCACCGACGGGCAGGGCAGGACCGTCGACTTCCGCAACGTGATCCTGATCCTCACCTCCAACATCGGCTCGCAGTTCCTCGTGGACCCGAAGCTGGACAAGGAGACCCAGCAGAAGGCCGTGATGGACGCGGTCAGGAACTCCTTCAAGCCGGAGTTCCTCAACCGGCTCGACGACGTGATCCTGTTCGAGGCGCTCGGCGTGGAGGAGCTGTCCAGGATCGTGGACCTGCAGGTGACGCACCTGGCCCGGCGGCTGGCCGACCGGCGGCTCACGCTGACCGTGACCCCGGCGGCGCGCGACTGGCTGGCGCTGACGGGCTACGACCCGATGTACGGCGCTCGGCCGCTCCGCCGCCTCGTCCAGTCGTCGATCGGCGACAAGCTGGCCAAGGAGGTGCTGTCCGGCGAGGTCCAGGACGGCGACGAGGTCCTGGTGGACCTCGACAAGACGAGCGACACCCTGGAGATCGGCCCCGTGAGGGCCTGACCACCGGCTGGGTAAGGGCTTGACCAGCATTGGGTTAAGCCCACCCCTCGGCAGACCCCCGCTGTTACCTTCGGCAGTCGTCGGACTACCGAAAACAACAGGGGGACGTGAATGTCTAACACATCACGGCACATCCGGGGGCTCCTCGCGGTGGCGGCGCTCACGGCCGGTGTGAGCTGGCTGGTGGCCGCTCCGGCGTCGGCCGGCGGCGTGTCCTGCCAGGGGCGGGGCCCGGTGGAGCTGCTGGAGACGCCGGAGTCCGTGGCGACCGTCTGCGACGAGGCGGGCGACCTCAGGGCGTCCGCGACCGCCGGCAGGACGACGGTCCCCGCCCAGGGCGAGGGGCCCGCGTCCATGGAACGGCTCGCGCGGATCGCCGGCCTGCCCGGCCTCTCCCAGGCCTCGGCCGTGGTCAGTTTCGCCGACACGGCCGGCGTCGCGGCGGGCACCGGCACGCCCGCGCTGCCCGCCCTGCCCTCCGGGATGCCGGGCTTCCCCGGCCACACCTCGGCCGGCACCCTGGCCACCGCGCCGGACCTGCCCGGCCTGCCGGGCACCCCGGGCACCGACCTCATCAGGTTCCCGGTCTCGGAGGTCCCGTCGGTCCCCCGCCTCACGGACCCGACCGGCGCCCTGTCCGGCGACGGCACGGCGCTGCCGCTGCCGCTGGAGGAGCCGGTCTCGGTGAAGGCGGTGACGGAGGACCTCCCCGCAGCGATCGAGCCGGAGGTCCCGTCGGTGCCGGTGGCTCCCCCGGCCGACGCCGCCCCGTCGAAGGTGACGTCGGAGGTGGCGGAGGAGACCGCCGACCTCCCGGTCCTGGACCAGGTGCTCCCGCAGCTCGGACTCGACTGACCGTCCACGCAGGCGGGGCCGCGCCCGGGGGGACGCGGCCCCGCCTGTCGGACTCGCTCCGGAGTCCGCAACGATCCACGTCCCGACGCGGCCGGCGATCCCGGCACGGCCCGCGGCCCGGCACGACCTGATACGGCCCGCACCCCGGCACGGTCCGCGCCCCGGCACGACCCGCGGCCCGATGCGGCCCACAGCCCGGCACGACCCGATACATCCCCGCAGCCCGGCACGGCCCGCGACCTGATGCGGCCCACAGCCCGACATGACTCGCGACCCGGCACGGCCCGTGGCCCGATGCGGCCCGTGGCCCGAAGGTCAGTGCGACGCGTCGAGCAGGGCGTCGAGCTCGTCCTCCGGCAGGCCGAGGTCCACCCTGATCCGGTAGCGGGTGCGGAGCAACGCGGTGTACTCCCCGCTGCCCTCCACCGCCCCCTGGGCTCCCTCGGTGGCCCAGCGATGGGCCTCCCGCAGGTCTCCGTAGGCGACCAGGGTCTCGGCGACCGTGAGCGCGGTGGCCGGGGTGACCTCGCCGTCGACTCGGATCGCCTCGATCACCTCCCGCCCCTCATCCGGCTGTTCGAGCTCGAAGAGGGTGTCGGCGATTCCGGCCCGGGGATCGACGCCCACCTCGCCGCCGTCGTCCACCGCCCGCTGGAAGCAGTCGAGAGCGCGGGCGGGCTGTCCGGCCTGCCGCCACTCTTCCGCGGCGAGCACGAGGATCGCCGCCCGCGAGATGTCGCCGGATATGTATGCCCCTACCAGCGCTTCGAGCCGCCGGGCGAGGTCTTCGTGATCGTCGGCCAGGAGTGCCTGCTCAAGCAGCCGATCAAGCTGCTCATGTGTCACATGCGCCACATCGCGAGAGTACCGAGCGACGCTCGACTCCGTCGGCACAACGGCAGGTATTCCTTAAGTAACTCAATGTAAATGGTCAGCTACGGTGCGCGTGTTTCTGCAGGAAAACGGGCATATGGCAGGCGACTCCTGCTAGGGGACGCTACCGTTCGAAGGAGCTGCGATGGGCATGTCCAAGCAGACCACCTTCACCCTGACATTCCTGGTGGGTCTCTCCGTGCTCGTCCCGGGGTCTGCCGGATACCTCTCCGCCAAGATGGACGCCGTCCAGCGGGCCTACCGCGATCTCGTCTCCCTGGAGAGCCGGTTCCGCGAGGAGCAGCTTCTCGCGCCGGTCCAGGAGGAGCCCCAGATCCAGACGATCGCCGTCCCGGCGATGCCCTGCGAGATCCCGCTGCTGTCCCAGCCGAAGCGGAAGAGGGCGCCCGCGCCCCCCGCGCTCATTCCCGTGCCGGTGGAGGCCCTGCCCGCCGAAGCCCTCCCCGGGGCACCCGAGCCGGCCGAAGGACTGCGGATCGAGCCTCTGCCGGACGATGCAGGCCCGGCCGAGCCGGGTGAGAGCAGGATCGGCGACCGGCGCTCCTTCGCCGAGCACGGGGACGAGGCCGGACGTGAGACCGGACGTCAGATCGGGCGCGAGGTCGGGCGCGAGGTCCGGCGGCCGGAACCCCGGGACCAGATCGTCATCTCCGAGCGGAGCATGGTCGAGGAGGAGGCTCCGCTCCCGTCGGTGCCTCTCCGGCGGATCCCCTCGGGGACCGGCTACCCCAGGTCGGACCAGGCCGAGGCCTATCCCAGGTCGGACCAGGCCGAGGTCTACCCCGGGCTCGATCAGGCCGAGGCGCCGGCGAACTGACGGTTCAGGTAACCCCGGATCAGGCGCTTGGCCTCGGCCACGATTTCCGGGGCCCCGGCGGGGTCGCGCCGGAAGGCGAGCTTGAGCACCGCGTCCCCGGCCTCGACCGCCACGAGGATGGCCAGGTCGAGCTCCTCGCTGTCGGTCAGGCCGTACTCCTGGAGGAGGAGCCCGCGCAGCCGGCCCGCGATCACCGTGTTGTTGTCGGCCACCCCGTCGAGCAGGTTGAGGTCGACTACATCACCGAAGTGCAGGGACCGGAACCCCGGCACGGTCCTGTGCATCTCCACGTACTCATCGATGATCGCGTCGACCGCGTCCCACCAGCCGGCGTAGTCCTCCCACAGGAAACGCCTCCCGACCCGGGAGACGAAGCGTTCCACATGGCGCCGGGTCACCGCCTGGGTGATGGCCCGCTTGTCGGGGAAGAACTGGTAGACCGAGCCGATCGCGACACCGGCGCGTTCGGCGATGCGGGTGGTGGACAGCGCGTCGTAACCGACCTCGTCCAGCAGGTCGGCACACGCGTCGAGCATCCTTTCGACGCGCCGCGCGCTCCGTCTCTGGGTGGGCTGACGCCGCAGCGGAGCCTCTTCGGGCTCCTCGACAGGCAGGGGGGGCATCCCACCATCTTGCCCCTCCGGCCCCTCCGGGTCAGTCGCTATTCGGCAATCGCGAGATTTCCCCCGCCCTGGAGAGCCTGGCCAGGCGGCGCATGACGGCCGGGGAGATCCGCGAGAGCGCGTAACCGATCTTCCCTTCGGCGTTCACGGCGACGAGCGGCCGGTTGCGGTGGACCGCCCGCAGGATGTGCGCGGCCACCCGCTCCGGCGGGTATCCCCGCTTGGCCAGCGCCCTGTCCGCTCTGGCGGCCGCGCCCTCGCGCGCCCACGCCGCCGCGTCGTCGCCCACGTAGGTCGCGTTGGCCGCGATCCCGGTGGAGACGAAGCCGGGGCAGACGGCGGTGACCCCGATCCCCTGCCCGGCCAGCTCCGCTCGCAGGCAGTCGCTGAGCATCTTCACCGCCGCCTTCGACGTCGAGTAGGCGGGGAGCACCCTGCTGGGGGCGAACGCGGCGAGCGAGGCGACGTTCACGATGTGGCCGCCCTCGCCGCGCTCGACCATCTGGGCGGCGAACAGGCGGCAGCCGTGGATGACACCCCACAGGTTCACGTCCAGGGTCCGCCGCCAGTCCTCGACCGAGTGGTCGAGGAACGGGCCGGCGACCGCGATGCCGGCGTTGTTGACCACGATGTCGGGCACGCCATGCTCGTCCCGGATAATCCGGGCGAACCGCTCCATCTCCGTGACGTCCCCGACGTCCACCCGGTAGGCGTGCGCCGTACGCCAGGTCGCGGAGATGCCGTCGGCGGTGCGCCGGGCGGCGTCGAGGTCGATGTCGGAGCAGATCACCTCGGCTCCGTGCGAGGCGAAGGCTCGCGCGGTGGCCCGTCCGATGCCGCTGCCCGCGCCGGTGACCACCACCAGCCGGTCCTCGTACGGCCCGCGCTCTCCCGTCCGGGCACGGCGCAACTCCCTGGACGGCCGCGCCCCCTGGACGCCCCCCGCGTGCTCGACGCCCTCCGCGCCCTCGGTCCCCTCCGCGTGCTCGACGTATTCGGCGAACTCGGCGATCATCCTGGCGATCACCTCGGGGTGGCTGCGCTGCGCCCAGTGCCCCGCGGCGATCCGCCGGTGCCACATGCGCGGCGCCCAGGGGTGCAGGGAGGCCAGGAGCGCGGGCGAGACGAAGGGGTCGCGGGTGGTCTCGATGAGCTGGACCGGCGTCTCGACGACGGGCTCGGCGCGGGGCGTGCGGCGGACGGTGAACATGTTCGTCCGGTAGAGGCCGAGGCCGTTCACGCCGTCCTCGCGCAGGGTGTCCGCCGGATGGCCGGGGCGCGGGGCGATCCCCTCGGAGATCCGCATGGTCCGCTCCAGGACGCGCGGCATCACGGTGCGCCAGGCCAGTTCGGGCACCACCGGCGCCTGGAACGCCCCGATGTACCAGGACCGCAGGAGCTGCCCGGCGACCTCGGCCCGCCGGCCGTGCCGCAGGAAGTGGGCGGCCTGGTCCAGCCCGGGGCCTCCGAAGGAGGTGAAGGAGGTGACGCGTTCCTTGATCCCCGGCCGGCCGATCAGCTCCCAGCCCTGGATGGAGCCCCAGTCGTGCCCCACGAGATGCACGCCCGGCTTGCCCACCGCGTCGAGGACGGCCGCCATGTCGGCGGCCAGGTGGTCGTAGGTGTAGTCACCGCCGTCGCGTGGGGCGCCGGACCGCCCGGCCCCCCGGACGTCGTAGCGGACCACGTGGAAACGGTCCCGCAACAGGGCGGCGACCTCGTCCCAGACCCGGTGCGTGTCGGGGTAGCCGTGCAGCAGCAGGACCGTGGGAGCGGCCGGATCTCCCTCCTCGAACAGTGCCAGCCGTACGTCGCCGGAACTGACCCATCGCACTGCGGCCTCCTACTGGACGGACTGTCCGAACACTAGCCGTTCTGCTCCGGATCTCCCTGGCCGGGCTTGGCCGCCAGGCCGGTGCAGCCGCGCAGGGCCTTCCAGCCTGTGACGGCCTGCTGCCGGTTCGCGCCGGTGAGCGGGACCGGCACGCCGCCCTGGATGGTGGCCGGGGTCCACTGGTCCTTGAGCACCTTGCGGCCGTTGATCGTCAGAGTGAGCACGCCGGTCCTGCCGGTCTCCGGACCCGAGTTGTAGAAGACGAAGTTGCCCATGCCGTAGTTGACGTAGCCGTTCTTCAGGTAGCCGCCGCCGAGCAGGATGTGCGCGTGGCCGCCCACGACGACGTCGGCCCCGGCCGCGACCAGCTTGGGCGCCAGGCCGCGCTGGGCCTCGTTCGGGCACTTCTGCAGCTCGGTGCCCCAGTGCAGGTGGACGATCACCGTGTCGGAGTTCTTCCGCGCCCGGCGCACCTCCTGGATCAGCCGCGCCTCGTTCTTGGCCGAGGCCAGCCCGCCCTTGTCGCCGGCGGCCGTCCACGCCTGGATGAACTCCGAGTCCAGCACCTGGGTGGCGCCGATGACGGCGACGCGGTTGCCGTTCACGGTCGTCCGCCACGGCTTGTACGCCTCGGCCTCGTTCCTGCCCACGCCCACGATCGGGAACTTCGAGCGCCTGATCGCGGCCAGCGAGTCGGCCAGCCCGCTCTCCATGTAGTCCATGCCGTGGTTGTTGGCCATGGACGCGACGTCCACCCCGGCCGCCTTCAGCGCGGTCAGCGCGGAGGCGGGGGCCCGGAAGGTGTACTGCTTGCCCGGCGCCTTGGTGCCGCCGGTGGTGATCGCGGTCTCCAGGTTGACCATCGCGAGGTCGGAGCGGCTGAGCACCTTGGCGATGGGGCCGAGCGCGGTCCGCGGGTTGGCGTCCAGCCGGGACCTCAGCACCCCCTCGAAGTGCACGTCGCCTCCGAAGGAGATGGTGTACGGCCTGCGCTCGGGCGTGGGCGTGGGCGCGGGCTCGCCGGAGGCGGTCGGCTTCTCCACGACGTCCGGCGTGGAGCCCTGGGCGGAGGATTCGGCGGTCGTCGAGCACGCTGACACGAGCACGCAGGAGAGGGCGATTGCGGTGGCCACACCGAGGCGGCGAGGAATATATGTGTCCATCGGTATCCGAGGATGTCACCTGATCGGCCGTAAGCGGCACAACTTGGCCGTTGGAGATCTGATTCTCCCAAACTTGGATGACTCGTTTACTTGAATGATTCCGGTTTAGCCCATAACGTGTGCCTATGGGAGACGAAGCCCGACTTCGAGAGGCAGGCCTGCGGGTGACCGCGGCCCGCTTGGCGATCATGCAGACCGTGCGGGAGGGCGACCACCTGGACGTGGACGCCGTCCATCGCGGTGTGCGGGATCGGGTCGGTCAGGTCTCCCTGCAAGCCGTCTACGACTCCCTGCACGCGCTGCAGCGGGGCGGGCTGCTCCGGCGGATCGAACCCGCGGGCAGCCCCGCCCGATACGAGACACGGGTCGGTGACAATCACCACCACCTCGTCTGCCGTCGGTGCGGAAAGGTCACGGACGTGGACTGTGCCGTCGGGCACGCCCCCTGCCTCACCCCCGCGTCGGACGCCGGATATCTGGTCGACGAGGCAGACGTCATCTACTGGGGCGTGTGCCCGGACTGCCGTTCCGAAGACGCTCGATGAAGAGAACCCCCGGAGGACCGCGTATGAGCACCAGGCCCATCACCACGACCGATGCGGGAGTCCCCGCTCCGAGTGACGAGCACTCGCAGTCGGTCGGCCCGAACGGGCCCCTGCTGCTGCAGGACCACTACCTGATCCAGAAGATGGCGCACTTCAACCGGGAGCGCGTGCCCGAGCGGGTGGTCCACGCCAAGGGCGGCGGCGCGCACGGCATCCTTCAGATCACCGAGGACGTCAGCCAGTTCACCAAGGCCGGGCTGTTCCAGAAGGGCAAGGAGACCCCGCTCTTCCTGCGCTTCTCCTCGGTGGCCGGCGAGCTCGGCAGCCCGGACACCCAGCGTGACCCGCGCGGCTTTGCGATCAAGTTCTACACCGAAGAGGGCAACTACGACATCGTCGGCAACAACACGCCGATCTTCTTCATCCGCGACCCGCAGAAGTTCTCCGACTTCATCCACAGCCAGAAGCGCCGCGCCGACACCAACCTGCGCGACCACAACATGCAGTGGGACTTCTGGACGCTCTCCCCGGAGACCGCCCACCAGGTCACCCTCCTGATGACCGACCGGGGCACCCCGGCGTCCTGGCGCCACGTGCACGGCTTCGGCTCGCACACCTTCCTGTGGTACAACGCCGCCGGCGAGAAGTTCTGGATCAAGTACCACTTCAAGACCGACCAGGGCATCAAGAACTTCACCGACGCCGAGGCCGGCGCGGTCATCGCCCAGGACGCGGACTACCACATCCGTGACCTGCATACCGCGATCAAGAACGGCGACCACCCGTCCTGGACCGTGAACGTGCAGATCATGCCGTTCGAGGACGCCGCCGACTACCGGTTCAACCCGTTCGACCTGACCAAGGTGTGGCCGCACTCCGACTACCCCGAGATCACGATCGGCAGGTTCGTCCTGAACCGGAACCCGGCCAACTACTTCGCCGAGGTGGAGCAGTCGAGCTTCGAGCCCGCCAACCTGGTGCCGGGCATCGGCCCGTCCCCGGACAAGATGCTCCAGGGCCGGCTGTTCTCCTACCCCGACGCCCACCGCTACCGCATCGGCGCCAACTACCTGCAGCTGCCGATCAACAGGCCGCTGTCGCCCGTCCACAGCTACAACAAGGACGGCCAGATGGCCTTCGTCAACCCCGCCGACCCGGTCTACGCCCCGAACACGGTGGGTGGCCCGGCCGCCGACCCGGCGCTGTTCGAAGGCGAGAACTACCAGGTGAGCGGCGAGATCATCCGCTCCGCCTACACCCTGCACCGCGAGGACGACGACTACGTCCAGCCCCGCGCCCTGTGGGAGAACGTCCTGTCCGACACCGACCGCTCGCACCTGGTGAGCAACGTCGTCGGCCACGCCTCGGCCCCCGAGGTCACGGCCGAGATGAAGAAGCGCGTCGTGGAGTACTGGACCAACGTCCACAAGGACCTGGGCCAGGGCGTCGCCCAGGGCCTCGGCGTCGCCGGCTAGTCCGATCGGGCGGGAGAGCGAGGCCGCCTCGCCCTCCCGCCGCCTCGCCGTCCTGCCGCCACGCCGCCGGGCGCCACGCCGCCGGGCGCGCGTGTCCGGCGGCGGCCGGCCGGGGTTCCGTGTTCGGGGGGCGTGATCGACGGCCACTATCCTGCGGATATGCCAGACGCTGACGTTTCCGAGCTGTTCGATCCGGCCGCGTGGACCGAGATCGAGGGCTTTGATTTCACCGACATCACCTACCACCGCTCGTCCGAGACCCGTTCCGGCAAGCGGGTCGTGCGCGTCGCGTTCGACCGCCCGGAGGTCCGCAACGCGTTCCGCCCGCACACGGTGGACGAGCTGTACCGCGCGCTCGACCACGCGCGGATGAGTTCCGACGTGGGCTGCGTGCTGCTCACCGGCAACGGCCCCTCCCCGAAGGACGGCGGCTGGGCCTTCTGCTCCGGCGGCGACCAGCGCATCCGCGGACGGTCGGGGTACCAGTACGCGGATGGCGACACCTCCGACACCGTCGACCCCGCGCGGGCGGGCAGGCTGCACATTCTTGAGGTGCAGCGGCTGATCCGGTTCATGCCGAAGGTGGTCGTCGCGGTCGTGCCGGGCTGGGCCGCGGGGGGCGGGCATTCGCTGCATGTGGTGTGCGACCTCACCCTGGCCTCGGCCGAGCACGCCCGGTTCAAGCAGACCGACGCCGATGTGGGGTCGTTCGACGGCGGCTACGGCTCGGCGTACCTGGCGCGTCAGGTTGGGCAGAAGTTCGCGCGGGAGATCTTCTTCCTCGGTGAGGAGTATTCGGCGGACCAGATGCACGCGATGGGGGCGGTGAACGCCGTCGTCCCCCACGCGGAGCTGGAGGCGACCGCGCTGGAGTGGGCGTGGAAGATCAACGGTAAGTCGCCGACCGCCCAGCGGATGCTCAAATACGCGTTCAACATGATCGACGACGGGCTGGTCGGCCAGCAGCTGTTCGCCGGCGAGACGACGCGCCTGGCGTACATGCAGGACGAGGCCGTCGAGGGCCGGGACTCGTTCCTGGAGAAACGCGCGCCCGACTGGTCCCGGTTCCCCTACTACTTCTGAGCCGCGTGCCGTGCGGGTGAGGCTCCGGGCGGACCTGCCGCGGAGCGTGCCGGACCCGGGGCCGGCACTCCGGCGCCGGGGACGGCCCCGTCCCCGGGCCCGTCCGGGAGCGGCCCGGAGGATCACCGAAATCCTCCGGGGCGCTTCCCCGCATCTCCGGGGCGGGCCATGATGAGTTCAGTCGACGAACTCAGGAGTGCCGATGAGAACCGCGCACCGGACCTGTCCCCTCTGCGAGGCCGTCTGCGGCCTGCGGCTCACACTCGACGACACCGGGCACATCACGTCGGTCAAAGGCGACCCGGACGACCCGTTCTCCAAGGGGTTCGTCTGCCCCAAGGGCGCGAGCCTGGGCCGCCTCGACGAGGACCCCGACCGGCTGCGCGTCCCGATGATCCGCAAGGGCGGCGAGTGGCGCGAGGCCACCTGGGAGGAGGCCTTCCAGGCCGTCGACCAGGGCCTCAAGAACGTCATCGACGCCCACGGCCGCCAGGCCCTGGCCGTCTACCTCGGCAATCCGAACGCCCACTCCATGGCCGGCGCCCTGTACGGCCCGCCCCTGATCCGCGCGCTCGGCACCCGCAACGTCTTCTCCGCCAGCAGCGCCGACCAGATGCCCAAACACGTCTCCTGCGGCCTCATGTTCGGCGACCCGCTGGCCATCGCGGTGCCCGACCTGGACCGCACCGACTACCTGCTGATGCTCGGCGCCAACCCGCTGGAGTCCAACGGCTCGCTCTGCACCGCCCCGGACTTCCCCGGCCGCCTCAAGGCCCTGCGCGCGCGGGGCGGCAAGCTCGTGGTCGTCGACCCGCGCCGCACCCGCACCGCCGCCCTCGCCGACGAGCACCTGTTCGTACGGCCCGGCACCGACGCCTACCTGCTGCTCGGCATCGTGCACACCCTCTTCGCGGAGGACCTCACCGCGGTCGGCGTCGAGGCCGACGGCCTGGAGGAGGTCAGGCGGCTGGCGATGGATTTCGCCCCGGAGACCGTGGCCCAGGCGTGCGGGGTGCCGGGCGGGGAGATCGCCCGGCTGGCGCGCGAGCTGGCCGCCGCCCCCACGGCCGCCGTCTACGCGCGCATCGGCACCTGCACCGCCGAGTTCGGCACCGTCGCGCAGTGGCTGGTCGACGTGGTCAACATCCTGACCGGCAACTTCGACCGCCCCGGCGGGGTCATGTTCGCCAAGACCGCCGTCGAGAACGGCCGCAGGCGCAGGCCGTACACCACGGGACGCTGGCACAGCCGCGTCCGCGCGCTGCCGGAGGCGAACGGCGAGCTGCCGGTGGCCACCCTCGCCGACGAGATCGAGACCCCGGGCGAGGGGCAGGTCAGGGCGCTGGTCACGGTGGCGGGCAACCCGGTGCTGTCGGCGCCGAACGGGCCCCGGCTGGACCGGGCCTTCCGCGACCTGGACTTCATGGTCTGCGTTGACCCCTACCTGAACGAGACGACCCGGCACGCGAACGTCATCCTGCCGCCGCCGCCCGTGATGCGGACGCCGCACTACGACCTGTCGCTGCTGTTCGTCGCGGTGCGCAACTACGCCCGGTTCTCCCCGCCGGTCCTGCCGCCGGAGCCGGGACGGCCGTCGGAGGCCGAGATCCTGGCACGGCTGGCGATGATCGCCTCGGGGCAGGGGGCGGACGCCGATCCGGACCTGCTCGACGAGATGATCCTCGACCAGGTGCTCCGCGGGGCCACCGAGATTCCGGGCTCACCGTTCGAGGGCAAGGAAGTGGCGGAGCTGCGCGCCTCGCTGGACGGGACCACCGGGGCCGAGCGACGGCTGGACGCCATGCTCAGGCTCGGCCCCTACGGCCTGTCGCTGGCCAAGCTCCTCGCCAACCCGCACGGCGTCGACCTGGGCCCGCTGGAGCCCCGGCTGGCGGAGGTGCTGTGCACGGCCTCCGGACGGGTGGAGCTGGCCCCGCAGCCGCTGGTGGAGGACCTCGCGCGGCTGCGCGGGCGGCTGGCCGTACGGCCTGCGGAGATGGTGCTGATCGGGCGGCGTCACCTGCGTTCCAACAACAGCTGGCTGCACAACGTGGGGACGCTGGTCGGCGGGAGCAACCGGTGCACGTTGCAGATCAACCCCGCCGACGTGACCAGGCTCGGGCTCGACGGCCACGCACTCGTCCGCTCGGCGGGCGGAGAGCTGGTGGTGCCGCTGGAACCCACTGAAACGATCATGCCGGGGGTGGTGAGCCTGCCCCACGGCTGGGGCCACTCCGGGAGCGCGCAACTGGTCGCGGCGGAACACGCGGGGGTCAACGCGAACACGTTGACCGACGACTCCGTGGTCGACGTCCCTTCGGGAAACGCCGTGTTCAACGGGGTCCCGGTCACGCTCAGCCCCGTCTGATCACATGATCGTTCGGAAAAGGGGGATCGGCGCGCATTAGGCTTGCGCAGGTGACCACCCCTCCAGAACAGGACCGCCTGCACGCTCAGCTCGCCTTCGCCATGGAGATCGACAAGCTCAGACGCATCGTCCGCCGCAACACCCTGATGGACGGGTCGCGGCGGGAGAACGACGCCGAGCATTCGTGGTACGTGGGCATGCTGGCGATGGTCTTGGCCGAGCACGCCCCGCCGGGCACCGACCTGGACAAGGTCGTCGCGATGCTGCTCGTCCATGACATCGTCGAGATCGACGCCGGAGACACGTTCATCTACGACGCCCACGCCGTCGAGGCCCAGCTCGGCATCGAGCGCAAGGCCGCCGACCGGATCTTCGGGCTGCTGCCCGAGGACCAGTCGACGCGGCTGCGCGCGCTGTGGGACGAGTTCGAGGAACGCAAGACCCCCGAGGCCAGGTTCGCCAAGGCCCTCGACAGGATCGCGCCGATCATGGCCAACCACCACAACGAGGGCGGCACCTGGTCGCTCTACAAGGTGACGGCCGGGCAGGTGCTGGAGAAGGTGAGAATCATCGAGGAGGGGTCGGCGACGCTGGGGGCCTACGCCACCGAGATCATCGAGCTCTCCGTCAGCCGGGGGCATTTGGCGCGTGCGTAACCCTGTTCCCGGGTAGGTCCTTATGGGTTGATAAGGGGGCGATTGTGAAGGAAACCGTCAAAACAAAACGCCGAAGCTTCAAGCATCTGGTACCCCCGGTCGACCTCGCCGGCCGGATCGAGCGATCGACCAGAATGGATCGGCCGATCCATGTCCTGGCCAAGGCCGTGCGCCGGCGGCTCGGCCCGGGGCGGCTGCGTGACCTGCTGCACGGGGTCCCCACCGGCAAGCCCCTTCACCCGCCGCTCGTCACCGTCAGCCTCGGCTGCTGGGTGGCGACGGCGGTGCTCGACCTGACCCACGCCGACCCGCGTGCGGCGCGGGCGGTGCTCACCACCGGGATCGCGACGGCGCTCCCCGCGGCCGCGGCGGGGATCACCGACTGGTCGGCGCTCCACCGCGAGCAGCAGCGGGTCGGGTTCGTGCACGCGATCGCCAACGTGACCGCGCTGGGGCTCTACGCCGGCTCGCTGGCACTGCGGATCGCGGGCGACGACCGGCGCGGCCGGCTGCTGTCGTTCGCGGCGCTCGGCGCCGCCGGGCTGGGCGGCCAGCTCGGCGGTCACCTGGCCTACCGTCAGGCGGCCGGGGCCAACCACGCCGAGTCGGTGGCCCACCTGGTCCCGCTGGGCTGGCACGACCTGTGCGAGCTCAAGGACCTGCCGGACGGGCGTCCGGTGTCCAGGCGGCTGGGCTACATCGACCTGTTCGTCCTTCGGGTCGGCGAGGGGGTCACCGTGCTCGCCGACGGCTGCTCCCACCTCGCCGGACCGCTGCACCAGGGGCGCCTGATCTCCGAGGACGGCTCCGCCTGCGTGGTGTGCCCCTGGCACGGGAGCACCTTCCGGCTGTCGGACGGGACGGTCGCGCACGGCCCCGCCACGGCCCCGCAGCCGTCCTTCGAGACACGGGTCCGCCGCGACGGCGTGCTCCAGGTCCGCCCCGCCCCGGACTAGTCGGGCTTGCCGTCGGCCGGGTGCTCGACCAGCGCCAGGATCCGGCTGGACATGAACCGGGCGGTGCGCACGGCCGTACCGCTACGGGTGACCTCGCTCACCTCGACCACGCCACCTCGGCGGTTGGACACCTCGACCCGGCGGCCCGCCTTGGTGGCGACGACTTCGTAGGTACGCGAGCTGTCGCCCGCGTCGATGACGATCTCTACCTTGTCGCCTTTCATGTCTGCTTTATGCCCAAAAGCAGCTGAATTTATCCGTACACCAGTTTGATTATCGCCAGAATTCCAATACAGACAATGAAGCCCCGCAGAATGGGCGCCGGCAGCTTCCGGCCGACCTTCGCGCCGAGGAAACCGCCGATCGTGGCCCCCACGGCGACCAGCGCCACCGCCCGCCAGTCCACCTCCGCGACCAGGATGAACAGGACCGCGGCGGTCCCGTTGACCAGCAGCGAGAGAACGTTCTTGGCGGCGTTGACCCGCTGCAGGTCGTCGTCGAGGAAACTGCCCAGCAGCCCGATGAGCAGGACCCCCTGGGCCGCACCGAAATAACCCCCGTAGATACCGGCGGCGAAAACCCCGATCCACAGCCACGGCCCGCCGTGCGGGTGGGGATCCTCCCGCCGGGCGCTCAGCCACTTGTTGAGCCTGGGCTGGACCACCACCAGCACGCACGCCAGGCCGATCAGGATCGGCACGACCACGTTGAAGGTGTCGACGGGCAGGAAGAGCAGCAGCACGCCACCGATGAGGGAACCCACGATCGAGGCGGCGCCCAGCCGGATCAGCCGCTCGCGCTGCCCCTTCAACTCGGCACGGTAGCCGAGCGCGCCGGTCAGCGACCCCGGCACCAGCCCGATGTTGTTGGAGACGTTGGCGACGATCGGCGGCAGCCCCACCGCCACCATCGTCGGGAACGTGATCAGCGACCCCGATCCGACGACGGCGTTTATGCCCCCGGCCCCTATCCCGGCCGCGAGGATCGCGATCGCTTCCCATGGCGTCATCAAGCTTCCCCTGCCTGGCTCGTACGGCTCGCGCCCACGAACGGTGCGCGGCACTCACCGGATGCTAGGAGGGGGACGCTCCATGACCGGCGGCGGGGGTGCCCCCGGCGCCGGACAGGCCTCCCCGCCGGCCGCCGGCCTTCGGACGGCCGGGGCGGGTCTCAGAAATGATGCGCCCGGGCATACCAGCGGCCGTCGAGCCCGCGCTCCAGGTTGAGCGGGACGCTGAAGGTCCGGGACAGGTTCTCGGCGGTCATCACCTGGTCGATCGGGCCCTGGGCGACCACCGAGCCGTGCCGGAGCAGCAGCGCGTGGGTGAACCCGCTGGGCACCTCCTCCACGTGATGGGTGACCAGCACCATGGTCGGCGCCTTCGGGTCGTGCGCGAACGTCGCCAGGCGGCGGACCAGGTCCTCCCTGCCGCCCAGGTCCAGCCCGGCGGCGGGCTCGTCCAGCAGCAGCAGCTCGGGGTCCGGCATGAGCGCACGGGCGATCTGCACCCGCTTGCGCTCGCCCTCCGACAGCGTGTTGAACCGGCGCCGGATCAGATGGGCGCAGCCGAGCTGGTCGATCAGCTCGACGGCGCGGGTGACGTCGTTGGAGTCGTACTCCTCCGTCCAGCGGCCGAGGATCGCGTAGGAGGCGGTGAGCACCAGGTCGATGACCTTCTCCTCCGGCGGCACCTTCTCGGCGAGCGCGGCGCTCGCGAGCCCGATCCGGGGCCGCAGGTCGAACACGTCACTCTGACCGAGCCGCTCGCCCAGGATCTCCACGATGCCCTCGGTGGGGAACAGCATCGCCCCGACGACCTGCAGAAGCGTCGTCTTCCCCGCGCCGTTGGGACCGATGACGACCCACCGCTCGTCCTCGTGAACGGTCCAGTCGATGTCCCGCAGCAGGGCCGCCCCGTCTCTGCGGACGGTGACGTCCTGTAGCCGAAGCACCTGACCGCCCATCCCTTACGCCTCCTCGTGAATCGCTCGAACAAAACCTATTGCAGGACAAGCGCATATCGTGGATCGGTGCACCCTGATTCACAGATCTCGGCCACCTTGGTCTGCTGGGGCAACGCCTGGCTCACCGGGCAGGTCGGCCTCGACGAGGCCGCCGACCGGGTGGAGCGGCAGGCCGGCCCCCAACTCGTCGCCGGAGAGAACGGCGACCTCCTCCTCCGTGCCTTCCTCGCCGACCTGCGGGTCGAAGGCATGAAATCCCTGCGCCTGGCCCTCCCCGTCGCGGGCGACCCGCTCGGACTCACCGGACCGCCCCCCTTCAACTCCGCGGCCATCGAGGCCGGACAGGCGGCGATAGCCGTGCTTGCCGGTAGATGCCTCGGCCTGGTCCCCATGCGGGACCGCCGCGGGTCATCGTACGCCGGGGTGCGCTGGAGCGTGCTGGAGGCCAGCGCCAACGTCCCCGACATCCCTTCCCTCGCCGAGGCCGAGCACACCCTGACGCTCGCGATGCGCAGCGCCACCGACGCCCTGCTGGGCGTGGAGGGCCCGGCCCAGGGGCATCGGCGGGTGGAGAGCGTCGACGACGGCCTGGCCCCCGGCTACCCGGCCCGCGCCCACCGGGTCGCCGCCCTCGCCGCCCGGCTCGCCGCGGTACTCCGGGTCGCCGACGACCGGGGGCTCACCTCCGGCCAGATCGTCACCCGGGGCAACGCCCTGCGCGACCTCGACCGCGCGGTACGGCGGGCACGCGTGGCCGCCCACCACGCCATCACCGAACTCGTCTGACCCCGCCCCAGCGTGTCCGGGCGCGGCGGGGCCGCCTGCGGCGCGGTCAGGCCAGGCCGTGCCGTACCGCGTAGAGGGCGGCCTGGGTCCTGTCCTGCACGCCCAGCTTCATCAGCACGTTGGAGACATGGGTCTTCACGGTCTTCTCCGCCACCGCCAGCTCCCGGGCGATCTCACGGTTGGACCGGCCCGAGGCGATCAGCGTGAGCACCTCAAGCTCCCGGTCGGTCAGCGGCGCCACATATCTGCCCGCCGAGGGAGCGGGGGCGGGGGCGGACAGCATCGCCTCGGCGGCCTCGGGGGCCAGCAGCACCTGGCCGCCGTGGACGGCGCGGATGGCCTGGACGAGCGCGGCGGGGTCGACGTCCTTGTAGAGGAAGCCGGACGCACCAGCCCGCATCGCCGGGGCGACGTCCTCCCGATCGCTGACCGAGGTCAGCACCAGCACGCGCGGGGAGAGCCCGTGCTCCTCCAGCCGGACGAGCGTGCCGAGACCGTCGAGGACCGGCATCTTCAGGTCGAGCAGCAGCACGTCGGGGGCGAGGGACTCCACCAGGGCGACCGCCTCGGCGCCGTCGGCCGCCTCCCCCACCACGTCGAGGTCGTCCTGCAGGCCCAGGAAGGTGCGCAGGCCCTGCCGGACGACCGGATGGTCGTCGGCGATCAGCACACGGATCACACCGGCACCTCCATCCGCACCAGGGTCCCGTGGCCCGGCTCCGACGTCACGCGCACGCTCCCGCCCAGGGCCTGCGCCCTGTCATCCATCGACGCGATGCCCAGCCCTCGCCCGGCGGCGGCGGCCACGTCGAAACCCGCCCCGTCGTCGCGCACCTCCAGGATCACACGGCCCGCCTCGCAGCCCAACCGCACGCCGACGGCCCGCGCCGCCGAGTGCCGGGAGGCGTTGTGCAGCGCCTCCTGAGCCACCCGCAGGACCGCCACCTCGGTCGCCGGTTCGAGGGCGCACACCGGCGCCTCGTCGAACGTGAACGACGCCGGGTGCAGCCGGTCCAGCAGGCGCACGTGCTTGCGGAGCGTCTCGGCCAGGCCGTGGCGGTCGAGCTCGGCCGGGCGGAGCTCGACGATCACCGCGCGGAGTTCGGCCAGCGCCTCCCCCGCCAGCCGTTCCACCCGTTCCAGCTCCTCCAGCGCCCGCGCGGGATCGCGGGTCACCAGCGAGGCCGCCGCCTGGGCGGTGAGCCGCAGCGAGAACAGCTTCTGGGTCACCGCGTCGTGCAGCTCCCGGGCCATCCGGGTGCGCTCCTCCACCAGTGCCAGCTCCCGGCCTCGCTCGTAGAGGCGGGCGTTGGTGAGCGCGATCGCGGCGTGCGCGGCGAACATGGTCAGCAGCCGCTGGTCGGCCTCGGTGAAGCCGCCGGGAGCCCTCTTGTTGGACAGGAAGACGATGCCGAGCACCTGGTCGCCGTCGCGGATCGGCACCCCGAGGAAGTCCTTGAGCACCGGATGGGCGCGCGGCCAGTATTCGAACCTCGCGTCCCTGCGGATGTCGGGCAGCCGGACCGGCGCGCCCTCGCGCAGCATCGCACCGAGCATGCCGTGCTGGCGGGGCATCGGCCCGATCGCGTCCCACTCCTCGTCGGAGATGCCCTCGGCGACGAACTCGGCGAACGCCCCCTGGTCGTCGGGCACGCCGAGCGCGGCATAGCGGGCGTCCAGCAGCTGCTGCGCCGAGCGCACGATGACCTGGAGCACCTCCCGGACCGAGAGATGCCTGGTCACCGCGAGAACGGCGGAGCTCACCGCCTGCAGGACGGCGTCCCGGTCTTCGGTCACGGGAAAACTCTAGGCGCCGCGGCCCACCGGGGCCTCCGGCCGGGGTCCTAGGTCCATCAGCCCAGGCGCGGCCCGGTCCTGCGGCCGATGCGCGTGGGACGTCCGATTCCTACCGTCGGGGACATGACGAAGACCGCACTCATCACCGGCGCCTCCCGCGGACTCGGCCTGGCCCTGGCCCGTTCCCTGGCCTCCGACGGCTGGCGGCTCATCCTCACCGCCCGGGGCGCGGACGCGCTGGAACCCGTCGCCGACCGGCTCGGCGCGGTCGCCCTCGCCGGGGACGTCGCCGATCCGGCCCACCGGGACCGGCTGGTGCGGGCCGTACGGGATCACGGCGGGCTGGACCTGCTGGTCAACAACGCCTCCGGGCTGGGCGCGGTCCCGCTGCCGCCGCTGGCCGGCTACCCGCTCGACACGCTCGAGGATCTGTTCAGGACCAACGTGCTGGCCCCGCTGGCGCTGGTCCAGGCGTTCCTGCCCGGCCTCAGGGAGCGCCGGGGCGCGGTCGTCAACATCTCCTCCGACGCGGCGGTGGAGGCCTACGAGGGCTGGGGCGGGTACGGCTCGACGAAGGCGGCCCTGGAGCAGCTCTCCAACGTGCTGGCCGTCGAGGAGCCGCGGGTCGCGGTCTGGTGGGTCGACCCGGGCGAGATGCACACGGCCATGCTGGCCGACGCGGTCGGCGCCGAGGACGCGGCGGCGGCGCCGGGACCGGAGACGGTCGTGCCCACCCTGCGGCGGCTGATCGAGGAACGTCCGGCGAGCGGCCGGGTGAGCCACCCGTGAGCGCGCGAGGCACGCGGGTGGACGGGCGGCGGGCGAGGCCGGCGGAGGAGGTCTCGTGAACACGCCCGTGACGGACGCCATGGCTCCGGGTTTCGTGCTCCCGCACGACCTGGAGGCGCACGAGCCGCCGGAGGCACGGGGGCTGACCCGTGACGGGGTGCGGCTCCTGGTCTCAAACGGCGCCACCGGGGAGATCACCCACCACCGGTTCGCCGGGCTGCCCGGCCTGCTCCACCCCGGTGACCTGCTGGTGGTCAACAACTCCGCCACCCTCCCGGCCGCGGTCCGGCTCGACCGGCTCGCGGTGCACTTCTCCACCGAGCGCGAGGACGGGACCTGGCTGGTGGAACTGCGCCGCAGGCTGGAACTGCGGCCCGGGCCCAGCGGCGGGGGCGCCGGACAGGACGCGCGGGACCCGCGGAGGCCGGGGGCGACCGGAGCGGACGCGGAGATGGCCAGCGAGCCCTACCCGGGCGGCGCGGCCGGAGAGTGGCTGCCGCTGCCCGGCGGGGCCACGCTGTGCCTGCTGGAGCGGGAGACCCCGCGCCTGTGGCGGGCCCGGCTGGACCGCGAGGTCCCCGCCTACCTGCGCCGGCACGGCGTGCCGATCCGCTACTCGTACGTGGAGCGGGACTGGCCGCTGGAGGACTACCAGACCGTGTTCGGGGTCCGGCCCGGCAGCGCGGAGATGCCCAGCGCCGGACGGCCGTTCACCACGGGGCTGGTGACCGGGCTGGTCTCGCGCGGGATCGGCGTCGCGCCGATCACCCTGCACACCGGGGTGGCCTCGCCGACGGCGGACGAGCCGCCCTATCCCGAGTGGTTCGAGGTCTCCGAGGCGACCGCGCGACAGGTCCGGCTCACTCGTGAATCCGGGGGCCGGGTGATCGCGGTGGGCACGACCGTGGTGCGGGCGCTGGAAACGGCCGCTCTGACCCGCGGCCGTGTCCGGGCCACGCGGGGCTGGACCTCCCACCTGGTGACCCCCTCGACCGGTGTGAGGGCGGTGAACGGCCTGATCACCGGCCTGCACGAACCGCGCTCCAGCCACCTGCTGATGCTGTCCGCGATCGCCGGCGGCGAGCTGCTCTCCCGGTCCTACGCGGAGGCGCTCAAGGAGGGGTATCTCTGGCACGAATTCGGCGACGTCCATCTGATTCTCCGGTAGCCAGTCAGCCGCAAGGGGTTTCCAAGTCGGCCGCCCCATGCTGGGCACGGCAATCAACGGGGGAACACCGAATTCGACTGGAGTAAGAAATGCGCCGGCACCTGACCGCCTTCGCCGCCATCGCCCTGGCGGGAGGCATGCTTCTCACCCCTGGTGGCGCGAACGCCGCCGCGGCCGCGCCGACCACGGCCCACGTGGCCCCACCGCTGTCGCCGCTGAAGCTGACCGCCTACTACCCGCGCCGGGTCTACGCGGGCGACACGATCACCTACACGCTCAAGACCAGGAACACCGGCGACTGGGCCACCGACATCGCCTACGTCGGGGGCTACGTTCCCCGGCAGGCGCGCAAGGTCCGGATCACCGGTCCCTCCGGCTCGATCTGCGAGGCCGACGGGCGCGAGGTGGGCTGTCTGCTCGACACCCTGAAGCCGGGCAGATCGGTCACGATCAAGGTAAAGGTGTGGCTGAGGAGCAGCGCGCGGGGCACTGCGGCGGCCGAGTTCGCCTCGGCGTCGATCGACGTCCCCGCGGGCGGGCTCGACACCCTCGACATCCACGGCATCGACGTCGGCACCGACCTGAAGTACGTGCGGGTGAAGACCAGGATCCTCTGACGATCCGCGCCCGGAGGCGGCGTGCGGAGGGGGCGTGCGGAGGGGGCCCACCAGGGCGGGCCGCCTCGGCGCGGGATACCAGCCGATTCTGTACGGCCGCTGCCCCGTTCGCTCCGCTATAAATCACTTTACTTAGGTAGATTTTTGCTTTACCTAATATGTGTGATAAAACGCTGCGAACTTTCACGGGGGCAACCGTAGCGCCCCCGTACCCCTCAACTGGGAGACGTTTGATGCGCCACCCGATCTACAAGATCGCCGCTCTAGCCCTGGTCGCTCCGCTCGCGGGCACGATGCTGCTCGCCGCGCCGGCCTCGGCCGCTCCCGCCAAGGTCTCCACCGCGGCCGTCAAGACGGCCGACGACCCCTACTCCTCCTTCAACCTGAAGATCTCGGCGCCGAGCAGGGCCCGGGCCGGAGCGACGATCTCCTACACGATCAAGGCCACCAACACGGGCCCCCACGAGGCCGACTCGTACTACCTCGGCGGCGTGCTGCCCAAGGGCTCCAAGATCGTCCGGGTCCACGCCCCCAAGGGGACCGAGTGCGACTGGTACGAGGACGGCTACTGGTGCTGGTCCCCGCTGGCCCTCGAAGTCGGCGAGTACGAGAGCATCAAGATCGTGGTGAAGCTCGGCAAGAAGTCCAAGGGCACCGCCACGGCCATCCTCGGCGTCGACACCTATGACCTGCCGACCGGCGCGGAGACCCTCAACCGCGACGAGTTCGAGCGCATGGGCTTCAAGAGCTGGTACTTCGTGAAGAAGGTCAAGACCAGGATCGCGCGCTAGCCGTACCCCCGTGAGAGCCCCCGTCCTGTCGCAGGCCGGGGGCTCTCCACTCTCCGGACCCCATGGGAAGCGCGGGACGGGAGACCTGCGGACAACCTCATATGCGTCCGGCCCCGTCACCGGGCAGGATCTCCCCATGACCACTTCCGGATATCGCGCCGTCCCGTGACCGAGCTCAGGGTCGTCCTGGCCGAGGACCACTACCTGGTGCGGGAGGGCACCCGCAGGCTCCTGGAGACGTCCGGGGAGATCAGGGTGGTGGCGGCCGTGGGCACCGCCGACGAGCTGCTCGACGCCGCCCGGCGTCTCCGGCCCGACGTGGTGGTGACCGACATCAGGATGCCCGGCTCGGCCGGGCTGGTGCGTGCGGGCATGGAGGGGATCGACGCCGCGCACCGGATCCGGGAGACCTCGCGGGACATCGGAGTCGTGGTGCTCTCCCAGTTCTCCGACGCGATGTTCGCGCTGGACCTGTTCAGGGACGGCACCGAGGGCCGGGCATACCTGCTCAAGGACCGCGTCGGGGACATCGACGAGCTGCTCGGCGCGATCCGGTCGGTGGCCGCGGGCGGCTCGGTGATCGACCCCAAGGTGGTGGAGGGCCTGCTGGCCAAGCGCGGGGTGAGCGACAGGCCGCCGCCCGCCGAGCTGACGCCCAGGGAGCTGGACGTGCTGCGGGAGATGGCGCACGGCCTGTCCAACGGCGGCATCGCCCGCGCCCTGCACCTGTCGGTCTCCGCGATCGAGAAACACGTGAACTCGATCTTCCTGAAGCTGGCACTGGAGAGCAGCCCCGACACCCACCGCCGGGTGGCCGCCGTCATCGCCTACCTCGGGCCCCGCTGAGAGGCGGGGAGGAGACCGCGAACTTCAGGCGTCCGGATGATGAACCGCATTCACGATCGATTCCGGGGCCAAGTAGCGTAGACACCGATGAACCAGCGCACGCTTCTGATCACGTTGACCGGACCCGACCGGCCGGGCGTCACCTCGCGGCTCTTCTCCGTGCTGGCCGGCTTCCCCGTCGTCGTCGCCGACATCGAGCAGGTCGTCATCCGCGGCCGGCTCACCCTGGGCGTCCTCGTCGCCTACGCGGGCGACACCCCGACCGGGACGGGCAGCACCATAGGCGCCCTGTGGACCGCCGTCGAGCGGGCCGCCGAGGACATGGGGCTGCAGGTGGAGCTGTCCACCGGCTCCGACCCGCAGGAGAAGCGACGGCGCGGGCGGCTGCACGTCACCGTGCTCGGCTCGCCGCTGCAGCCCGCCGCGATGGCCGGCATCGCCGGCCGGATCGCCGCGGCCGGCGCCAACATCGACCGGATCGAACGGCTGTCCAACTACCCGGTGACCTGCATCGAGCTGGCCGTCTCCGGCGCCGACCCGGACACGCTCCGGGCCGAGCTCGCCATCGAGGCGCACACGCAGCAGGTCGACGTGGCCGTGCAGCGGACCGGCCTGCACCGCAGGGCCAAACGGCTGATCGTGATGGACGTGGACTCCACGCTCATCCAGGCCGAGGTGATCGAGCTGCTGGCGGCCCACGCGGGCTGCCTGGATGAGGTCGCCCGGGTCACCGAGGAGGCGATGCGCGGCGAGCTCGACTTCGCCGAGTCGCTGCGCCGCCGGGTCGCACTGCTGGAGGGCCTCCCTCAGGAGATCTTCGAGAAGGTCCGCAAGGAGCTGGTCCTCACCCCCGGCGCCCGCACCCTGGTGCGGACGCTCAAGCGGCTCGACTACCGGTTCGCGATCGTCAGCGGCGGGTTCACCCAGCTCACCGACGCCCTCGTCGACGACCTCGGCATCGACTACTCCGCGGCCAACACGCTGGAGGTCGTGGACGGCGTGCTCACCGGACGGGTCGTCGGCGAGATCGTCGACCGCCCCGGCAAGGCACGAGCCCTGGAACGCTTCGCCCGCCAGGCGGGCATCCCGATCAGCCAGACCGTGGCCATCGGCGACGGCGCCAACGACCTCGACATGATCGCGGCGGCCGGTCTGGGCATCGCGTTCAACGCCAAGCCGGTGGTCCGCCAGGCCGCCGACACCGCGGTCAACGTGCCCTACCTCGACTCGATCCTCTACCTGCTCGGCATCCCGCGCGCTGAGGTCGAGGCCGCCGACGCCGAGGACGGCGTCATCGTCGCGGAGCGGTGAGCGCGGCCAGCCGGAGAGCCTCGGCGCTGAGCCCCTTCAGGGCCGGCTGCGCGGCGGCGGCGTGCATGATCCCGCGGCGCACCTCGGTCATCTGATCGGCCGCTCCCTCGGCCACCTCGTCCAGCCGCCGCGCGGCCAGCACGTCCACGTGCGCGCCGAGCTCGTCCAGGACACCGTCCAGATCGTCGGCCGGCGCCTCGGGGCGCTCCGTGCCGACCGCCTCGGCGACGTTCTCCAGCCGGTCGGCGACCATGTCCAGGACCGCCGCCGTGGGCCCGGACTCCTCGCCGGGTCCTGGCACGGCGAACAGCGCCAGAGCGTTGTCACGGAGCCGCCGGGCGGCCGTCACGGCGTCCCTGAGCCGCTGTGGCGCGCTGCCCCCGGGCTCCTTGTCCAGCCGGTCCAGGGAGTCGGAGAACCGGTCCGCGGCGACGGCCGCCGAGGAGAGCCGCGCGCGCACCTCGTCGGGGTCCTGGTCGATCAACGACCGCACCAGCGCCGCGTGCTCTTCGAGCATGTCCACGGCCCTGCCGGTCAGCTTCGCGCGCTGCCCCCGGGGCCACAGCAGCCGGGCGAAGAGCAGCACCAGAGCCCCGCCCGCGATCGTGAGGGCCACCCGGACCGCCGCCGCCCCCCAGTCCAGCGGCAGGGAGAAGTCCGCCAGCATCAGCGACAGCGGCGTCGCGAAGATCGTCCAGTAGCCGTAGCTGGCCCCCCGCAGCGCGAATCCCAGCACCGCGCAGACCGCGATGAACACGATCAGGTAGAGGT